>NZ_WBYO01000006.1:0-142561 GCF_013283345.1 Marinobacterium sp. xm-d-564 | reverse complement strand
TCAAGAAAAACATTACGCTAAATGAATTCACATATAGGTTGCTTGTCTTGTTAAGCTTTTGTGCTCAACCTCAACAAGCGCCCACACGCATTACCTGATTAATTGTTAAAGAGCGTGCCACCGATCTTTTGGTGGCTGCTTGAGTACTCGTCTCAAGCGAGGTGCGTATATTATTGATTGCATCATCACATGTCAACAAGTTTTTAATATTTTTTTAAAAATTAAAAACTGTCTTATGCGTCAAAAACTTTCAATTATTTGCTTAAAAAACAAACAGTTAATTCGCACCTCTCGGTTACTGATCAACCTGTAATCAGGTGTGACTCCGTAATCGAGAGCGCGAATTATACTTAGGTTGAACAGAGCGTCAACCCTTGAGGGAAATAAATTTAACTTAATATGGTCAGCGGTACGACTGTACTCCACAGAATAACGCTCGCAGCCATAATGGTGACAAGCGCTACAAGACCAACCGTCAATATTGATGTAGAGAACATAAACGCTCTCTCCTCTTCAATATGCATTATGACGGGTACTCCTGTGTAGAGCAGATAGACACTAAAAGCTACCGCTAACATTCCGACACTCACGCAGAGCCACAGCATTGGATAGAGGCCAATGAGCCCTGCCAGCAACATCGGCGTTGCAGTGTATAGCGCTAAACGCGCACACTCATCAACACCCGCGTTGGCACCATAGGTTTTCTCCATCCAACGTATGCTGTAGGTCAACCCGGCGATGACGCCTAATATAGCAATGTAAAATGCTACCGCGGCTCCAAAGGCGGATTCGCTCGCCAACAGGTGATATTCACCATAGGAGACACTCCATCCCACCTGGGTAGTTCCTATGAATAACGATATAGGTGGTATAAGTGCCAGCAGTACCAGCTGAATAATGACATTGTTTAGTGTTAGTGAAGAGTCTTTATCAATTGACTTCCACTCTTTTACTGGGTGATAGAACACACCCGAAAGATGCTGCAGAATCATTGTTACACTCCTTTCAAAGCTGAACTTTGAGTTTGTTTTTATTGATTCAACACATTCAATATAGGATACGTCTGGGATTTATGTGTTAGTTCACTCTCTCTTTTTAGGTTTTCTTTTTCTAAACAATCGTTCTATTAAAAGTAGAGATATTAAAAGCGTATAGATCATCGCCTCTAAAATGCTTGCCCTTATTAGTAGTACCAGGTGTAACAGCGCTAGCATAGCTGCTGGGTAGATCAATTTATGAAGCGTTGTCCATTTACGACCCAATTTTTTCTGCCACCCTTTTGTGGATGTAATTCCCAAAGGGATGAGCAACAAAAGCCCAGCCATACCCAACATAATATAGGGCCTATCCGTTAACTCTCTAATCAGCAGATCAACACGCCAGCCAAGAATAAAGGTCGATACCGCCAAAAGATGGAGCACCGCATAAAAGAGTGCATACAGCCCCACCATTCTCCGATGTTGCAGCAAAAACTTTATATTCAAACGCCGACTGAAGGTTGATGCACAGAGTGTCAGGATCAAAAACCGAATTGCCCACTGCCCTAATTCATCGACAAGCTCTTTCGCTGGATCAGCTCCCAACTGATTGCTATAGGCCAAGTAGACCAGCCATATCAATGGCAAGGCCAACGACGTAAAAAGTGCTATCCAGATGAGCCGTCTAGATAAGCCCCTGCTGGTTAATACCATTTAGAGAGATCCATCCCAGCATAGAGAGGTGCGACCTCTTCATAGCCGTTAAACATTTGAGTCTCTATGATTCTCGGATTAAACAGTGATGATGGTAGCCTTCTCTCTGTCGCTTGCGACCATCTGGGGTGATCTACATTCGGATTGACGTTGGCATAAAAGCCATACTCCTGAGAAGCCGTTAAGCGCCAAGTATTTTGCGGCATGGTCTCCCTGAATCGAATCTGCACGATAGACTTAATACTTTTGAAGCCATATTTCCAAGGCACTACCAACCTAAGCGGCGCGCCATTCTGTGGAGGCATCGCTTGACCATAAACACCGACCGCTAACAACGTCAGTGGATGCATTGCCTCATCTATTCTTAACCCTTCTCTGTATGGCCAATCGATGGTACTGAAGAGTGAACGCTGACCCGGCATCTGCTCTGGGTCTTCAAGCGTGACAAACTCAACGTATTTAGCGTTTGAAGTTGGATTCAACTGCTTTATCAGTGAAGCCAGAGAGAAACCGAGCCAAGGAATGACCATCGACCATGCCTCTACGCATCGAAAGCGGTAGATCCTCTCTTCTATGTCCACTTTTGCAAGAAGATCCTCCAGGTTATAGATACCCGGGCGCTCTACCTCACCCACTATCTCAACCTGCCAGGGGTCTGTCTTAAAATTCTGAGCTCTCTCATACGGATCCTCTTTATTGAGGCCGAACTCGTAGAAGTTGTTGTAGGTAATGACCGAATCGTAAGGCGTTAACTCTTCATCGACGCTCCAAGTTGTCTTTGCGCTTTCGAGCTTCGGTCTTAACCAGTCAGGACCAGGATAGAGTGGCAGATCGGAACTCTTGGGTTGTGTCAGCGCATAGCTAGGCATCGAAGCAGCACCTGCGACCAAACCCAGTCCTTTCAATAGCGAACGCCTAGAAAAATAGACCGATTCAGATGTGATTTCACTGCTTAGAATTTTGGAAGGCTTACCGATCAACATAATTAATCTCCTATCGCTATACCTCTAATATTAGTCGCTAAGCTGACAAATGCCTTACAAATAAAAAACCACCCGAAGGTGGCTTTCTAATGATGTATTACTCTGCTTGTCGTTTTCTACTTCTAAGCAGCCATTGAATAGGGCCTGATACAGTGTAAGCAAGAAAGATAAGCCACAGGTAGAGATCAGGATCTGTCGCTAGAAAGGCGACAACCAGTACGATCACAATCATTTTTACAAAGGTGATCTTCCCTTTTAAGTTGATCTCTTTACCGCTGTTGTAGAGAACATTACTCACCATAGAGAGACCAATGAGCGCCACATAGAGTGCGATCAACCAAGCAAATGGGGCTGGGTCTATCCCCTTTTCAGTCATAAACCAGATCAATCCAGCAATGGTTGCCGCCGCCGCTGGGCTCGGCAGCCCCATAAAGTAGCGTTTATCCAAAGAGCCAATCTGAGTATTAAATCGTGCCAAACGAAGTGCAGCACAGGCGCAGTAGATAAAGGCAGCCACCCAGCCAAACTTTCCTAAGCTCTGTAATACCCAAGTAAAACTAACCAGAGCGGGAGCCACACCGAAAGAGACCATATCTGACAGCGAATCGTATTCAGCGCCAAACTTAGATTGTGTGTTTGTCATTCGAGCCACACGACCATCTAAACCATCAAAAATCATGGCCACGAAAATGGCGACTGCCGCTGCAGTGAAATGACCGTTCATGCCCGAAATAACAGCATAGAAACCTGAGAACAGTGCTCCCGTCGTAAATAGGTTTGGTAACAAATAGATACCACGAGGTCGCTTTACGCTATCTTCACTGGTCGCGTCAGACGTCTCTGGGTCAATGTGGTCAGTCATGTTTAAGCCCTTAAAAAATATGCTGCAAGTCTAACGAATCTATAGAAGAAGCGACAGATACCATTGATTAATTTGATCACCCCAAATCAACATCAGCCATCCAGCTAAGGCTAAAAATGGGCCAAACGGCATGGGTTTAGTGAGATCCTGACGACCAAACAACGCGCCGACAAGTGCATAGATAACACCCGCAACGGATGAGATCAGAATAATTCCGGGAAGGATCGCATAGCCACCCCAAGCCCCAAGAGCCGACAGCAACTTAAAGTCGCCGTAGCCCATACCCTCCTTACCTGTTACCAACTTAAACAGCCAGAACACCAGCCAAAGAACCAGATAGCCAAGCATCGCACCAGTCACTGCAGAGTCCAACGGGACCCAGCCAAATACCAGATTAACCAGTAGACCCGCCCAAAGAAGGGGCAAGGTGATCTGATCGGGCAACAGCTGATGATCTGCATCGATAAAGATCAAGACAATCAGAGAGTAACTGACGAACAGCATCACCAACATCTGAAGAGTAAAACCAAAATAGAGCGCAATAGTGAGACCCACTACAGCCGTCAACCCTTCGATCATTGGGTAACGCGTAGAGATCGAACTGGCACATCCTGAACAGCGCCCTTTCAAAATTAACAGATAGGAGAGGATTGGGATGTTTTCATACCAGCGTATTGCATGTCCGCATTGAGGGCAGCGTGAGCGTGGCTGAGACAATGAGATAGGTTGATCATCGCTTATCTCCTGCTGATCCAAGAATTCAGCGGCTTCACGGCGCCAGCTATTCATCATCATAATCGGCAGGCGATGAATCACAACATTCAGAAAGCTGCCAACCAATAGAGAAAACATAACCACTGCAGGGAGATAGATCGACTCTAGGGTCGATAGATAAGCGCTCATTGCATCGCCTTATAATTGATCATCCAGTTATCCTAGCATGCAAAGAATATTCCAGATATTTTTGCGCTAAAAAAACCCGAACATTGCCGGGTTTAGGATCAGATAACGCCCAACTCTTTGAGCCGCTCTTTTAAATAGCTATCCGCTGTGTATCGATCCGATAGAACCACATCCGGTCTAGGGTGAAGAAATAGCGGCAGTGAGATACGCGATTTTTTAGTTGCACCACCGACAGGGTTGATCACTCGGTGTATGGTCGACGGGAAGTAACCTGCCGACGCCTCTTGCAGCATATCGCCTATGTTCACGATCAAATTTCCAAACTCAGCCGGTACATCAAGCCACTCACCTGTTTTGCTGAGAACCTGCAAACCTGGCTCACTGGCCGCCGGCAAAATCGTTAGCAGGTTTATGTCACCGTGTGCGGCCGCACGGATAGCACCCGGCTCTTCATTACCATCAAAAGGTGGGTAGTGAAGCACACGGAGCAGCGTCTGTTCACTGCCATTGATCATGTTGGGTAGTGGCTCACGGTAGCCTGCCTTCACCTCTTCAGGGCTAAACTCTTCGACCCAACCCAGCAACTCAGAAGCTAATGAACTGGTTTGAGAATAGTAAGCCTGTAGCTCTTCACGCAAATCCTCAGGGCACTGCCCCCAGGGGTAGTAGTGAAAATACTCTTTGATGTCTTTAACCGTATGATCTTTCGCCACTTCAGAAATTTTGCTGGAGAAAAAGCCATCCTGAGTACCGACGTTATAGTCAAAGTCAGATTTGCGATCGCTATTAAAAAAGGCATGCCAATGATCGTAGATGGCTCGAACCTGCGCTTCGGCAATAGGGTGATTCTTTAGGACGCCGAAGCCGGTCTCATGCAGCGATTTCACAAACGCCTCGCTGGCACCTTCCGATTGATAATCGACCGCTTCTAAAAAATTCGACATACCACTAGCTCCAGTAACTGTTTGTCATTGCTGTTTCGAAAAAATCGACCACACCAGCATCGTCAACACCCATGCAGGCACTCTGATCAGGACGATCTTTCCAATAATCCAGCATATAGGGTATGCCATATCGACTCATGATGGTTTGACCCATAGCAACGCCTTCGGTCGCAACACAGGTTGGGCCTGAAACCGTTTCAAATAACTCAGGATGCACAACATAAGCGAGGGCCGAAACGTCATGCGAATAGCAGCCATCAATATTCCGCACGCTAGAGTAAAAGTCGATATAGAATTTAGCCGCACTTTGCATAAATGAGCCCACCTTGGCGTTCTCTTTAGCAATACGATCAAACAGAGATCGAGGCAACATAATCTGATGGGTTACATCGAGCCCTACCATGACCAACGGCCAAGCAGCAGCCATCACTTTATCGGCAGCGTGCGGATCAGAGAGAATATTAGCCTCAGCTACCGGAGAGACATTCCCATCACTCGCAATCACGCCACCCATAATAACAACCTGCTTAATTTTGCTAGGCAATTCAGGGTCCAGTTGCAGCGCTTGCGCTAAGTTACCCAAAGGACCAATCGCAACGATAACGATCTCACCCGGGTTCTGATTCGCTTGATCAACAATGAATTCCGCCGCCGATTGAGGGAGCGATGTTCTCTTAGGGGGCGCCAAATTGAGATTACCAAACCCATCGACCCCATGAACAAAGTCTGGAAATTCCGCTAGAGGTTTGATCATCGGCGTTGCAACACCCTGCGCAACCGGCGTTTCAGAGCCGGCCATTTCAACCAACGTAAGGGCATTTTGAGTAGCCTGATCGACTGAGACATTGCCAAAGGTTGTTGTAAGGCCCAACAGCTCAATATCAGGATGCGCCATCGCGGTAAAAATCGCCATCGCATCATCAATACCTGGGTCTGTGTCTAAAATAATTTTGTGCTGTGCCATTGTTACGCTCGATCTTTACTGTAAGGGGTACCAATCGCTTTAGGTGCGATCGCCCGACCAATGAAACCCGCCAACAGAATAACGGTAAGAATGTATGGAAGTGCCTGCATCAGCTGCACATCAATTTCGCCAACAACGGGCAGTTGAACCCCCTGCATGCGGGTTGCAACGGCCTCTAAGAAGCCAAATAGAAGACAAGCAAACAGCGCGGGGAATGGACGCCACTTACCAAAAATAAGTGCGGCCAGTGCGATGTACCCCTTACCGGCCGACATATCTTTAATGAAACCTGCACCCAACGCGATAGAGAGGTAAGCACCTGCTAAACCACAGAGCAGACCCGCCATAATGACGGCCCGGTAACGCAACCAAGCAACTGAAATCCCAGCGGTATCCACAGCTTGCGGATTCTCACCGACTGCACGAAGACGTAGTCCAAAACGCGTTTTAAAAACGATCCAAGCGGTCAGCGGTACTGCCATCAAAGCGACATAGACCAATAGATTGTGTCCACTGAGTAGCTCTGTATAGATGGGCCCAAGTAGCGGAACATCCGACAACCACTCACTCAACGGCCAGGTTAGAGGGCCAAAGCGCTCTTCTGAAGTTAGAGAGGGTGTCTGCCCACCGCGACGGAACCAGGCAATACCCAACACAACAGTCAAACCGGCCGCTAAGATATTGATAGCCAAACCACTGACGACCTGATCACCTCGGTGGGTGATACAGGCAAAACCATGCAGTAACGCCATCATAATTGAGACCAATATGGCAGCAAGCAGACCTAACCAGACCGAACCCGTTACAGCCGTCATTGCCGCCGCCGCAAAGGCACCCGCTAGCATCTTGCCCTCTAAGCCGATATCTACAATACCCGAGCGCTCTGAAAAGAGACCCGCCATGGCACATAAAATTAACGGTGCCGCCAGACGAAGTGTGGAATCTAATGCAGAGATTAACTGAACAGAAAACTCCATTATCGCTCCTCCTGACTTGAGCGGGAAACCAATGCAAAGAGTCGTTCCAGCGGTCCACGCATCATGTAGGCCAGAGCACCGCAGAACAGAATGACCAAGCCTTGAATCACCACAACAAGATCACGTGTGATGGTTGAAAACTCAAACGCCAACTCTGCCCCACCCTGAAATAGCGCGCCAAACAGCAGGCTAGCAATGATAATACCCAATGGGTGATTGCGCCCCATCAAGGCGACAGCGATGCCAGTAAACCCAGCACCAGAGACGAAGTCTAAACCGACACGCTCTTGTGCCCCCATCACCTCATTGATTGCGACCAATCCGGCCAAAGAGCCTGAAATCATCATCGCAATGACGACCATTCGTTTTGGATTGATTCCGCTATAGACCGCAGCTGACTCATTGAAACCGATCATGCGAATGGCATAGCCCCAACGAGTTTTCCAAATAAGCACCCAGACAAACAGACAAGCCAATAGTGCAACAAAAAGAGACAGATTAAGCGGCGTTTGAGTAATCTTGATCCCAAAAAACGCAAAGAACTCATGCATCAGCGGCAGTGTCGATTCGGGAGCAATCGCTCGTGTCTCTGGTGACATGGAACCCGGTTGAATCAGCACATTCACCAATAGATAGACCATCAATGCAGACGCAATGAAGTTGAACATAATGGTAGTAATCACCACATGACTACCGCGATAAGCTTGCAAATAGCCGGGTATAAACGCCCAAGCAGCACCAAATAAGGATCCAGCAATAATGGCCAGAGGTAGCAGAGCCCACCATGGCAAAAGATGATCTAAAGCGAGACAGATCAGTCCCACACCTAAACCACCTATATACGCCTGCCCCTCCCCACCGATATTGAATAGCCCCGCATGGAATGCGACGGCTACCGCCAAACCGGTAAAGATAAAGTTGGTTGTGTAGTAGAGCGTATAGCCAACCCCTTCATCGTATCCAAAGGCGCCACGAATAAGTACTTGCACCGCCTCTAATGGGCTTTCACCAATCAGAGCCACCACAACACCGGCTGACAAAAACGCCAACAAGACATTGATTAACGGAATTAGTCCAATGTCTGCCCAAGCAGGGAGCTTTGCACGACGACTCATGATTGCCCCCCCTGCTGAGCCATTTGATCACCGCTTCTTGAGCTGGACATCATTAACCCTAACGAGCGCGCATCGGTTTCTGAAGCCAACACATTACCCACGATGCGCCCTTCTGACATCACCAGCACTCGATCACACAACGACAGGATCTCTTCTAACTCTACAGAGACGACTAACACAGCACTTCCTTGATCACGCAGCGCAACAATCTGCTGATGTATAAACTCGATCGCACCGATATCGACGCCACGTGTCGGTTGTCCCACCAGTAACACCTTAGGTCTAGCGTTCATCTCACGTGCGATACAGAGTTTCTGTTGATTACCGCCAGAGAAACTGGCCGATTTGAGATTGGGATCCACTGGGCGCACATCAAAGGTACTCATTAACTCCTGACAGTGCTCAGTGATGGCGGAGCGATTTTGCAGAATCGAGCCATTAAACTCCGGCTCATCTTGAAAGCCCATGATGGCCGTCTCTTCTGCACTAAACGCACCCACCATACCATCACGGTGCCGATCCTCTGCCACATGTCCGACACCGAGGTGACGAATCTGTTTAGGTGTCATTTGATGCTGAGCATCAATGCAGACACCTTCAATATTAATCTGCCCTTGCTGCACATCGAGCATACCTGACAACAGACCTAGAAGTTCTGTTTGACCATTACCAGACACTCCGGCAACACCGACGATTTCTCCCGCATTCACCGTGAACGACACATCGTCCAAACGAGGCACATTGGTGTCATCACGCCAGGTTAGCGAATCTACTTTAAGAAGCGCTGCGCCCGGGTTTGCTTCTTGTTTATCTACCCGTAACAGAACCTTACGGCCGACCATAAGCTCAGCAAGTGCTTCACGGCTGGTCTCCGCCGTGTTAACGGTCGCTACCATGGCCCCAGCTCGCATAACAGAGACCTGATCACTGATCGCAATCACCTCTTGCAGCTTATGCGTGATCAGTAGAACGCTGACGCCCTGTGATTTAAGTGTTTTTAAAATCGCAAAGAGTTGATCAACCTCTTGAGGGGTTAAAACACCGGTAGGCTCATCCAGAATCAGAATTTTGGCGTCACGATAGAGCGCTTTAAGAATCTCTACACGCTGCTGCAAACCGACTGGTAGATGTGAAACCACCGCATCCAGATCGACATTCAGCCCATAACGGTCTGAGATCTCTTGCAGTTTTTTACGTGCTTTAGCGAGTGAATGCGTTAAAGACCAGCTACCCTCAGCGCCCAGCACGATATTCTCAAGCACCGTGAAATTATCCACCAACATGAAGTGTTGATGGACCATGCCAATCCCTAGCTCGATAGCGCGTTTCGAGTCAGTAATACTGACCACTGTGCCATCCACATAGATAGAACCGCTATCGGCCTCGTAAAACCCATAGAGGATACTCATCAGTGTCGACTTTCCGGCACCGTTTTCACCTACGATGGCGTGTATCTCACCTTTGACGACATTCAGGTCAACGTCGACATTGGCTTTGACGGCACCGAAGTGTTTATTAATCTTCGCTAACTGAATTGAATAAGAAACAGGATCCCGATTGGGATCCTGTATAGGTTGTGTCACCACTCGGTTAGACCTCTATCTTAGTCGAGTGCTGGACAGCTGTTGTCGCTCATGTAGTCGTGAACTTTGATTTCACCCGCGATGATCGCTTTTTTCGCAGCTTCAACGGCCGATTTCATCTCAGCGGTGATCAGCGCTTCGTTGTGCTCATCAAGCGCCCAATCGACACCACCCTGCGCTAGACCAAGCGCTTGGAAACCCGCTTGCCAAGTGCCATCCTGCATCGCTTTAAGCGAGTTATACGCCGCTACATCAACACGCTTAACCATAGAGGTTAGCATCGTACCTGGCTGTAGGTAGTTCTGGTTAGAGTCGACACCAATTGCGTATTTGCCAGAGTCAGCCGCGGCTTGGTAGACACCGACACCCGTACCGCCCGCTGCTGCGTATACAACATCAGAACCACGGTCAAACTGACTGACAGCCAGCTCTGCACCTTTCGCTGGGTCATTCCAAGCGCTAGGCGTCGTACCGGTCATGTTACGAATCACGTTGATATCTTTGTTAACGTACTGAGCACCTTGAGCATAACCACACTCAAACTTACGAATCAGCGGGATATCCATGCCACCGACAAAGCTGACGGTTCCTGTTTCTGATTTCATTGCCGCAAGCATACCGACAAGGAATGAGCCTTCGTGTTCATTGAAGACGACTGACTGAACGTTTGGCTTATCAACCACCATATCGATCAGAGTGATGCGCGCATCTGGGAACTCACCGGCCACTTTATCTACGGCCGCAGCTTGGGCGAAGCCAACGCTGATGATTGGATTAGCACCACGCTGCGCAAAACGACGGATCGCCTGTTCACGCTGTGAAGCATTAGTCACCTCGAATTCACGGTAGTTAACACCGCTCTCCTCTTTAAATCGCTCCATACCGTTATAAACAGACTGGTTAAACGATTTATCGAACTTGCCACCCATGTCAAAAACAACAGCTGGATTTAGATCTGCCGCTTGAGCCGATGCTGAAGCTACCGCTACTGAAAGAGCGAGTGTTTTCAAAACTACACGTTTCATTATTGGTGTTCCTTATTTGTGATCGAAGTTTGATTGGTCATCAGAAATCTGGACCGATCAGTCAACCTTATCCCTAAACAGAGAGGCAAACAAGTCTATTTTTAGACAAAAAAAATCCCAGCAAACGCTGGGATTTTCGAAGTATGAAATGCGTTAAACGCTCAGTACTTTCTCACCGCGAGCAATACCGGATACGCCCGAACGAACCACTTCAAGGATCGATGCGGTACCTAAGGCTGCAATAAAGGCATCCAGCTTAGCCGAATCACCAATCAACTGAACGGTGTAAGTATTCGGCGTCACATCGATGATGTGGCCACGGAAGATATCCGCAGTACGCTTAATCTCTGCACGCATCTGACCATTTGCTTTCAGCTTGATCATCATAACTTCACGTTCGATGTGATCGCCTTCCGATAGGTCAACAACCTTCACGACGTCGATTAGCTTGTTCAACTGCTTAGTGATCTGCTCTACAACACGGTCATTACCGATGGTTGTCACCGTCAAACGAGACAGTGTTGGATCTTCAGTTGGAGCTACCGTGAGCGATTCAATGTTGTAGTTGCGCTGTGAGAACAGGCCAACAACACGTGACAGTGCACCGGGTTCGTTCTCTAGGAGAACTGAAATGATATGACGCATCGTTTAAGTCCTCTCCGTTTTGTTCAACCACATATCACGCATAGAGCCACGTGGAACCTGCATTGGGTAGACGTGCTCAAATGGATCTACATAGATGTCCATAAAGACTAGACGATCTTTCATGGCGAACGCTTCACGCATTGCGCCTTCTAGATCTTCGTAACGCTCCACCTTCATACCGACGTGACCGTAGGATTCAACCAGTTTGATAAAGTCTGGTAGTGACTTCATGTAAGACTGCGAGTGACGTGACTCATAGTTCATATCTTGCCACTGGCGAACCATACCCAATGATTGGTTATTAAGGTTGATGATCTTCACTGGCAGATCGTACTGTTTACAGGTCGATAGCTCTTGGATATTCATCTGAATAGAGCCTTCACCGGTAACACAGGCAACGTCAGCGTCAGGGAAGTTCAACTTAACCCCCATCGCAGCCGGAAGACCAAAGCCCATGGTGCCTAGGCCGCCCGAGTTAATCCAACGATTTGGCTTATTGAACTTGTAGTACTGAGCCGCAAACATCTGGTGCTGACCAACGTCAGAACAGACGAACGCATCACCGTTAGTCACTTTAGAGAGCATCTCGATAACCTGCTGAGGCTTCATCTTGTCGCCTAGCTCAAAACGGCCACCGTGGCGTTGACGCCACTCATCGATCTGTTTCCACCAGTTTGCGATCGCTTCAGCATCTGGCTGAGTCTTCGCTTCAGCCACCAACTCAAGCATCTCTTTAAGAACCGCTTTAGCAGGACCTACAATCGGCACATCCACATCGATCGTTTTAGAGATCGACGCAGGATCGATATCGATGTGTGCAATGCGCGCCGTTGGACAGAACTTATCAGTGCCGTTGGTAACGCGGTCATCGAATCGTGCACCCACCGCAAGAATGAAGTCTGAGTGGTGCATTGCCATGTTGGCTTCGTAACTACCGTGCATACCCAGCATGCCCAATGATTGACGATCAGTACCTGGGTAGCCGCCAAGACCCATTAGGGTATTAGTCACTGGGTAGTTAAGCTCTTGAGCCAGTTTAACCAGCTCTTCGCTTGCGTCACCCATGATGACACCACCACCGGTGTAGATCACAGGACGCTTAGCCGCTAGCAGCATATCAACGGCTTTCTTAATCTGACCGCTGTGGCCACGGCTGATAGGGCCGTAAGAGCGCATTTTCACGTTTGCTGGGTAGTCGTATGGGTAACGCTCAGTTGGCGTCGTCATATCTTTAGGGATATCTACAACCACTGGACCCGGACGACCGCTCTGTGCGATGTGGAATGCCTTCTTAATGATCGAAGGGATATCCTCTGGACGTTGCACACTGAAGCTGTGTTTAACGATCGGACGAGAGATGCCTAGCATATCCGTCTCTTGGAATGCATCCTCACCGATCAGGTAGCTCATAACCTGACCTGTAATCACGACCATAGGAATCGAGTCCATGTAAGCCGTTGCGATTCCAGTGACCGCATTCGTTGCACCTGGGCCAGATGTTACTAGCGCAACACCGGCTTTGTTGGTTGCACGAGCGTAGGCATCCGCCATGTGTGTTGCTGCCTGTTCGTGACGAACAAGAATGTGCTCAACTTCATCCTGTTGGAAGATCGCATCGTAAACGTGTAGCAATGCGCCACCAGGATAGCCGTAGATGTACTTAACGCCTTCATCACGAAGCGCGCGTACGACCATTTCCGCACCTGAAAGTAGTTCCACCTTTTTACCCTCAATATTGTGTTGTCTATTCAACACTCTGTCTTTGTCTGATTCATGAATGAGTGGGTGCAGCGCCAGCGGGATTGTCCGCCAAAACGTTATCAATACGGGTGTGCGCTAACACAAAAAGCACTCGATACTACTGAAATAAGGATCTCTTTATCAGCAGCGTTAGACCTGAGCTGGGTAATGCTTAGTAAGCCTTTTAAATGCCTGCCATACGCGGGGTTATTTGCATATAACAGTAAGATTTAAATTTTCGCACTGCAGCGCAGTAACTTCAACCGTCGCGGCGGCTAAATTGTCTAAAAAAAGAGCAACTTTTCAACGATTTCGACAATTTCACAAAAATCCGTCCTCCTGCTAGCGCGACTTCATTGTGCGAGTTATAGTTCAAGGAGGTCATAGGGAGAAAAACAATGGTTTCGATTTCCGATGTAAAACAGAAAGATCGCGTTATTGAAGAGCTGGTTCGCTTCACTCGAAAGGTACTGATGGAGCCTGAAATTTGTTCTACCGCCAAAGAGATTGCGCGCAAGCATATGGGCCAAGAGAATGCAGTTCAGTTAATCGCTGATGAGCTCAACGACACCACCAGCGTTCACATTGGTTTAGAGCGCAGCGAAGCCGATGAGCTATTCATTGAGTTGCTGATTGAAGTGGTAAAAGATGAGCAGGCGCTTTACTAGCCCAGCTCTTTTCTAAATTAACCTCTTAAGGGGCCTGTTTCAGCCAACGAAGCGTCATCTCTGGCGCTTCTGCGTTGAGCTGAGCCAACACACCCGGTAGCAGCTCTTCCAACTGCTGATCAAATTGCCAAGGGGGATTGATTAGCAACATTCCAGATCCGAACATACCCCGCTCTCTGGGCTCTGCCACGACAAACTGTGAATCCAACACTCCAACATCCGGCAGCTGTCGAACCATCGCCTTCAGCATATTCTCATGACGGTTAGCAGCCAGCAGTGGATACCAGACAGCAATTTGACCATTGGGCCAGCGTTTCATTGCCTCTCCGACAAAGCTCGCCACCTGTTGATACTCCTCTTTCACCTCATAAGCGGGGTCGATCAATAGAAGTCCTCGATTAGGTTTAGGGGGGAGTAGTGATAAGACCCCTTCATAGCCATCTCGGTGGTGCACCCCAACATTGGCAAACAGGCGCATATTGCGCTTTAACTCTTTAACCTCTTGTGGGTGCAGTTCCATTAGATGAATCTGATCCACCTCACGTGCATTTAGGGCCGTCAGTGTCGGTGATCCAGGGTAGTGAAGAAGCTGATCAGATTGAGACACTTCAGCGATGGCTGACAGGTACTGCTGAACAGCTTCCGGCTGTTTTTGCCCCCACAGCTTGGCCACCCCATCACGAAACTCACCGGTCTTCTGCGCCTGCTCTGACGAGAGGTCATATAACCCACGACCCGAGTGCGTCTCTAAATAGCTCCAAGGTTTCGCCTTTTTATTGAGCGCATTCAGTAGAAGTTGAAGGGTGAGATGTTTGTGAACATCGGCAAAGTTTCCGGCGTGAAAGCCGTGTTGATAGCTAAGCAAGGAGGTGCCTCAAAATTTGGTAGAAGCGCAATGATAGCGGTTTAAATAGCGGTTTCACAATAACGGGGTCTGACAGAAGGCCAGACCCCGATTTAGCACCGTAGTAGAGCTAGCGGAAGGTAAATTCACCGTCCGCCACATCGACCGCAATTTCGGCTCCAGGCATGAAGTCGCCTGCCAATAGACGCTGCGCCAATGGGTTTTCGATCCACTGCTGAATCGCACGTTTGAGTGGCCTTGCACCATAAATTGGCTCAAATCCGACCTCCACCAACTTATCCATGGCCGTTGATGTCAACCTGAGTCCCAGCTCATGTTCAGCAAGGCGTTTACGCAGACGCTCCAACTGAATGGTTGCAATGCCTGCCACCTGCTCTTTGCGCAAGCTATGGAACACGACAACTTCGTCGATACGGTTGATCACTTCTGGTCTAAAGTGGGTACCCACCACCTCCATAACTGCCCCTTTCATCTGCTCATAATCCTGATCATCGCTGTAACCCGCGATCAGATCCGAGCCTAGGTTCGAGGTCATCACCACGATGGTATTGCGGAAATCGACGGTACGACCCTGACCATCAGTCAAACGACCATCTTCTAACACCTGCAACAGGATATTGAAGACATCGGGATGCGCCTTTTCGACCTCGTCTAACAGTAGGACCGAGTAAGGCTTACGACGAACCGCTTCGGTTAGATAACCGCCCTCTTCATAGCCTACATAGCCTGGAGGTGCACCAATCAATCGAGCAACCGAATGCTTCTCCATGAACTCTGACATGTCGATGCGTACCATCGCCTCTTCGGTATCAAACAGATAGCTGGCTAGCGCTTTACAGAGTTCCGTTTTACCAACACCGGTAGGGCCTAAAAATAGGAAGCTACCGTTCGGGCGATTCGGATCAGCCAGACCTGCTCTTGAGCGGCGCACCGCATTCGAGACGGCTTCAACCGCCTCACCCTGACCGACGACTCGCTTGTGCAGCTCTTGCTCCATGCGCAGCAGTTTGTCACGCTCGCCCTCGAGCATTTTATTGACTGGAATACCGGTCCAGCGTGAGACCACTTCAGCCACCTCCTCTTCGGTGACTTTATTGCGCAACAACTCCGTTTGAGCCTCAGATTCATCTTCGCTATCGGCCGCTTGCAATTGCGCCTCTAACTCTGGAATCTTGCCGTACTGTATCTCTGACATTTTCGCCAGATCGCCTGCACGACGTGCCTGCTCCATCTCGATACGGGCCTGGTCTAACTGCTCTTTAATCTGCTGAGAACCCTGCAGTACCGCTTTATCCGCCTTCCAGATCTCTTCTAGATCTGAGTACTCTTTCTCTAGAGTACTGATGGTCTCTTCGAGCTCTTCTAAGCGTTTTTTAGCCGCTGAATCCTTCTCTTTTTTCAGCGCCTCACGCTCCATCTTCAACTGGATCAGACGACGCTCCAGACGGTCCATCTCTTCCGGTTTGGAGTCCATCTCCATACGGATACGGGATGCCGCCTCATCGATCAGATCGATCGCTTTATCAGGCAACTGACGATCGGTGATGTAGCGTTGACTCAGCTTTGCAGACGCGATGATCGCAGAGTCAGTGATGTCGACGCCGTGGTGTACTTCGTAGCGCTCTTTAAGACCACGTAGAATCGCAATCGTATCCTCTTCACTCGGCTCATCAACAATCACCTTCTGGAAGCGACGCTCAAGCGCTGCGTCCTTCTCTACATACTGACGATACTCATCCAGAGTAGTCGCGCCCACACAGTGCAGCTCACCGCGTGCTAATGCAGGCTTCAGCATGTTACCGGCATCCATCGCACCGTCGCCCTTACCGGCACCGACCATGGTGTGAAGCTCATCGATAAACAGAATGATTTGCCCTTCCTGCTTAGAGAGCTCATTAAGGACCGCCTTTAATCGCTCCTCGAATTCACCGCGGAACTTTGCACCGGCTATTAGAGACCCCATATCGAGCGACAGCACTCGCTTATGTTTCAGCCCCTCCGGCACTTCGCCGTTGATGATGCGTTGCGCCAGCCCTTCAACGATGGCGGTTTTACCTACGCCCGGCTCACCAATCAGTACCGGATTGTTTTTCGTGCGACGCTGGAGCACTTGAATGGTGCGACGAATCTCATCATCGCGCCCAATCACCGGATCAAGCTTGCCGCTCTCTGCCCGCTCTGTTAAATCAACACAGTATTTATCCAGAGCTTGACGGCTCTCCTCTGCGTTAGGATCCATCACCGCTTCGCCTCCCCTTACCGCATTAATCGCTTCAACCAGTTTCTCTTGTGTAAGACCTGCAGCCTGCAAGACTTTCCCGGCCTCACCTTTATCACTCAGCATAGCCAGTATGACGAGCTCACTCGCCACGAACTGATCGCCGCGCTGCTGAGCGAGTTTGTCGGTTAGATTGAATAGACGAGCCATATCTTGAGATAGGCGAATATCACCATCGGGCGAACTGACCACTGGCAGTCGCTCAAGCGCCTCACCCACTTTACGGGTTAACTGCGGCAGCTCCGCACCAGCCTGCTTGAGCAGGGGACGAATTGATCCACCACGCTGATCGATCAACGCAGCGAGCAGGTGGATAGGTTCAATCTGATTATGATCCTTACCGACGGCCAATGACTGAGCATCTGACAGTGCTTCCTGCAATTTTGAAGTAAATTTATCTGGGCGCATCTTAGCCTCCACTGATAGCGGCCTCCCGAAGCAAGGCCAATGAATGTTTCTATCTTTTATGTGAGGGTAAGTCTGACTATTTCAAGGGGTTTAATGAAACTTTTACGACATTATTTTAACTATTTAACACCTCTCTATTTGACTCGCGGTAACTCTAACCAACTGGTGGTGTAACGCGGAGAGAGCATTTCACGCTTCATATCCCAAGGATTCCGATCGATACGACGGGCAAACTGTACACGACCTGTTTTATAGTTAATCTGATCCAGGGTGGTCATCAACGCTTCACTGCGACTCTCCCCGTCCGCACAAAATAGCGTCTGCTGCTGAAGCTTTGGATCGTAAAAGTCGCTCAACATCACACCCGCTTTGGCAAACTGATAACCACCTAACCAGATACGCTCTATCAGGCGCATCGAAGCGGCCAATAGCTGTCGCGTATCATCCGTTGGCTCCACCAGTCGTTCGCTGGTGGAGTTGGCATACTGCGGCTGACTCTTTGCAAACGGACTGGTGCGCAAAAAGACCTGCAGATGCTGAGCCACCTGCCCCTCTTTACGCAGCTTCTCTGCAGCACGAGTAATAAAACCGGCAATCGCTTTGCGCATCTCCGCTAGCTCGGTGATGCGTTCACCAAAGGAGCGCGACACGACAATCTGCTTCTTGACCGGCGGGGTATCGTCAAAGGGGATACAAGAGACCCCGTTAAGTTCAGACACCGTCCGTTCCAACACAACCGAGAAGTGTTTCCGTATCCATTTAGGGTCAGCATCGGCAAGATCCAATGCACTCTTAATGCCCATCGACTCCAGACGTTGACTGATACGACGTCCGACACCCCAGACATCACCCACCTCGGTCATTGCCATCAGCTTACGCTGTCGTTCGACCTCGGTTAGATCAACCACACCGCCCGTAGAGAGGTACTTTTTAGCCCCCTGATTGGCCAACTTCGCCAAGGTTTTAGTGGTCGATATGCCAACGCATACCGGTATACCAACCTCTTTCTCCACTTTGCTTTTAGTGAAACGACCAAACTCCAACAGTGAGTAGTTTTTCTGCAGCCCCGACAGATCCATAAAAGCTTCGTCGATTGAGTAGACAAACACTCGCGGGGCGATCGATTCCAGCGTATTCATAACACGCGCAGAGATATCGCCGTAGAGTGTGTAGTTTGACGAGAAGGTGCAGATACCGTGTTGCTCTATCAGCTCTTCAATCTGAAACCGAGGTACCCCCATTTTGACGCCTAGGGCTTTCACCTCGGCACTGCGCGCAACAGCACAACCATCATTATTAGAGAGCACCACCATCGGCACGCCCTGCAGGTCTGGACGAAACAGCCGCTCGCAAGAGACATAGAAGTTATTGCAATCGACCAGCGCGATCACTTGCGACACTACTTCAACACCCTGACAACACTGACCACCACACCAAACACTTGCAACTCACTCCCCTCTTTTAACTCGATGGGCGAGTAGCGTCGATTCTGTGGGACCAGACGCACGCGTGGACGTAGCTGCAGCGTCTTCACCGTCATCTCACCGCTGACACTAGCAATCACCACGTCACCATGCTGAGCGGTCAGCGATCGATCAACCACCAAGACATCCCCCTTGTAGATACCCACACCGTCCATAGAGTCACCATCGACACGGACGAAATAGGTAGCATTGGGGTGCTTAATGCAGAGCTCATTAAGACTCAACGTCTTATCAATATAATCTTGAGCCGGTGATGGAAACCCAGCCGGCACACTCTCTGTATAGAAAGGAATTTTTAAATGGTCAGCGGTAAGATCGACCGCATCAGCTATCTGCGTAATCGCCATCGTTAATACCTAATCAATCGATAAATATACTGTATGAATAAACAGTATATATCGACTACTAAAAATTAGGCAATCTGATTATCGGATTTTATGAGTTGAGTGAGGCTTGCAGCTCTGACACGAGTGTCTCGACCAGCTGCGCAGCAGGCATGGATCTCGCCAACCCAGCACCCGTGCCAGCCCAGTGTGCGGCATACCCCTCATCGCCCTGTGCAGCAGCAGCTGTAGCCAACTGTTTCATCGCATCATAGGTCAGAGGGTAATCGGGAATATCCTCTCTGTTGTCAGGCTCAATCTCTGTATGGGCTCGATTGATAATGCCGCGAGCCGGTCGACCGGAGATGGCTGATGTGATCTCGGTGTTAACCGCAGCGCCACGACTTAGATTGGCTCGATATCCAGCATTGGCCGAAGATTCAGGGCAGAGCACAAAGGCTGTTCCCATCTGCACAGCCACAGCGCCAGCACTCAACGCGGCGGCAATATCAGCCCCTGTCATAATGCCGCCTGCGGCAATAATCGGCCGTTCAACAGAAGAGACCAACTGAGTGACCAGATCCATTGTCGTTAGCCCTGAATCCTGGTGAGGATCGAAGAGACCACGATGCCCGCCTGCCTCGACACCCTGAGCCACCAAAGCATCAACACCCGCCGCAATCGCTAACTGCGCTTCGCTCAACGAGGTGACACAGGCCAGCGTCAGGATACCCCTGTTTTGTAACTGCTTAATCCAAGCAAGCTCAGGCAGACCAAAATGAAAGCTGACAACCGCAGGCTGCTCTTCTAACAGTACCGCCAACATATTGGGATCATCTAGGAAGCTTAGGTAGATCTCATTCAATTGAGCGGGTGGATTCGCACCGAAACGATCGAAATGCGGAGTTAGGCGCCCAATCCAATCTTGCTCAAGCTCTGCACTACGCTGAGGTTGCTGATGACAGAACAGGTTCACGTTGAATGGTTGATCTGTCAAAGCCCGCGTTCTCTGGATCAATTGACGCGCGGTATCAGCATTAACAGCTCCGACCGCAATAGAGCCCAACGCTCCCGCATTAGAGACCGCCGCGGCCAGTTCAGGTGTCGACACACCCGCCATCGGCGCCTGAATAATAGGATGGGTAATACCGAACCCAGCCAGACCGGAGCTATTCATCATCTTCTATCCAAATTAGGCTGGCCATACGCCCAGTTTGAGCTTGGCGACGGTAAGAGAAAAAGCGCTCCGAATCAGTGTAAGTACATAAACCGCCGCCAAAAATCTGACGAACACCGGCTCTGTTTAGACGCAATCGAGCTAGTTGGTAGATATCAGCTACCCAGCGCTCATGATGCGAGGGACTGAGCTTAAACGCGTCACGCGACTGGGCCAGATCGTCAACGAAACGGTCATACACCTCCTGACCCACTTCAAACGCATCGGGACCAATCGCCGGCCCCATCCACACCATGACCTCAGACGGATCATCAAACTGCGAAAGTGTCTGCTCTAACACACCTTCCGCTAAGCCACGCCAGCCAGCATGCGCAGCTGCCGCTTTGCTACCTGATCGATTGGTAAATAGAACGGGCAAGCAGTCTGCGGTCATTATAACGCACGCAACTCCAGGTTCTGTTGTGTAACAGGCGTCCGCTTCACGAATCTGTTGATCTGAATAGGCTTCAACCACTTCAACACCGTGAACCTGCTTCAGCCACTGTGCCGGTTTTACTAGAGAGAGTGAATTCAGAAGAGACTGACGGTTATCCAAGACGGCTTGGGGGTCATCCCCAACGTGATCACCTAAATTAAGCTGATCAAATGGCGCTGAGCTGACACCACCCTGGCGCGTCGTACAGAGCGCTTTAATGTTCGGCGGTGCCGGCCAGTCAGCCCAGATTAGGTTCATAGTTCGTAATCGTATTTCGTCGCATCTTTATCAAGAACGGTCAGCAGGCGCTGCATATCGTCTGGAAGATCGATCTCCCAGCTGCAGTGCTCACCGGTAAAGGGGTGCCAAAGCTCCAACTTTTTCGCATGCAGCGCTTGGCGACGAAACCCTTTCAAGGTCTGTACCATACGCTCGCTGCAGTTCTTCGGCAGACGGAAACGACCACCGTAGAGCGGGTCGCCGACCAGTGGGTATTTAATGTGCGCCATGTGAACGCGAATCTGGTGCGTACGACCTGTCTCGAGCTTCAGGCGAATATGGGTGTGTGAACGAAACTTCTTCAACACGCGGTAGTGTGTGATCGCCTCTTTACCCAGACCAACAACGGCCATTTTGAGACGGTTCTTACTATGACGACCCATCGGCTCATCAACGGTACCGCCACCAATCATGACACCCTGAACAACCGCTTCGTATTCGCGACCCATCGAACGCTCTTGCAGCTGTTCAACTAGATCGGTCTGCGCTTGAATCGTCTTGGCCACAACCATCAACCCAGTGGTTTCACGGTCAAGGCGGTGAACAATACCGGCTCGCGGTACCTGAGCCACCTCTGGGGCGTGATGCAACAGAGCATTCAACAGTGTTCCTTCGGCATGACCCGACGCAGGGTGAACCACCAAACCCGAGGGTTTGTTCAGCACAAGAATGTGTTCATCTTCAAACACGATATCGAGCGGAATATCCTCACCCTTATGCTCTTCAATCACTGCGATTTGAGCATCGACGACAATCTTTTCACCACCGGTCAGCTTGTCGCGCGTACGAAGTACTTTGCCATCAACGGTCAACTCCCCCTCTTTTATCCACCCCTGCAGGCGTGAACGAGAGTAGTCGGGAAAGATCTGCGCAACGGCTTGATCGAGTCGTTTACCGTAGAGTTCATCGGGTACAACGGCTTCAAGGTGAATATGTTCTGACATTATTGCTCTATCTGGCTCTAAGAGTGTTTTGGTGAGCTAAGCTCTGTGTTTAAATAAGGAATATTGAATAGTATATCTCAATAGAGATCGCAGCGCTGAACCGCTGTGCATAGATTAGGATGTAAACATGCGTTTTAACCGACTGATTCCCGCTCTTTTCGCTGCCACTCTACTGGTGGGTTGTAGTAGCAATGGGGAGAAAATAGAGCCCGACGTTCCAGAGGAGCAGCTCTATGAAGAGGCGCTAAGTGCAATTGATGCGGGCAATAACCAGCTGGCGATCGAGAAACTACAGCTTCTTGAAGCGCGCTACCCATTTGGCCGTTACTCCGAACAGTCACAGCTAGAGTTGATCTACGCACACTTTAGAATGAATCAAAACACCTCTGCTGCAGCCGCAGCTGATCGATTCATTCGCCTGCACCCTAATCACGACAACGTCGACTACGCCTACTACATGAAAGGGTTAAGCGCCTTTGAAGCCGAGCGCTCATTCTTTACTAAATACCTACCCATTGATGTGGCTCAGCGTGATCCAGGTGCCGCACGCGACTCGTTCGACAGCTTTACAACCTTGATCAACCGCTTCCCAGACAGCGAGTACGCAGCCGACGCGCAACGCCGCATGCAGTACCTCAAGAACCGTCTAGCCACCTACGAAATCCATGTCGCACTCTACTACATGAAACGTCAGGCATGGTTGGCAGCCGCAAACCGTGGTCGTTACGTGGTTGAAAATCTGCAAGAGACACCAGCAACACCGGATGCCTTAGCGATCATGGCAGAAGCTTACACTGAGCTCGGCCTGACTGAACTGGCCGCTGATGCGAGTACTGTCTTGGCCACCAACTTCCCTGACTACCAAGTACGCTCATTCAAAGCACCACGCAATGATCTGATCTACACCGCAAGCTTTGGCCTGCTCGGTGAAGGGACAGAACTGGCGGAGCCGATTCAACCAACCAGCTCACTGGCTCAACCGGTGCGTGCCGATGAAGCGCCAGCGACAGAGGCGACTGACACATCAGAGCAGGCAGATGAGGAGCGATCTCTATTCGATCGCATCACCTTCGGACTGTTCGAATAGTCAGAAAAAAGATAGAAGAAAGGCGACCGATGGGTCGCCTTTTTTATGCGTTCAACACTCTAAAATGAGTGGCTAACAGTGGGTGGCTTAGCCAACCCACTTACGTGCATTACGGAACATACGCATCCATGCACCATCTTCACTCCACTGATCTGGAGCCCAAGAGTTCTGTACGGCACGGAACACACGCTCTGGGTGAGGCATCATGATGGTGACACGACCGTCGGCAGAGGTAACACCGGTAATCCCCTCTGGTGAACCGTTCGGGTTCGCTGGGTAGTTCTGCGTCAATTCGCCGCGGTTATTTACATAACGCAACGCCACGGTACCTGAACCACTTAGATTAGCCAGATGCGACGCATCGGCAAATTCAGCGCGACCTTCGCCATGTGCAACAGCGATTGGCATACGCGAACCTTCCATACCCGCTAGGAACAGTGAGTTCGATTTCTGCACTTCAACCATCGCCACACGAGCTTCAAACTGCTCAGACTCATTGCGCACAAAGTGTGGCCACAGCTCAGCACCTGGAATCAGTTCGTGTAGATTAGAGAGCATCTGACAACCGTTACAGACACCCAGTGCGAAACTGTCTTGGCGCTCAAAGAAGGCACTGAATTGATCACGCGCACGGTCATTAAATAGCACCGATTTCGCCCAACCTTCACCCGCACCCAATACGTCACCGTAAGAGAAACCACCACAAGCGACCAAACCTTTGAAGCGATCCAACTCAATGCGACCAGCGAGGATGTCACTCATGTGAACATCAACCGTATTGAAGCCGGCACGATCAAACGCAGCAGCCATCTCAATTTGACCATTAACACCCTGCTCACGCAGAACAGCCATCTCTGGACGAACCCCAGTCGAGATAAAGGGTGCAGCGATATCTTCATTCACATCAAAGGAAAGATCAGCATTCAGACCAGGATCTTCAGCATCCAACAGTGCGTCAAACTCTTGCTTAGCACAGTCAGAGTTGTCACGCAGTGATTGCACCTGATAAGAGGTCTCTGCCCACCAACGCTGCAGCGTTACTCGACTCTCAGAGTAAACCTCTTCATCATCGAAGCTGATGTTCAACAGATCATCAGGATTCAAAGCACCAACCACTGATGCGATCTCACCGATACCGGCCGCATTCAATTCAGTCAGTACCTGCTCAGTATCTTCACGCTTAACCTGAACAACCGCACCGAGCTCTTCTGCAAACAGCGCCGCTGCAATTTCAGACTCATCAGACGCAAGGAGATCTAAACTCAGGTCAACACCAGTGCGACCGGCAAACGCCATCTCAGTGATGGTCGCCAGTAGACCACCGTCTGAACGGTCGTGGTAAGCCAGCAGTAAACCTTGCTCATTTAGGCCTTGAATGGCGGCAAAGAAAGTAGCGAACTGATCGGCATCATCAAGATCTGGAACATCAGCGCCCACTTCGTTAAATACCTGCGCCAGTGCCGATAGACCCAAGCGGTTTTTACCCTGCCCTAGATCCAACAAAATCAGATCCGTTTCACCTTGATCCGTACGAAGCTCAGGAGTTAGTACACGGCGAACATCAGAGACGGGTGCAAAGCCAGAGATCACCAGTGAGAGTGGCGATGTCACAGACTTCTGCTCATCAGCATCCTGCCATACAGTGCGCATCGACATCGAGTCTTTACCCACTGGAATCGTAATACCCAGTTCAGGACACAACTCCATACCTACCGCGCGAACGGTATCGTACAGTTTCTCATCTTCACCAGGGTGACCTGCAGCACACATCCAGTTGGCTGACAGCTTCACATCACTTAGGGCTTCAATCGGGGTACCAGCAAGGTTGGTGAGTGTCTCACCAATCGCCATACGACCAGATGCAGGGCCATCAACCACAGCCAGTGGTGTACGCTCACCCATTGCCATCGCTTCACCGGTGTAACCGACAAAACCTGTCGAGGTTACCGCACAGTCAGCAACGGGAACCTGCCAAGGGCCGACCATCTGGTCACGAACAACCTGACCAGTAATCGAGCGGTCACCAATGGTGATCAAGAAAGATTTAGAGGCAACTGCTGGCAGCTTGAGCACACGCTCAACCGCTTCAGCCAGTTTAATGTTGCTGCTATCAAACGCAGGCACTTCGTACTGTGCACGAGTCACAGAACGGTGCATTTTAGGCGGTTTACCAAAGAGCACGCTCATTGGTAGGTCGACCGGTTTATTTTCAAAGTGGGTGTCGTTAAGAGTAAGGTGGTGATCCTCTGTCGCTTCACCGACTACAGCATAAGGACAGCGCTCACGCTGACAGATCTCTTCAAAACGTGGCAGATCCGCCGGTTTAACCGACATCACATAACGCTCTTGCGCTTCGTTACACCAGATCTCTAGCGGAGCCATTCCTGGCTCATCGTTGTTGACGTTACGTAGCTGGAAGTAACCACCACGACCACCGTCTTTTACCAATTCTGGGAATGCGTTCGAAAGACCACCTGCCCCTACGTCGTGGATAAACTCGATGGGGTTGGCTTCACCTAGCTGCCAACAGCGGTCAATAACCTCCTGACAGCGACGCTCCATCTCTGGGTTGCCACGTTGTACAGACGCAAAATCAAGATCGGCTGATGAACTGCCCGAACTCATCGAGGATGCAGCACCACCGCCCAGACCGATCAACATTGCAGGCCCGCCTAGACAGATCAGTTTAGAACCAACCTCGATCTCACCTTTTTCAACATGGTCAGCACGGATGTTACCCATACCACCGGCCAGCATGATCGGTTTGTGGTATCCACGTACCTCTTCACCGTTTGCGCCAGGTACCGACTGTTCAAAGGTACGGAAATAACCGTTCAGGTTTGGACGACCAAATTCGTTGTTGAACGCCGCACCACCAATTGGACCTTCGATCATGATATCGAGTGGCGACACAATGCGTTCAGGCTTACCGTATTTCGACTCCCAAGGCTGCTCAAAACCAGGAATATTGAGATCAGAGACCGTAAAACCGGTTAAACCTGCTTTAGGTTTAGCACCACGACCTGTTGCACCTTCGTCGCGAATCTCACCACCAGAACCCGTTGCAGAACCCGAGAAAGGCGCAATAGCGGTTGGGTGGTTATGCGTCTCAACCTTCATCAGGATGTGTACAGGCTCATCATTGTAGCCGTACTGTTGAGATTCAGAGTTCGGGTAGAAACGCGGTGCCTGCCAACCTTCGATCACGGCCGCGTTATCTTTGTACGCTGATAGAACTTTTTCGCCGCCTAGCTCATTGGTGTTCTTGATCATACCGAACAGAGATTTCTGCTGCGCTTCTCCATCGATATCCCAAGAGGCATTGAAGATCTTGTGACGACAGTGCTCAGAGTTCGCCTGTGCAAACATCATCAACTCGACATCAGCGGGGTTACGACCTAGCTCTTTGAAGCTATCGACAAGGTAATCGATCTCATCTTCAGCCAGTGCTAGACCCAATGTTTGGTTAGCGGTAGCCAAGGCTTCACGACCACCGCCCAGGATATCAACACGACCCATTTCGCGTGGCTGTTCGTGTCTAAATAGTGAGCTAGCTTGCTCTAGGTCGCTCATGACCGCTTCAACCATGCGATCATGAAGCACGGCTTGAACATCGCTCAACTCTTGCTCGCTTAGCTCTGCCGCACTCTCAACGTAAAACGCCGTACCGCGCTCAATACGATCAATCGCATCCAAACCACAGTTATGTACGATATCAGTCGCTTTAGAAGACCAAGGTGAAATAGTACCTGGGCGAGGAACAACCAGAATAAGTTTGCCTTTGGGATCTTGCTGATCCGCTTTTGGCCCATATCGTAGGATACGCTCAAGAATTGAGTGTTTCTCAGAACTCAACTCAGAGTTCATATCGGCAAAGTGAACAAACTCCGCATAAAGTCCGGTAACTGACGGAACTTTTTGGCTAACAGCGTTAAAAAGCTTAGCGTGACGGAAGGCAGAAAGAGCTGGAGCTCCGCGCAAAACGAGCATGGTTTCAGAGGCCTCTTGGTGATCCTGCGAATCAGGCGTTGGAAAACGTGTAATTTTAGCGCAAACTGACGCAATTAGGGAGAGCTAGCAGCTAATCAATACGAATGTTTATCCTTCGACAAGCACCAAGATTAAGACCGTATATCTATACTGCCGGCATTCTGTTTCTGGCAGTTTGGATTGTCTTGACCAGTGCTAACCGAAAACCGCTGATCGAACAGATAACAGATAGAGGCTATCTACGTGTCGTTTCACTTGCAGCCCCCCTATCCACACTCGATATTGATCAGACTCGCACAGGCTTTGAGTATCAACTGGCGACAAACTTTGCCGATCATCTAGGTGTCGGTATCGAATTCATTATTGCGGAGGATCACCAACATGTTTTTCAGGCTTTGCGTGATCGTCGAGCCGATATTGCAGCTGCCAATCTTCACCTAACGCCATCTCGAGAGTCGATATACCAACCCCATCCAAGCTATCGCGACAGCCGCACACTGGTCATTTACAGGAAGACCCAAGGATTCAAGCGTCCTAAATCATTCGCTGATATCAAAGAGGGCAAGATTCTTGCTTTGGATGGCAGCGCCGAGGCGGCCCAACTGCTCAGCATCAAACCCGATATAGAGGTTGATCTTTTGGAGGAGCTCAATCATCTAGATCTGATGACACTGCTGCAGAACCGAGAGGCCACCTTCGCGGTTGTACCTTCCGATCTTTTCAGTCGCGTGAAAAGCTATCACCCCGAGTTAGCAAAAGCCTTTGAGATCCAAAGCGATGCTCCTGCTGTTTGGTACTCGCTAAAAAGTGAAGATCAAACTCTAAACCAAGCCGTAAGCGATTGGTTAGAAAAACCCGAATCCAAGAGGCTGATTGAGCAGCTCAACAGAGACTCTACCCCACCCAAAAATCCCCTTAACTTTGTCGAGACACACGCTTTTCGCATGGCACTTGAGGAGCGCTATAAGCCTTTAAACCCCTACTTCGTTGAAGCAGGCGAGTTGGTTGGGCTCGATCATCACATTCTCGCCGCGGTGGGCTATCAAGAGTCGCACTGGGATGAGGATGCCGTTTCTAGCACAGGCGTGCGAGGCATCATGATGCTCACGCAAGCGACAGCAGAAGAGATGGGGGTTGAGGAGAGAACAGACCCCAGAGAGAGCATCATCGGGGGTGCAAAATACCTGAGAAAAATGGAAGAAAAAGTGCCTGATCGTATTCCAGAGCCCGAACGACTTTGGTTAGCCATGGCCGGTTATAATGTTGGCTTTGGACACCTAGAGGATGCTCGCATACTGACTCAACGTGGCGGCAAAAATGCTGACAGGTGGGAGGATGTAGCGCAGTTTTTACCACTACTTGAAGATCCAGAGATTGCGGCCAAAACCCGTCATGGAGAGGCTCGCGGTAGTGAACCCGTCACCTATGT
Source organism: Marinobacterium sp. xm-d-564 (assembly GCF_013283345.1). Taxonomy (NCBI): domain Bacteria; kingdom Pseudomonadati; phylum Pseudomonadota; class Gammaproteobacteria; order Oceanospirillales; family Oceanospirillaceae; genus Marinobacterium; species Marinobacterium sp. xm-d-564. The sequence goes on along the minus strand of NZ_WBYO01000006.1, from coordinate 113,722 downwards.
GAACAACATTCAAAAGTATACGCAGATCATTGAACCGTTCAGGCGGTTGAATCAAAACCGTTCTATCAAACTTAAACCTCTGGATTAGAGGCCTCGCCAAACTTGTTGAGCCTGGCTTGTCGCTTTTCATCTCGACGGCGTGCAAAGAAGTCACTGATCATTGATGAGCACTCATCTGCCAGTAACCCACCCTGCACTTCCACACGATGATTGAGCCAAGGCTGAACAAAAAATTGAGCTTGGCTAGTTGCCACCCCCGCTTTGGGCTCCAAGGCTCCGAACACCAATCGCTTGATACGAGAGTGCACAATGGCACCAGCACACATAGAACAGGGTTCTATCGTGACATAGAGCGTTGCATCCACAAGGCGATAGTTCTCAAGACGATTAGCAGCATCCCTGAGGGCTTGGATCTCTGCATGTGCTGATGGATCACAGCCGCTGATTGGACGATTAAAGCCACGACCTATGACTTGATCATCAAGGACAACAATTGCACCCACAGGCACTTCGTTGTGCTCACCCGCCTGCGCCGCTAGCTCAAGCGCCTGCCTCATCCAATACTGATCGTCCACATTACGTCCTAAATTTTAAAACCCTATGGTAACTTGCACCCCAAAAACAAAAAAGCCGCACAGTGTGCAGCTTTAATCTGATGTTTTGCTTTTAACGAGCGATTACTCAGCTTTCAGCTGGTAAGTAGAGCTACGAGGCCCTTCAACACGCTTAATCAACTCAACATCTTCAAGTTTTTTCAATGACTTAAAGAATTGCGAGCGAGAGACTTTAATCCCTTTTGCAATCGCAGAGTCAGCAAAGACTTCGTAGCTAAGAGAGGCTTTAGCCGTATTTTGATCAGCCACTTCCCAAAGCATGTTAAGAACTTGACGGTCAGAATCAGTCAACGAATCCAAACCCAGCTCTTTTGAGGTTGAATCAATTAGCTTGATCAAACCTAGATAAAATTTCAAAGTGCTCATACAGAGTTCCTTTAATTATTCAGCAGGAACTTCGGCCTTAACAGCCTCTCACTGCTATCAACTGGTGCATTATAGCAGACTTATTAAACCTAGCAATCAACTAAGGTATTCCACATCGCGAAATTGACTAAAAAGTCAGTTTACCTGCTTCTTAATAAGATTCACTAGGTGTTTCTTAGACAGCATCAACAGAGTCAGTACGAGCAGAGTACCTAGCAAGTCACCTACCAAAAATCTAAACGACAACAGTCCGATCGACTCATTAGTGAACAGTAGAGTATGCAAAAGTGCATTAAATAGTGATGATACAAAAGCGACAGCCAGAACAATTCTGAACAGAACCAATTTAGAGTCGTCAGCAATGGGCAGGGGCGCCAACAGTGGTGCAAGTCGATTAAAGTTCCAAATAACCAATGGAATAAACATCACCAGTGTACTAACTAGGGCATCTAAAGCGATCGACGGTGTCGGAACCGCCCATATCACATAGGCCATAAGATGGGCGGTAAAAATCGGTAGAAGCGCTCGATAACCAGACAACACCACCATCACCGTTTTAATGCCGTGCGGAATATAAAGAAAGCTAGCCGCTGAAGCAGGCAGTAGATAGAACTCTAAAGGAAAGATCACTTCATATTGGATAAGCAATCCAACAGAGAGTAGCGCAAACAACGTAATCTGCAGCACAACTAATCACTCACTCTATGAGCAATTCGAGACAATAGACTCCAAAGCAGAAGAGCCACGAATATACCCAACAGATCACCCGTTAAATATCGAAACGCCAAAAGCGTTACACCGCTCTCGCTATACCAGGCCGCATTCGCCAATGCATTAAGAAGTGCAGCAATCAAACCAACCGAGAAGGTCAGCCGAGTCATTTGAGGCAATGAGAACCCTGATCCCATTACACCCGATAAGAGTGGACGTTGCGAGACGTAGTTAAACATCAACATCGGTATTAACATGACAACCGAGCTAACAAACGCAGAGAAGAGAATCCTTCCGGCATCGACTCCGATCAGGATATCGGTCGTTAAATGAGCTAAAGTGATAGGTAAAACCGCAATCGGTCCGACCAAAACGATCAACAGCGCTTTGATGCCATGAGGAAGAAACAGAAGACTTGCGGGCCCTTCTGACCAGTGAGACAGTAACACAGCCTCTGCCGGCCAAATGACCTGGAACTGAAGCAGCATAGAGACCATTAAAATGAGATATCCAAAGATTAATGGTTTCATCTGCTTCATCCCTAAACGCTCAGTCGACCCTTAACCAAAAACTGGGTAGCCCAGTTTCATATGAGCCATGGCTATGGCACCAAACAGAACAGCCGTAACGATGGCGGCAATCAGTTCACGAACAAGACTCGTTGGTCGTTTTTCAAGTTCAGGCTTACCCGCTTTGTTAATCAGTATCACGCTGATCACGGCCCAAGCGAGCAGACCACCAAACAGAACAAACGACGCGCTGTCACCATTAACCATCAAGTGCGCAATCGCCCAGGTTTTGACAGCGCTCAGTTGCAAATGACGCACACGGTTTGCCAATGCACTTTTAACGACTGAAACGACCAGTAGGTAGACAGCCAGCAGCATCAACAGGTTATTGATACCCACCATCGCGGGGTTGCGACCCCAGTAGTAAGTCGTCTCAACTTGCTGATAACCAAACACCATCATTAACACTGAGATCAGAATCGCAACAGCGATCAGGCCTTTTCCAAGATTGCCTAAAGAGGCCCTAAAAGTGGGTGCTATGCGCTTAAGAAGGTGCGCTAATGACCAGAGAAAAACACCTGAACTTAAAAGAAACATCGATTATTCCCACTCAATGGTTGCAGGTGGTTTGCTCGAAACATCGTATGTCACACGAGAGACCTGCGGAATTTCATTGATAATACGGCTAGAGACCGTCTCTAGCAGCTCGTAAGGTAGGTGAGCCCAGCGAGCGGTCATGAAGTCGATCGTTTCAACGGCGCGAATCGCAATCACCCATTCGTAACGGCGGCCATCACCCACAACCCCTACCGACTTAACGGGTAGGAATACGGCAAAGGCTTGGCTCGTTTTATGGTACCAATCCGCTTTATGCAGCTCTTCGATAAAGATCGCATCCGCTTCACGAAGAATGTCGGCATACTCTTTCTTAACTTCACCCAAAATACGAACACCGAGACCAGGGCCTGGGAAGGGGTGACGGTAGACCATATCGTAGGGAAGACCCAGTTCAAGACCGATCTTGCGAACTTCGTCTTTAAACAGTTCACGCAGTGGCTCAACCAACTCAAATGCCATATCTTCAGGAAGACCACCCACGTTGTGGTGCGACTTGATCACATGCGCCTTGCCGGTCTTCGAGGCAGCCGACTCAATCACATCCGGGTAGATGGTGCCCTGAGCCAAGAAGCGACACTCAGTTAGTTTAGCCGCCTCATCATCAAATACTTCAATGAAGGTATTACCGATAATCTTACGCTTCTTCTCAGGATCCGCTTCACCTTTAAGACGACCCAAGAAAAGATCTTCAGAATCAGAACGAATAACACGAACACCCATGTTGTTCGCAAACATCTCCATGACCTGATCGCCTTCGTTCTTACGAAGAAGACCGTTATCAACAAAGACACAGGTCAGCTTATCGCCGATCGCTTTATGCAGAAGCGCTGCAACCACAGAGGAATCGACACCTCCCGATAGGCCAAGCAATACTTTATTGTCACCCACCTGAGCTTGAACACGCTCAACCAGATCCGCAATGATATTGGCCGGCGTCCAAAGTGCTTCAGTACCACAGATGTCACGGACAAAACGCTCAAGAATACGCAGACCCTGTTTCGTATGAGTCACCTCTGGGTGGAACTGCACGCCGTAAAGTTGACGAGCAGGATCACACATAGCGGCAACGGGTGCTGACTCAGTCGCAGCGATGATTGAGAAACCCTCAGGTAACTCAACGACCTTATCGCCGTGGCTCATCCAGACATCCAACGACATGACACCGTTGTTTGCCATATGATCTTCGATACCTTCAAGTAGACGACTTGCGTTATCCATCAAACGGACACGTGCATAACCGAATTCACGCTCGTCCGACGAAGCCACTTTACCGCCAAGCTGTTCTGCCATGGTCTGCATGCCGTAACAGATACCCAAAACCGGAATACCCAGATCGAAAACCACCTGTGGAGCACGTGGCGAATCCAACTCCGTCACAGACTCAGGACCACCGGCTAGAATGATACCCTTTGGATTGAAGGCACGAATGTCAGCTTCGTCCATATCCCAAGCATAGATCTCAGAGTAGACGCCGATTTCACGAACACGACGTGCGATCAACTGGGTGTACTGCGATCCAAAATCTAGAATAAGTATGCGTTGCGAATGGATATCTTGGCTCATTTCTTTCTGATTCCAACTGCGGGCAAGCTGCCCTTAAAACTAAAAATGGGGCAACCTGAGTTACCCCACTGAAATTCTAACTATCGAGTCTTAACCGACGCGGTAGTTTGGTGCCTCTTTGGTGATGCTGACATCGTGCACGTGGCTCTCGCTCATACCTGCATTGGTAATACGAACAAACTCTGGCTTGGTGCGCATGGTATCGATATCACCTGAACCGGTGTAACCCATAGAGGCGCGAAGACCACCCATCAACTGGTGTACAACGCCTGCCAGCGGCCCCTTCGAAGGCACACGACCTTCAATGCCTTCTGGGACAAGCTTATCTTCGCCCGCTTTCGCATCTTGGAAGTAGCGGTCTGAAGAGCCAGTCGATCCTGACATCGCACCTAACGAACCCATACCACGGTATGACTTGAAAGCACGACCTTGGAACAGCTCAACTTCACCTGGCGCTTCATCAGTACCGGCAAGCATAGAGCCCACCATCACCGCAGAGGCACCCGCAACAATTGCTTTCGAAATATCGCCCGAGAAACGGATACCACCGTCAGCAATCAGAGGCACGCCACGCTCAGCCATCGCCGCAGCCACATTGGCTACCGCACTGATCTGTGGCACACCGATACCTGCGACGATACGTGTCGTACAGATAGAACCAGGGCCGATACCTACTTTAACGCCGTCAGCACCCGCATCCGCTAACGCGATGGCAGCATCTGCTGTTGCGATGTTACCGCCGATCACCTGTACATCTGGGAAGTTCTGTTTAACCCAACGAACACGATCAATAACACCTTTTGAGTGACCGTGTGCCGTATCAACAACAATGACATCGGCACCCGCTTCAGCCAGTGCTGCAACGCGAGCTTCTGTATCCGCACCAGTACCTACCGCAGCACCTACCAGTAGACGACCGCGAGAATCTTTAGCCGCATTAGGGTAAGCCTGCGCCTTGTTCATATCTTTAACCGTCACCATACCGGTCAGTTGGTACTGCTCGTTTACGGTTAGAAGTTTCTCGATACGGTGTTTACGCAGAAGGTCAGAGATCTCTTTGTGAGTCGCATCTTCACCCACCGTCACTAGACGCTCTTTGGGTGTCATGATGTTAGAGACTGGGGTGTCTAGGTTCTCTTCAAAGCGAACATCACGGCTAGTGACGATACCAACCAGGTCGCCGTTCTCAACAACAGGAAAACCAGAGAAGCCCACTTCACGAGACAGCGCGATGATTTCACGAACCGTTGTAGTCGGCTGACAAGTGACTGGATCAGTAACAACACCCGCCTCGAACTTTTTCACTCGGCGAACATTTTCAGCCTGCTGTTCGATGGTTAAGTTTTTATGAATGATGCCGATACCACCCTCTTGCGCCATAGCAATCGCAAGACGAGATTCAGTCACGGTATCCATCGCCGCAGAAACCAGTGGGATGTTGAGTTCGATACCCTTGGTCAGACGTGTTTTCAAACTAACGGCGTTAGGCAACACTTCTGAATAAGCGGGAACGAGAAGTACATCATCAAAGGTCAAAGCCTCTTCAACAATTCGTAACATTCTAAAAAACCTGTCTAAATGGGCAAAAAATTAGCCCAATACATTACTAAAATTCGCCTTTTTTATCAATCTAAAGTCGCAGTAAATAGCGGCATTTTTCACCCTTTTTTCTGCGCCGCACAATAGGATTTTTTCTGTTAAAAAGAAGCAACAACCGCTAGCATGACCGGATGAATGTTCAAACCTCTTCAAACCGAACGGCCATCGCAGTTAGCGAGCTGAATAAGCAGGTGAAATCGCTGCTGGAGAACTCGTTTCTTTCGATCAGGGTCGTCGGCGAAATCAGCAACTTAGCCAAGCCAAGCTCTGGCCACTGGTACTTCACACTTAAAGATCAGAAAGCACAGGTTCGCTGCGCCATGTTCCGTGGTAACAATTTGCGGGTGAACTTTGCCCCCAAGGAGGGTGACCAGGTGGTTGTCACCGGACGCGTGAGTCTTTACGAAGGGCGTGGCGACTATCAGATGATCTGTAGCGCTATGGAGCAAGATGGCCAAGGGCAACTCCAAGTCCTATTCGAAAAACTTAAGCTAAAACTGCAAGCGCAAGGGCTATTTGAAGCGGACCGCAAAAAACCGATCCCTGAACACCCTAAATGCATAGGCGTGATCACCTCCCCCACTGGAGCAGCGATTCACGACATCTTGACGGTACTCAAACGTCGCTACCCTGGACTACCCGTCAGACTTTACCCAACGGCGGTTCAAGGCAATGAAGCCACTGGGCAAATTGTTAAGGCGATTGAACTGGCAAACCGCGAAGGGATCGCGGATGTACTCATTGTGGGTCGCGGTGGCGGTTCGCTTGAAGATCTCTGGCCCTTTAACGAAGAGGTCGTTGCGCTCAGTCTAGCCAACTCAAACATCCCGACCGTTTCGGCGGTCGGGCACGAAGTCGACTTCTCCATCGCCGACATGGTGGCGGATTTAAGAGCCCCTACTCCGTCAGCAGCAGCCGAATTACTCAGCCCCAATGGCGCAGAGATATTAGCCAACATCAATCGAGCTGAGCGCGCTCTTAAACAGCGGTTTGATTGGTTATTGTCAGCAAAACAGGCACAGTTAAAGAGCCTACAACAGCGGCTTAGACACCCCGGAGAGCGTATCCGCGAACAGGTTCAGCGTAGTGACGAATTGGAGCTGAGACTGCACAGCGCGATGAACCGCTTGATGCGCGACAAACGCAGCCAACTCAATCAGAACCAGAGCCAGCTTAGTCGTCTCAATCCGAGTAGAACTCTTACTGCTCATCAGGAACAGGTTAAACAACTGATGAGTCGGTTAGAGAGTCTTACGAAGAGTAAAATTGATCGACGAAAGCTGGAGCTGGCTGAAAAGGTGGGCCGCCTTCAGGCCATTAGCCCGCTAGCGACGCTTGAGCGTGGCTATGCATTGGCGACGACTGATCAGCACGAGGTGATACGCGATTCACGCCAAGTTAAGGCCGGGCAGAGTATCAATATTCGACTGCAAAAAGGCTCCATCACATCAACGGTTACAGATATCCACACCGAAACCAACGATTGATAAGCACACTAATAATTAAGGGAGAGAGTATGCGATTACCCCTGTTTCTGATGACACTGTCACTGGCTCTATTCAGCCTAACTGCAAAAGCACTGCCCACAGAGTCTCGTGTACCGGGCGGTATCGCCATCGTAGACCTAGGCCTGCCCAGCAGCGAACCTGCACCTGAAGTGACGTATGACGGTTACCGAGTGATGGTTGTCGATCAAGAGGGACAGTGGACTGCCGTTGCCGGCATTAGCCTTAAGGCAACCGTTGGCAAAGCACAGGAGCTCAAATTCAGTGGCAAGACTCTAACCTTTCAATTAGACGATAAAGCCTATCCAGAACAGCGTTTGAAGATTAAGCAGCGTAAATACGTCGAACCCGACCCCAAACAGGTTGCACGTTGGAAACGAGAGTCGGCTGAGCAAAAGAGCGCCTACAAACTGTTTACCAAAAACGAAGACCCAATACTGACTTTGGCTATGCCTGCTGAAGGCCCCTACTCCAGCGCCTTTGGACTTAAACGTTTTTTCAATGATCAGCCTCGTGCACCCCACTCTGGACTGGACATTGCTGCACCCGATCGATCACCGATTAAAGCAGCGGCTAAAGGCAAAGTAACCGCCGTAGGAGATTACTTCTTCAATGGCAATACCGTGATCATCGACCATGGCCATGGCCTATCCACCATGTACTGCCACATGAGCAAAATTGACGTTAAAGTCGGTGATCAAGTCGATCTGGGACAACAGATCGGTCTGGTAGGTGCCACCGGACGAGTGACGGGACCCCACCTACACTGGGGCGTGAGTCTGAATAACCAACGCGTAGACCCACTGCTATTCGTTCAACAGTAACGAATATGTTACCCTGCGCGCCGTTCTTAAACGAAACATTTGGATAATCATGAGCGACATTACATTAGAAACAATTGAACAGCGCGCCAGCTACGGCATTGGTCGTCAGATGGGTGACCAACTGGCACAAAACGGTTTTGACGGCGTAGACATCAACGCAGTTGCCTTTGGCCTTAAAGCCTCTTTCGCCGGCGAAGCGATGCACGTAGAACCAGAAGATCTACAAGCGGCATTCAACGAGCTGACTGAACGCCTACGCGCTAAACAAGAAGCAGAAGCCAAAGAGAAAGCGGCTGCTGGCCAACAGTTCCTAGACGACAACGCAAAGCGTGATGAAGTAACGGTGACTGAATCGGGTCTGCAATACGAAATCCTATCAGCAGGTGATGCGGATGCTGAAAAGCCAACAACGGCTAACAAAGTACGCGTTCACTACCACGGCACATTCACAGACGGTTCTGTCTTCGACAGCTCTGTCGAGCGCGGTCAACCGATCGAATTCCCCGTAACAGGTGTAATCGCAGGTTGGACTGAAGCCCTTCAGTTGATGCCTAAAGGCTCTAAATGGCGCCTATTTATCCCTTACAACCTAGCCTACGGTGCGCAAGGTTCTCCGGGCGGCATCCCTCCTTACTCAACGCTTCTATTTGACGTTGAGCTACTGGACGTTCTGTAAGCGATGAGCTTGCACTTTCATCGAAGCGGTTCTGGTGAACCGCTTTTGATGTTACACGGCCTATTCGGCAGCTGGGAAAATCTTGGCGGTCCCATCAAAGCACTGCAACAGCAGTTTGATGTCATCGCTCCCGACATGCTGAACCATGGCCGCTCTCCTCAGGTTGATCAGTTTAACTACAGCACCTTTGCAGACTCCGTCCTGGCACTGGCCGACCAACTTGGGTTGCAGCAATTTAATCTATTGGGGCACTCTATGGGCGGAAAGATCGCCATGGAGCTGGCACTGAATAATCCCGAACGAGTCTCACGATTAATCGTGGTTGATATTGCTCCCGTGCAATACCCTCACCACCACACCGATGTGTTCAAAGGGCTAAAACAGGTCCCACTGAACGAGATCAAAAGCCGAACCGAGGCTGATCAACACCTAAGTCATCACATTGACAATGCTAGTATTCGAGCATTTCTGCTGAAGAACCTCTATCGCACCGAGGCGGGCTTTGATTGGAGAATGAACTTAGAGGCACTTGAGCGCGAGTATGATCAGATCGCCAGCCCAATGAGTGAGGGTGAATACCTAGGCCCAACCCTTTTCATCAAAGGCAGCGAATCAGACTACATCAAACCTGAATACCAAAACGAGGTGGTTAAACGCTTCCCCAAAGTACAGCTAAGAATCATCGAAGGAACTGGGCACTGGCCACATGCAGAGAAGCCTGCGCTGTTTACAAAAATCGTTGAGCGGTTTTTACAATCCTAACTGTACCAGATCTAACTCATCTGATTCACCGACCTCTGAAGAGATAGCCCCCAACAAAGGCGCCGGTACTACTCGATGTAACCAATCCACAGACTGCTGTTCAACCTCACTCTGAATATGCGAAACAACCCAGCCGGCCAAAGTGAGACCGTCACGACGGATAGCTTCCAGAGTTAACAAGGTCTGATTGATCGCATTCTCATTTAGACTGACGACCAATATCACTGGAAAGCCCAAAGCCTGGGCGACGCTAGCCATCGACTCACGATCATTGATGGGCGCCCGCCATCCACCGACTCCCTCAACCAATGCCAGGTTAACCGAACGCATCAGTGCGCCACTCATGTAGGCTTTAATTCGATCAGCACTCATTCTAACGTCCGCCATCTCAGCAGCAATGTGTGGCGAAGCATTTGCGGCTAGCGAGAAAGGATTCACCTGAAGATAGGAGAGCTCAATGGAGGAGCACGCCATTAAATTCAGCGCCTCTTGGCTCTTTAACTCTCCATCCACTTCACTGCAGCCAGTCGCAACGGGCTTAAGACCCAGAGAGCTAAACCCTTTCTGATTAGCCTGCTTTAAAAGCGCACAACTGAATTCATTGACGGGTGAAGAGACCTCAGTGCCCGTCACAAAAAAACGCTGCTTCATACCGCGCACTGCCCCTTTCAGATTAAGTTTGAGCGACTATTTTACAGAGTTAAAAACGCTGACTAAACTAAATTTATCATAGGCAAGGAGGCCAGACTGATGTTTCAGATAGAGTCGATCGTTGAGTGGCTATTTGACTCAGCAAAATGTCCATTATGCAGACTAAGCAAACCGTTCAATGAGCCACTCTGTTTGGGTTGCTTTGCAGACCTTGCTAAAAACAGCACCCCCTGCCAGGTCTGCGCTTACCCTCTTAATCAACCAGACGAATCCTGCCCAGACTGCTATGGCGAGTGGTTTCATTTTGATACCGCACAATCACCACTGATCTACCAGTTCCCCATGCGAGAGCTATTCCAGAAGATCAAACAGGGAAAGAATCCAGAGCCCCTTTTCTGGATGAGCCAGCTGCTGGCAAAGCAGATCGATCTCTCTCGATTCGGCACCCAACCCACACTGATACCGATACCCAGTCACCCAATCGATTGTGCACTGCGTGGCTTTAATCAAGCGGAGATCATTGCCCAACATTTGAGTCGCTATTTAAAGCTCCCCCTTGATCGACAATCCCTTCAAAAAAAGCGTCGAACAGACCATCAAGCCTCACTCAATCGTGCAGAACGTAAAACCAATTTAGGTTCGACCTTCTACTGCAATCAGCCAGCGCCCAGTCACGTCCTATTGATCGATGATATTCATACCACCGGCACCACCTTTGACCGAGCATCTGAAGCACTCAAAGCAGCGGGTACGGTTTACATTGAAGCGATTAGTATTTGTAGAACGCCAGGACGATAAGACTTTTCACAAACCTTTCTTAACAGTATGGTGATGTCAGTATCAAACTAGGACAGATTGATGAACCGTATCGATGGAAAAGTAGCAATCATTACAGGCAGCACTCAAGGCTTGGGCGCAGCCATCGCACACCAATTTGCCCAAGCAGGCGCAGCAGGAATTGTTATCACCGGCCGCAACCAGATCAGAGGCAAACAGGTCTCTTCAGAGATCGCGGAACAGTATGGCATTAAAACCCATTTTGTTGCGGCTGAACTCGATCAAATAGACCAGGTTCGCAACATTGTGGCCGAGACCGATCAGCAGTTTGGACGGGTTGATCTATTGGTGAATGCGGCAGGATTAACGGATAGAGGCAACCTACTGACGACCTCTCCAGAACTGTTCGATCAAATGTTCGCCATCAACACAAAGGCGCCCTTCTTTCTCATGCAAGAGAGTGTCAAAGTGATGATTCGCGAGAAGATCAAAGGAGCCATCATCAACATTGGATCGATGTCAGAACATGCCGGACAACCTTTTCTATCCCCCTACTGCGCATCAAAAGGTGCCTTGGCGACACTCACCAGAAACTCTGGCTATGCCCTGTTAAGAAACCAAATTCGCGTCAATCAGCTCGATATAGGCTGGATGAACTCTGATCACGAGCGAGAGCTGATCGCTCAAGAGACGGGGGATGATTCATTTATTGATCGGAAAGCAGCCACCCTTCCGGCAGGCAGAATTCTTCAGACTGATGAGGTCGCTAAAGCGGTGCTATGGATGGCTTCAGAGGACAGCGGCATGATGACGGGATCCGTCATTCAGTTCGATCAAACCATTTGGGGGGCCTACGATGACGCTGCCGTTCCTGATAGACCGATTGAAGAGATGTAACTGAATGCACAGTATTGAACCGATCGGTTTCATCAAAACACCATTCAAAGAGAAGTTTGGCGCACCGCGCCAGCCTGGCCTTGCGCCCTCCGCGCAAGCTGTATTGGAGCTAGTCTCACCCTACAACGACCCTGATGCCGTTAGGGGGTTAGAGCACTGCTCTCACGTTTGGCTGATTTTTCAGTTCAGTGAGAACCTGAATGCCGGCTGGAAGCCTTTAACTCGACCACCCCGCCTAGGTGGCAACGAGAAGCTAGGCGTGTTTGCCACACGCAGCACACATCGCCCCAACGCCATGGGGTTATCGGTTGTGAAACTCGACTCAATCAATACAAACCAAGGGGTTCACCTGAATCTGTCCGGTATCGACCTTGTCGATGGCACTCCGGTCTTTGATATCAAACCCTACATCCCCTACTCCGACGCGCTGCCAGATGCCGTTTACCCCGGCATGGAACAGCCCGAACCCTTGCAACAACCTATTCAATTTTCTGAACAGGCCTTAGAGGTTATCTCTAAAGAACCACAACTATCGACACTCATTGAAGAGGTTCTAAGGCAAGACCCTAGACCCGCCTTTCACTCTGATGAGACACGTATTTACGGAATCAGTTTGGAGCGCTTCAACATTCAGTTTTCGATCAGTAGAGATGCCATAGAGGTGATAGCAATTGATCAATCTTAATGTTGCCATTAAGGTTAGCCCTTATATTAGATCCATCTAATTTCACAGGATTAAACAATGAATGATGTGACATCTCGTCTAGCCCATATGCCGGTGGCTCTGTTCGCAACGGTAATGGGAATGGGTGGCTTAACCCTCGCTTGGAAAAAAGCCTCTGAGGTTCTAGGTATTACTAACCTTGTGTGGCAAGTACTGTTAGTGATTACGGCCGTTCTATTAGCAACACTGGCAATCAGCTACCTATTAAAGATGCGCCGTCATGCTCATCAGGTGATTGCCGAGTTTAATCACCCCATCAAAATCAGCTTCTTCCCTGCTTTTTCCATCGGTTTAATGCTGATCGCGGTCGCAATGGCGGAGATCATGACACCTCTGGCAACGGCCGTATGGTGGATGGGCGCTTCAATCCAACTGATCTTGACGCTCTATTTGATGAATCAATGGATACACCACGCTCGCTGGCAGGTACAACACACGACCCCTGCTTGGTTCATCCCGATTGTGGGCAACATCATTGCACCCATTGGCGGGGTTACGCTGGGCTTTACCGAGGTCAGCTGGTTCTTCTTTGCGATCGGAATAGTCTACTGGATTGTGTTAAAGGTATTAGTTTTTAACCGCATCATTTTTCACGAGCCACTCCCAGAGAAGTTACTGCCGACACTGTTTATCATGATCGCGCCGCCCGCGGTCGGATTTATTGCCTATTTGAAGCTCAATCAGGGCGTTGTCGATAACTTTGCACACATCCTCTACTACGCGGCGATGTTCTTGGTTCTGCTACTTGTGTCGCAGCTTCCACGTTTTGCAAGAATCCCCTTCTTTGTCTCTTGGTGGGCCTACTCTTTCCCAATTGCAGCCTTCACCATTGGCACACTGATCATGTTTGAGCAGAGCCAGACTCTCTTCTTCCAAACATTGAGCCACCTGATGCTGACACTGGTCTCTATTTTGCTAACGGTGTTGATTGTCAAAACGGTCAAAGCGGCTATCAAAGGATCTATTTTCCAACCCGATTGATTCCAGTCACTCCGTGCTCTAAAGCCCAGAGCAGTGCGTATCAAAGATTCAACCATAGGATCGCCCCATGTATCGACACACACTGCTCTGGTTCACCAACAACTTACGCCTTGATGACAACCCCGTCTTTAATAAAGCCCGTAACAGCGAACAGCTAACCTGTCTCTTCATCCAACACCCCAGGGATAAGCGCACCAATCGATTTGGTTTCAAAGGAATCGGTAAGCATCGCCAACAGTTTTTAAACCAAGCACTGTCAAGCTTGCACAGCAAACTTAGCCTGCTGAACCAGGCGTTAGAAGTGATTGAAAGCGATTACGTCGAAGCGTTAAGCCAGGTCATTTTACGTGATCAAGTCGAGCATTTAGTCACCTCTCGACACACTGGCAGCTATGAGCAGAGCGCTCTTAAAGAGATCGCATCACGCTTTCCGCACCTAGTGATAACAGTGTTAGAGACGCACACTCTTTACGGTGAGCGACAACTTCCCTTTGCCCTAGCGGAACTGCCGGATAGCTTCACCCCCTTTAGAAAGAAGATAGAGTCGATCGAGGTTGATGCCCGTATTGCTGAACCTGACAGCCTACCTCCTCTCGGCGATAAACAGGGTTCCACATTCAACATTGATTGCTCTAGCGAGAATGCCTTCAACGGTTCTGAGCAGAGCGCGTTAGACCATCTCGAACACTATTTCTCCAGTGATCTACCCGCCACCTACAAGGAGACTAGGAATGGTCTGGATGAGTGGGCGTGCTCGACTAAATTCAGTCCCTGGTTAGCGCTAGGGGTATTGTCACCCAAGCGCATCATTGAGAGGCTGAATCGTTATGAGGAAGATGTGGTTGCAAATGACTCGACCTACTGGATATTTTTTGAACTGCTGTGGCGTGACTATTTCCAGTGGTATGCCCACAAGTGGGGCAACAAGATCTATCACCAGACTGGGCCATTTAATCGTAAGCCCTTAACCTCTTTCTACCCAGAACGAATGAAGTCCTGGATTGAAGGCACCACCCCCTACCCAATCGTCAACGCTGCCATGCGTCAGTTGAAAGCAACGGGTTATCAATCCAATCGCGCCAGACAGCTGGTGGCGAGCTGCTTAGTGCATGAGCTTGGCATTGACTGGCGTTACGGTGCGGCCTACTTTGAAGAGGCGCTGATCGATTTTGATCTGGCCAGTAATTGGGGGAACTGGCAGTACTTAGGTGGAGTTGGTGCAGACCCGCGCGGCCATCGACAATTCAATCTGGCGAAGCAGACACAAACCTATGACCCTGAGGGGCTATTTATACAGCGTTGGGGCGGTGAAGAGATGATGCTGCCAATCGATCGTGTCGACTACCACGACTGGCCCATCGAGATGAAATAATGCACCACAAACTCAATCTACCAAGCAAAATCTGTGAGCAGTGCCAAAAGCCCTTCAACTGGCGCAAAAAGTGGGAGCGCGATTGGGAGCAGGTGAAGTACTGCTCGGAGCGCTGTCGACGCGAGGCTAAGCAACAGCGATGAGCACCCTTAGACTGGTACTCGGCGACCAACTCAACGCCAAACACAGCTGGTTTCGTGACAAATCAGACGAAGTTACCTACCTCATTGCTGAACTGCACCAAGAGCAGAACTACGTTAAACACCATCTGCAAAAGATCACCGCTTTTTTTATGGCGATGCAGCGCTTTGCCGAGGCTCTTAAAAGCGCTGGTCATCAGGTCATTCATTTAACGCTTGATGAGACCGCCGATTTTGAATCCCTAGACTCATTGATCAACCATTTGATCAAACGCCACGGTTTTACACAGATTGAGTATCAGCGACCTGATGAGATACGTCTTCTTGAACAGTGTCGCAACCTATCACTACCAGAAGGGACCGGTCTGCGTGAGTTCGACACCGAGCACTTCCTACTGCCATTTGAAGCGATCAGCAAAGAGTTTAAACCTAATACTGGACACCGTATGGAGGCCTTCTACCGGCGCATGCGGGTTAAACATGGCTACCTTATGCAGGGCAAAGAGCCCGAGGGCGGACGTTGGAATTACGATACCGAGAACCAAAAAGCGTTTAAAAAAGCGGATCTTGAGGATATACCAGAACCCCTGGTGTTTGCTCACAACACAGAAGAGATTCGACAACGCTTGCATCGACACGGCATCAACTACTTTGGTGAGATGGGCAAACAGCTCGTCTGGCCAACAACTCGAAGTGAAGCGTTGGAGTTACTGGAGTTTTTCTGCACTCACTGCCTTCCTCTGTTTGGAAAATTTCAGGATGCGATGACGGCGAACTCGGAGCACAAATGGAGTCTCTACCATTCACGAATCTCCTTCGCTCTGAACTGTAAAATGATCTCACCGGCACAGGTGATTGAGCGAGCCATTCAAGCATACCGCGAGCAACCCGAACGTATCGATCTTGCTCAGATAGAGGGCTTTGTCAGGCAGATTCTAGGTTGGCGCGAGTTTGTTCGTGGCATCTACTGGATCAATCTACCTGAATACCCCAGCATGAATGCCCTGAATGCAGATAGGCATCTCCCCGACTTTTTCTGGGATGGTAAGACCAAAATGAACTGCAT
Source organism: Marinobacterium sp. xm-d-564 (assembly GCF_013283345.1). NCBI lineage: Bacteria > Pseudomonadati > Pseudomonadota > Gammaproteobacteria > Oceanospirillales > Oceanospirillaceae > Marinobacterium > Marinobacterium sp. xm-d-564. The sequence continues at coordinate 97,367 of NZ_WBYO01000006.1, read as the reverse complement.
GCACCAGTGCATTGATCAGTCACTGGAGTACGCCTACGCGCACCACATTCAGCGACTGATGGTTATAGGGAACTTCTGTTTAATGGCTGGCATTGATCCTAAACAGGTTGATGCCTGGTATCTAGGCATCTACATCGACGCCATTGAGTGGGTAGAGATGCCCAACACCCTCGGTATGAGTCAGTTTGCCGACGGCGGCTTGCTAGCTTCCAAACCCTATTCAGGATCAGGCCAGTACATCAATCGAATGAGCGACTACTGCAAAGGGTGTCACTACGATGTGAAACAACGCTCGGGGGATAACAGCTGCCCATTCAATAGCCTCTATTGGCACTTCCAACATCGCCACGCCAGCCGTTTCAGCAACAACCCACGCACCGCGATGGTCTATCGTAACTGGGATAAAAAGCCTGAAGAGGAGAAAACAGAGATTCTGCAAACAGCCGAGCACTATTTGCAGAACCTAAATGCGTTGTAACTAAGAGAGAACGACCGTTTTAAGGCCATTCACAAAGACGCGCTGTTCGGTGTGAGCACGAACGGCTTTGGATAACGCCAGGTTCTCCATGTTACGACCCATATCTCGCAAGTCATCAGGGCCAAAACTGTGATCAACACGACCCACCTCTTGTTCGATGATCGGACCTTCATCAAGATCAGAAGTAACATAGTGAGCGGTCGCACCAATCTGTTTCACACCGCGATCATAGGCTTGGAAATAGGGTCTAGCGCCCTTGAAGCCTGGCAAGAATGAGTGGTGTATATTGATGCACTGCCCTGCCAACGCCGAACAGAGCTCTGGCGACAGAATCTGCATGTATCGAGCCAGTATCACCAACTCAGAACCTGTCTCTTTGAACGCTTGCAGAATGCGCTTTTCACGAGCAGCTTTGGTCTCAAGTTTTGTCTCCAGGGTAGGCAACAACTCGAAATCTAAGCCGTAGAAATTGGCGACAGGCTCAAGGTCTGGGTGGTTAGACAGAATGCCTGTCACTTCGATATTGAGCTCACCACGTTTCTGCTGGTAGAGCAGCTCCATCAGACAGTGATCGTGTTGCGAAACCAGTATCAGAGTTTTCATGGGCGCTTTAGCGCTGCGCCACTGAGCGTTCATCTCTAACGCATCCGCAACTTCACGATTAAACTCGTCGGCTATCAGGTCTAAATCCAATGGCGTGTGAGTAGTAAACTCTAAACGGCTGAAAAAACGACCCGACACCTCGTCATCAAACTGCTTCATTTCGACAATGAAAAAATCACGATTCGCTAAAAAAGTAGTGATTGCGGCCACCAATCCAGTACGGCCGGGACACTCAACCTTGAGTGTGTAATGATGTGACGTAGACACGCTGTTTCCTAATAGTGCAGTTCGAACTCAATTAGCTCGAATATCTAATATGCGTTTAGAATAAACGCTTCATTTTTATATGCAATCCACCTGAGGATACAAATTGTGATTCGCGACGATGACCTAGCTTTTTTCAAACCCAAAGCTCGCCGCTACGGTACTGTCATATTTACAGGACTTTGGGCTGCAGCCGAGTGGTTCTTTTGGGGTGCTGCCCCATTCTGGTCAATACTCGCTACGGGTCTGTTTGGATACACCTACTGGCGATTGATTCACACCTATCCTAAAGAGTTGTAGCCACTCAGTTACTTCACTCCTGACCAGAACTCAGATGAAATCTGGCGTGCAAATATGAGTGCCGTCATTAGCTCATTTTTGGGAACCGAAACACCCAACCGCTTCGCTTGTTCAACAACAAATCCATTCAACGAATCGACCTCTGTTAAGCGGCCCGCCCGCACGTCCTGCAACATAGAGGGCTGATGAAAGCGGTGTTCGGCACAAGCGAAGTTGATTAGGTTATGCAGCGCCTCTGTATCCACAGTCACATTCATTGCGTTCGCGACGCTGACAGCCTCATCGGCCAACGCGTGAGCTTCCCGCTTCAACGCCTTAGTGTCATTAACAATACCCGGGCCGGCATCAGTTAAAGCACAAACTCCGTTCATAGCGACATTGAAACAGGCCTTCTGCCAGATCTTGTTCAAAGGCTGATCGACATTGGCAGCGGTAATACCCGCCTCTGTTAATATTTTCTCCAACTCAATCGCTGCAGAAAGCGCATGCTGATCATTGGGATTGAGTGGGCCAAACCAAGTATCGCTAAACCCGTGCGAGCGAACAAAGCCAGGCTCAACCTGAGTTGCGGGAATCATCGTAACGCCATGAATCACAGACTGTTTAACATGTTCAGCGATTCGCAGACCATTACCCAAACCGTTTTGAAGCGTTACTATGATCGATGAAGGTGATAGTTTTGGTTCAATGGCCTTGATAGCCTCTACACTTTGGTAGGTTTTAGTGAACAGCAGTACAAAACGAGCATCGCACGCGTGCTCTAACTGCACCGCACTTGGGTGAACAACAAAGGTATCATCACTGGTTTCAACTTTGAGCCCCTGAGCGTTTACCACTTCAGCATTACTGCTTGAGCGATTGACCAGTTGTACACTGTAACCCGCCTCAGCAATGCACCCACCGACATATGCACCCAGTGCGCCAGCTCCTAAAATCATCACATCATTCATAGACACTACTCAGCTTTTAGTCCCTTCATAAATTCGAGGGTAGCACCGATTCGAGGTACCTTCTCGGTACTCTGGTGATATACAAGATAAAACTCTCTTTGTACCTCAATCTCAGGGATCAAACGTACCAGTTGATCACTCTCTCTTAGTAGAAACCTGTGCAGCATACCGATACCTAAACCAGCTTTAACTGCTTCAACCTGACCAATAGGAGAGTAGATTGCTGTTTGTGATTGCCACTGAGGCCATACAGAGCGAGGTGTATTGAGTTTGTCCGAAAAAAGAAGGTCTTCCACATAACCGATCAAACGATGCTCCGATAAATCCTCAATAGAGTCCGGCATACCGTATTGATCAATATATTGTTGAGATGCATAGAGACCAAGGCTATAGCTACCTATGCAGATAGAGTCCAGCTTGGGTTCGGTTGGTTTACCCACCATCACCGCAATATCGGCTTCACGCCTTGATAACGAAAAGCCGCGTGACTGAGGAACAATTTCTATATTTAGATCTGGGTTATCCTGAAGAAAAGATGACAACTGCGGTGTCAGCACGCGCAGCGCAAACCCCTCTGGCGCTGCGACACGCACAGTGCCACTGACGGAGCTGCTATCACTACCAAAGATTTCGCCGGCTGCTTCTATTTCGGCCTCTGCACGCTCGAGGTAATGCATCAAACGCACGCCTTCGTCGGTCAGTTTCAGTCCTTTACTCAGGCGGATAAAGAGCGGAGTTCCAGTCCTCTGTTGCAAATAAGAGAGGTGACGAGACAGTGTAATCGTCGAGATATTTAGGCTCTCAGCCGCCTTTCCCATCTGCCCTGCCCTAGCAACGGCAAGAAAGTAACGAGCATCTTCCCAGTTAAATGTTGAACTGCGCATAACCCACCCAATTGATCTATCAATTTTGATATATCATACATTAATTATTTTATATTGTTACAACAAATATGATGATGTCTAATAACTCCATACCAATAAAGGAGAAGTTCTATGTCTATCGTAGGTAACTACATCGGCGGCCAGCACGTCGCTTCAAACTCAGGTCGTACAGCACCTGTCTACAACCCTGCGACTGGCGCACAAACTAAAGAGGTTGCGCTTTCAACTGCAGATGAGACTCGTGCAGCGATTGCCAATGCACAAGAAGCTTTTAAAACTTGGAGCAAAGTGACTCCACTTCAGCGCGCTCGCGTCATGTTTAAGTTTAAAGAGCTAGTAGAAGCTAACGCTGATGAACTTGCTGAGCTAATTACTTCTGAGCACGGTAAAGTCTTCTCTGACGCGAAAGGCGAACTAACTCGTGGTCTTGAAGTTGTTGAGTTTGCTTGTGGTATCCCTCACCTTCAGAAAGGCGAGCACAGCCTAAACGTTGGCCGTGGCGTAGACAGCTACAGTCAGATGATGCCTATGGGTGTGTGTGCGGGTATCAGCCCATTCAACTTCCCAGCAATGGTTCCAATGTGGATGTTCCCAGTAGCAATTGCCTGCGGTAACACCTTCGTAATGAAGCCATCTGAGAAAGATCCATCAACGACTATGCGTCTAGCAGAGCTGCTTAAAGAGGCGGGCCTACCAGATGGTGTATTCAACATCGTAAACGGTGACAAAGAGGCAGTAGACGTTCTTCTTACAGATGAAGCAGTTCAGGCAGTAAGCTTCGTAGGCTCTACGCCAATCGCTGAGTACATCTACTCAACAGCGAGTGCACACGGCAAACGTGTTCAGGCTCTTGGCGGTGCTAAGAACCACATGATCGTAATGCCAGATGCTGAGCCATCACAGGTTGTTAGCTCTCTAATGGGTGCTGCATACGGTTCTGCAGGCGAGCGTTGTATGGCGATCTCTGTTGCTGTCTGTGTAGGCGATGCGGTTGCTGACCACCTGATCAAAGATATGACTGCAGAGATCGAGAAGATGTCTGTAGGCAACGGTATGTCTTCACCAGAGCCACACATGGGCCCTCTAGTTAGCCGTGTTCACGCTGACAAAGTATTGGGTTACATCGATTCAGGTGTAGAAGAAGGAGCAACGCTTGTCGTTGACGGCCGTAACTTCAAAGTGGTTGATCACGACAATGGTTACTTCGTTGGCCCAACGCTGTTCGATAACGTTAAGCCTGGCATGCTCATCTATAACGAAGAGATCTTTGGTCCTGTGCTTTCGGTTGTTCGTGTTAACAGCTATGAAGAGGCACTGAACCTAATCAACGAACACGAATACGGTAACGGCACGGCTATCTTCACACGTGACGGTGACACGGCTCGTAACTTCTGTGAAAACGTACAAGTAGGCATGGTCGGTGTCAACGTGCCAATCCCAGTACCTATGGCATTCCACAGCTTCGGTGGTTGGAAACGTTCACTATTCGGTCCACTGCACATGCACGGTCCAGACGGCGTTCGCTTTTACACTCGCATGAAGACAATCACAGCTCGCTGGCCAACCGGTCTAAGTGCTGGTCCAGAGTTCACAATGCCAACAATGAAGTAATCTTCATTGAGCAACAAAAAGACGACCCTTGGGTCGTCTTTTTTGTTTATGCTATCCACTCAACCTTACGAGATCACACATTGAACCCTCAATACCTTAAATCTGACCTACTCATGCTGCTGGCCTCCCTGTTAGCTGCCATTAGCTGGATATTCTCTAAAGAGGTTCTGCTAGGTCTTGAACCCATTCTATTCATGGGCTGTCGATTTATGTTGGCGGGGCTCCTGATTGCCCTGTTCGCACGCAGTGAGTTGTTACTCTTCACCTTACGTGACCTTTCGCGGGTGACCTTGGTTGGTGTGATATTTGCCGCAGGCCTAGGGTTTTGGATATTAGGCCTGTTCCACGGAACTCATATCGGAATCGGCGCGTTTCTGACCAGTTTAGGTGCCATTTTTGCACCTCTTTTGGCGCCACTATTTGGTGACCAACCCACACGTTTTGCCTGGTTCGCGGTGCCGGTTGCTGTGATCGGTGCTGCTTTTCTCACCTTAACATCTAACTTTGTCTTTGGTTTGGGTGAGTGGTACTACTTAGCGTCAGCAATCTCTTTTGCAATCTACCTAAACATCAATAGTCGCGCCGCCGGTAAAACACCATTAAGAGCACTGACGTCGATTCAACTGCTGACAGCGGGCGCTGTTCTGTTGCCGATCTCATTATTAACCGAAAGCTGGACCATTAACGCCGAGATCTCGATTCTAGGCTGGTTTCTTGCCAGTGTGTTAATTGGGACCAGTCTGCGCTTTTTTGTTCAGACCTACTCACTGAAACTTGGCCCCGCAAGCCGAGGTGCTCTGATCCTGACATTGGAGCCTGTTTGGGTGGCTATCTTAGGTATGATTTGGCTGAAGGAGACGATGTCCGCGTCACAACTACTTGGTTGCACGTTGATTCTGCTCGCGGTTTTCATATCCAGAGCAGACCTATTGTTAAAGGTTTTCTGTAAATCGAAACGACTAAGATCCAATGGGCATTCCGCATCTTAAAATCGATGCACTAAAGGTTTAATACATTTATCTACTTTTTCGCATTAGAGTGATCGATCACCTTTAGGAATTGAGCATTGTGAGCAGCACAGATTCAAACAGACATTTAATCATTGAGCGCAACAAAGTTATCTTTGCTGGCATCTGTTCAATGATCCTGACGGTTGGCATAGCTCGATTCGCTTACACACCTCTGCTACCGCAAATGCTAGAGCAGACAGATCTCTCAAAGTTAGTGGGAGGCTGGTTAGCAACCTACAACTACATCGGCTATTTAGTCGGAGCTATCTTAGCGGCGAATATCAAAGAGCTGTCAGCAAAACTTCATCTCTACCGTTTTTATCTAATTCTTGCGACGGTCACTACGTATGGTACTGGCCTTACAGATGATCACCTGCTCTGGTCAATACTCAGATTTCTCTCTGGCATCTCCAGTACCGCGGGGCTGCTGCTCGCCTCTGGACTGGTCATAAACTGGTTGCGCGCCAATCATTTCAAGCCACAATTAGGGGTCCATTTCATCGGCATGGGCATCGGTATTGTCTTTACCGGTTTGATCACAGCCCTATTTTCGGCCGATCTAAGCTGGGATCAACAGTGGCAAGACCTTGCATTGATGGGCGCTGTGTTTCTAATTCCAGCTTGGCTTTGGATGCCCTACCCACCTAAATTTGAAGCAGGTACGTCAAATCAAACTGAAGAGCCTGATTCACGGTTTATGAACCTACTGATCGCCACCTATTTCTGTGCCGGTGTTGGTTACGTGATCAGTGCCACGTTCATTATCGATATTTTACAAAACACACCCCAGTTAGCAGGCAAAGGTGGTTGGGTGTGGGTCATCGTGGGGCTTTGTGCGGCGCCGTCGGCACTGATCTGGGACAAGGTAGCTAACCGCATTGGACAGATACAAGCCCTGCAATTGGCCTACATCATTCAAATCATTTCGTTTATCTTGCCGCTTGTGACCGACCAAAGTTTGGCCAGTTTCATTGCCGCCGCTTGTTGGGGAGGCACCTTTGCCGGAATCGTCAGCTTAACGCTGGCCATTGTCGGACGCGCATTCCCCTACAACCCAGCGAAAGCGATGGCAAAACTGACCATCAGCTTTGGGGTTGCTCAGATCGTTGCACCGATTTTTGCCGGTTACGTTGCAGACCTATCTGGCTCCTACCTTGGAGCACTTCTTGGAGCATTGGTTGTGATGATTGCAGGCATGCTGTTCCTGCATAAGATTGGCTATAACCTGAAGTGAATGACCAAATAAAAACGCCAGGCTGCAACTAAGCAGCCTGGCGTTTTTAGCAGATGCGTAAAATTACTCTTTTACATCCTCGTAAGGAAGACCTACATACTGCTCGGCAATAACACGACGACCATTTTCGTAGTTCATGAAGTAGCTGAGCTCAGAATCCATAAAGCGCTGACGCATTTCTGGATCAGTACCTGCATCGCTAACTTCGTCACCAAAGTCGTGAAGCATGTTAGTCATCATCCAGCTGAAACGTTCACCGTGCCAAACGCGGCGCAGTGCGATTTCAGAGTACTGATCAATGTATTTACGATCACCCGTTTCATAAACTTTAGTCAGAATCTTGTATAGCGTTGCCACATCAGAAGCAGCCAGGTTAAGACCTTTAGCGCCTGTTGGCGGTACGATGTGTGCCGCATCACCGACTAGGAAAAGATTGCCGTACTGCATTGGCTCACAAACAAATGAACGGAGCGGTGCAATAGACTTCTCAAGTGCTGGTCCAGTAGTAACATTGTCAGCAGCCTCTTTAGGTAGGCGCTTTTTAAGCTCTTCCCAGAACGCTTCATCAGACCAATCTTCAACCTTGTCAGTCAAAGGTACCTGAATGTAGTAACGTGAACGAGTTGGTGAGCGCTGTGATGCTAGGGCAAAGCCACGCTCTGATTTCGCATAAATAAGCTCATCGTGACATGGAGGCACATCAGCCAGTAGACCTAACCAACCGAATGGGTAGACACGCTCGTGCTCAGTACGAACATCTTCAGGAATCGTTTGACGTGAAACGCCGTGGAAGCCATCACAACCCGCGATGAAGTCACACTCAAGACGGTACTCTTCTCCACCGTGAGTGAATGTCACATAAGGATTATCACTCTTCACATCATGTGGCTGAACATCCGATGCCTCATAGTAAGTATCCAAGCCTTCAGTTGCTTCACGAGCAGCCATTAGGTCTTCAGTAATATCGACCTGACCGTAACAGACAACGACGTCACCGCCTGTCAAACCTTTAAGGTCGATACGATGATTTTCACCATTTACTGCAATGACGACACCTTCATGAACGTGACCACACTTGTCCATGTTTTCAGCAACACCGGCTTCACGGACTAGATCTGCAAAGCCCTGCTCAAGGATACCTGCGCGGATACGACCCAATACGTAATCACCTGTTACACGTTCAAGTATGACGTTAGAGATCCCTTTCTTGTGTAACAGTTGTCCTAACAACAGACCCGAAGGGCCGCCACCAATGATCGCTACTTGTGTCTTCAATGTTTTCATTATTCTGCTCTCGAGATGATTCAAAATCGTTCAAACATAATGGACCGACGGCTCTGCTCCCAACAGGGCCATTAACGATCATTAATAGTACTTTTCCGATCTTAATTAGAGTCGTAGTTATGAGAACTACGGTAGACAGCAGGGGTTTGATCAGTGAGTTTCTTGAAGAAACGCGAGAAGTAGGCAGGATCTTTAAAGCCCAGATCAAAGGCTAACTCTTCGACACTACCACGGGTGAACACCAGACGGCGCTTGGCTTCCAACAGCAATCGCTCTTGCACCATCGCCTTGGCGGTTTTACCCACCTCCTGTTTACAGAGGCGGTTAAGATGATCAGCAGAGATACCGATAAACGACGCATACTGCTCTACCGACAGGTGGTCATAAAGGTGTTGTTCGATCAGCTTCCGGTATCTTATTACCGGTTTGGCGGCTTGAAGTGATGGTGCGCTGTCGGCATCAGTCACTAGCAAACGACGCAGCTGCATCAACGTCGCTCGGGCTAACCACTCTGAAACCAGAGAATGCCCCATATCGACAGAGGCCAGTTCCCGCTCGATCATTCCTATATAGCCTTGAATCTCCTGGACAATACGCTCCTGGCCCACCAAAGAGATCACCGATGCACCAGCAAACAGGGAACCAAAATAGGGTTCACAACGCTCATAGGACTCGTTGGTCAACAGCGGTTCTGCCAATGTCAGCACGACACCCTCAGTTTCGGGCGAGAATCGAAAGCCGTGTACAACGCCGGCTGGCAATGAAATCGCAAAGGGGCCTGTGAGAGACTGTTTTTGATCATCGATGGTCACTTCAGCCATGCCATCAAAGACAAAAATGATTTGGAACATCCGTCCATGTCGGTGTGGTTGGATCGACCAACCATTATCACGACTGCGGCTCGCGATGTTCTCAACATGCACAAACACCGGATCATCGATATTAGATTCACCGTAGAGCCCAAACTGGGGAATAGGGTTCATGCTCGTTGAGGCGGTCATGCTTTTACTGAGCCTCAGCTCGATTCGATAAACGAGTCAGCATATCGACCAGTAGTTCGCGCTCTGAATCTTGTAACGGCTCATAGAAGGCCTCTTCGTTAGCCTGCACCTTCTTCTCTGCCGCTTGGTACCACTCGTTGCCATGCTCAGTCATTCTGAGCGCATAGGATCGTCTGTCATTCTCGGCAGCACAACGCTCTAGCAGATTCATTTTTTCTAGCTTATCGATCGCTGCGACCATAGCCGAACGGTCAGTACCAAGGGTATTCGCCACTGCGGTCTGCGTCAGGCCAGGGTTGCGGTAAACAATTTCCAACACTGAAAACAGACCTGGACTGATGCCTAACTCAGCACAACCTTTGGAAAACCCATTAAAGGCAGCAAGCTGAGCACGACGCAGGTGGTAACCCAGGGAGCTCCCCAATAGGCCAAGATCCACATCTAATTCATTTTTACGTTTTGAACGACTCGCCATTCTTTACCCTTAACACTAATACAGCAGCTATAAAGCACTTAAAAAGATAGGGATATTGTAAACACACTTTGTACTTAAATTAAAATTGTTTAGTTACTAAACAGTTTTAGACCAAAGCATATTGCTGAACCCTTTAATTGTTTATATGATAAACAAATATCAGACAGACACTGTGCTTCATAGCACCCAAACAAAATGAGGCTTCTTATGAGCAACTACACTTACATCCAGTTCACTGTTGAAGACGGCATCGGCCACCTACACCTTAACCGTCCTGAGAAGAAAAACGCGATCAACGACGAACTGTGTCTTGAGATCGAACAGGTATTTATCACCATGCCTGAAGATGTACGTGTCGTGATTTTCTCGGGTGCTGGCCCAGAGTTCTGTTCAGGTCTTGATCTTGCGGAACACAAAGCACGCCAAGGCCTAGATGTTGTTAAGCACTCAAACATGTGGCACCGCACCTTTGGACATATTCAAAACTCAGGCCTTCCAGTAATTGCCGCTATGCAGGGTGCTGTTATCGGTGGTGGCCTTGAGCTAGCAACCTGTGCACACGTTCGTGTTTCTGAAAAAGGCACTTACTACCGCCTACCAGAAGGCCGCCACGGTATCTTCGTGGGTGGTGGTGCATCACGTAACGTTGCACGCGTTATCGGTGCCGGCCGCATGACTGAGATGATGCTAACGGGTCGTGATGTCGACGCTGAGGAGGGCTACCGCCTAGGCCTATCACACTACGTTGTTGAAAATGGCCAGTCACTGGAGAAAGCAAAAGAGCTAGCAGCACACATTGCCACCAACTCACCCTACTCAAACTGGGCTATGACAACAGGCCTTCGTCACATCGACAGCATGTCTCATGACGACGGCATGTACACTGAGTCTCTACTTTGCGGTATTACACAGACTCACCCAGACGTTGTTGCTCGTCTAGAGAAGTTCCTAAACCGTAAAAAACAGCCACAGCAGTAAGCGGCCGGAGTTCACTATGCAGATTGCAGATAAACTATTTCTAGTGACTGGCGCTGGCTCAGGCCTTGGTGAAGCAGTGGCACGTCGTCTAAGTGCGATGGGTGGCAAGGTATGTATCGCAGATATCAATGAAGCAGGCGGCAACCGTGTTGCAGCCGATTTGGGCGACTCGGCGATCTTTTGTAAAACTGACGTCTCTGATGAAGCTTCTGTAAGCGCGTGTATTGAAGCAGCAACAGCTAAGTTTGGTGCACTCTCAGGGGTTGTTCACTGTGCTGGTGTTGGCGGTGCTAAACGTCTGGTTGGCCGTGATGGCCCACACGACCTTGCGAGCTTCCAGCGCATTGTAAACATCAACCTAGTCGGTACATTCAACATTGCACGTTTGGCTGCGAACGTCATGCAGAACAACGAACCAGGTGATTCTGGCGAGCGCGGTGTGATTGTCAACACGGCATCGGTTGCTGCATTTGATGGTCAGATTGGTCAGGCGGCTTACTCTGCATCTAAAGCCGGTGTAGCAGCAATGACACTACCACTAGCGCGTGAACTAGCGAAACTTGGCATCCGCATCATGACGGTTGCTCCAGGTCTATTCCGCACACCGCTGATGGACGAACTACCTGAAGAGGTTCAGGCAGCGCTTGGGGCATCTGTACCTTTCCCTTCACGTCTTGGTAATCCAGATGAGTTTGCAATGCTTGCACAGCAGATCATCGAAAACCAGATGTTAAACGGTGAAGTGATCCGCCTTGATGGTGCGATCCGCATGGCCGCCAAATAATCATTAAGCAGAGGTCAGTTAACGATGAGTGACTATCAAGCTCCGCTAAAAGAGATGCAGTTTTTGGTTCAGAACGCTGTTGAAAATACCGGTCTGAACGCCAATGAAGCTTTGGCTGATTTCGATGCCGATACTGTGGCAGCCATTCTAGAAGCGGCCAGTGAACTGGCTGGAAAATCGCTTTCGCCAATGAATGCTGTGGGTGACAACGAAGGTTGTCGCTTTGAAGATGGCAAAGTCTTCACACCTACCGGTTGGAAAGAGGCGTTCGATCAGTTCGCAGCAGACGGCTGGATGGGCCTAGCCCTACCTATGGATTTCGGTGGTCAGGAGCTGCCTAAATTCATCGCGCAGCCTGTTAACGAGATGTGGCATAGCGCTAACCTTTCGTTTGTCATGTTCCACGCAGTCATTCAGGGCTGTAGTGAAATCCTAATGAAGTTCGGCACGGAAGAGCAGAAAGCGCGTTACATCGAGAAGTTCATCACCGGCGAATGGACTGCTGCCATGGCTTTAACTGAGCCTAGCGCTGGTACTGACTTGGGTGAGCTCAAAACCAAAGCGATTCCTCAGGATAACGGCCAATACCTAATTAAAGGTCAAAAGATCTACATCACCTACGGTGAGCACGACATGACTGAGAACAAGGTTCACTTTGTTCTAGCTCGCACACCGGATGCGCCTGAAGGTAGCCGTGGCATCTCTCTATTTGCTGTACCCACTTACCGTATTAATGACGATGGTTCACTGGGTGAATTTAACGACGTTGTCTGTACCGGCATCGAACACAAAACCGGTCTACACGGTAGCCCGACCTGTTCAATGAGCTACGGTGACAAGGACAACTGTTTCGGCGAATTAGTCGGTCCAGAGAACAAAGGCTTGATGGCAATGTTCATTCTGATGAACGAAGCTCGCCTATCTGTCGGTGTACAGGGTGTAGCTCTTTCTCAAATCGCATATCAGCAGGCGTGTGAATATGCACTTGAACGTCCACAGGGTCGTCACTTTGCTACTGGTGAGCGTCGCGTAGCCATCGCACAGCACCCCGATGTTGCGCGTATGTTAATGACCATGAAGTCATTTGCGACTGGTCAGCGCGCGTTAGGTTACCTAATCGCGGCACTGTTCGATCAATCAGAACACGCAACGGACGAAGCTGAAAAAGCTGCAGCAGAGTCGCGTATTGCACTACTCACTCCTATCTTTAAAGCCTTCGCGACTGAACAGGCCAACCTAATGACCGGCACCGGCATTCAGGTATTTGGCGGCATGGGCTTTGTTGAAGAGACGGGCATTGCACAGTTTATGCGTGATGCTCGCATCACGACCATTTACGAAGGCACTACTGGTGTTCAAGGCAGCGACTTGCTGTTCCGTAAGATTCGTATGGATAAGGGTGTAGCACTGACTCAGTTACTTGAAGAGATCGATGCTGTCGCTAATGAGCTCACTACAAACACGGATCTTGCCAAACTGGGCCAGGACCTTACCGCAGCAACCGCAGCCGTTCGTGACACCCTCCCTGCCCTGCTGGCTGAAGAGGCTGATCTACTGCAACTGAATGCTGGCGCAGTCCCAATGCTGGATGCACTGGGCTTCTTACTGACAGCATGGCAACTTGGCGAGATTGCATTGAAAGCAACTGCTGAACAGAGCAACGATCCAGAGTTCTTTGGCAACATGATTGCGCTAGCCAAGTTCTACAATGCGCACCAGTTACCTCAGGTGTATGCAAAAGTGGCTAACTTCAATTCCGCAGCTGACGGGATTGCGGACTACAAATTTGATGCTTAACGCTTAGATGCATTAGGCATCAGGAGATAAAAATGACTGCAGAATTTCATTCAGTAAATATCAAGGACTTCGGCGTGACGATAGAGAACGCTGCCGAAGGCGTGCAATACGTCACCAGTGCAGAGCCATTGGCTGATTACCCAGTTAAGCTAACCGATAAACTGGTTCACTGGGCTAAAGAGACACCAGACACTGTACTGATCAGCCAGCGCGGTGAAAATGGTGAGTGGGAATCACTCACCTTCGCACAGACACTTGAGCGTGTACGTTCAATTGCCAGCTGGATGCTGTCGCAAAACCTGAGCAACGATCGCCCAGTGGTTATCCTGTCAGGCAACTCGACAGAACACCTATTGGTTGCTCTAGCGTCGATGTACATCGGTGTACCTTTCTCACCCATCTCGACTGCATATTCGTTAATCTCGAGCGACTACGGCAAACTGCGTCACGTCTTTGACACACTGACACCGGGTCTTATCTTTACCGATAACCTAGGTCCTTACCGTGATGCCATTGACGCGGTTAACATCGATAAAGCACCAGTACTGACCTGTTCAGCAGACCACGCAACGGATGGCTTAAGCTATGATGTGACCCACCTTGACCTGGCGCTCAATTGCGAAGCTTCAGCAGAAGCTGACGCAACACACGCCGCTCTAACTGGTGATGCGATCGCAAAGTTCTTATGGACTTCCGGTTCAACCGGCATGCCAAAAGCGGTGATCAACACTCAGCAGATGATCTGTGCAAACCAAGAGATGGTGCGTTCGGTCTACGCATTCCTGAAAGATGAGAAGCCCGTTATTCTGGATTGGCTACCATGGAACCACACCTTTGGTGGTAACCAGAACATCGGAATGGCGATCTACAACGGTGGTACCTTCTATATTGATGAAGGTAAACCGGTACCGAAGATGATTCACCACACTATGGAGAATCTAAAAGAGATCTCACCAACCATCTACTTCAACGTGCCTAAAGGCTACGAGTTGATGGCGAAAGAGCTAAAAGCGAACCCTGATATCGCTAAATCGCTGTTCAAAAACTTGAAGATGTTCTTCTTCGCCGGTGCTGGCTTAGCTCAGCACGTCTGGGATCAGCTTGACGAACTTTCGGTTGAACACACAGGTAAGAAGGTTCCAATGGTGACCGGCCTTGGCGCCACTGAGACGGCACCGTCTGTCCTGTTCGCATCCGTTGAAGAGTCCGCTTCAGGCGTTGTCGGCAGCCCAGCCCCAGGCATTACACTTAAATTGCTTCCAAACGGTGACAAGACTGAGATTCGCGTTAAAGCGGTTACCATTACTCCAGGATACTGGCGTAACGAAGAGCAGACTAAGAAAGCGTTCGATGAAGAGGGCTTCTACTGTCTAGGCGATGCGGTTAAATGGATCGACGCGAACGAACCTAACCGCGGCCTTCTGTTTGATGGCCGTGTCTCTGAAGACTTTAAACTCGATACCGGTACTTGGGTCAGCGTAGGCACACTGCGTGCTTCACTGATCCACCACTTCGCACCTTACGTGCAAGATGCGGTAATTTGTGGTCGTGACCGTGGTTACATTGCAGCGATGATCTTCCCAGACTGGGCTCACCTTCAGGCGCTGGTTCCTGGTGGCAAAGAGATGGACAACGAAACATTGGTTGCTCAACCTCACGTTAAAGAGGTGATGGCTGAACGTCTTGAGCAGATGGCGGGCACCAGTACCGGTAGTTCAACACGTGTTAAACGCATCACAGTACTGTCTGAACTGCCATCGATTGATGGTAACGAGATCACTGATAAAGGCTCAATCAACCAGCGCGCTGTCATGGCTCGCCGTGCTGATATAATGGAATCACTATACGTTGAGTCACCCGATGACCACGTGATCTCACTTTAAGGGGATAGAGAATGATTAATCTAGACGAAATCATCGCCATCGACTTCCACACACACGCGGAAGAGCCCTGCTCTTGTGATCGTGATGATGGCTACTTTGAGTTCCAAGAAGCCTTTGCGAAGTACTTCAAGAACCCCGCTGGCCACAACATGATGCCATCACCCGATGAGACAGCGGCTTACTTCCGTGAGCGCAAGATCGCATCGGTTATCTTCCCTGTCGACGCAGAGCGTAATACCGGCTTTAAGCGTTACGAAAACGAAGAGGTAGCACGCATCTGTGCTGAGAATGATGACATCCTCATCCCGTTCGCCTCTATTGACCCAGCTAAGGGCCGCTTAGGTGCTCGTGAAGCGCGCCGCCTTGTACGTGAGTTTGGTGTGAAAGGCTTTAAGTTCCACCCAACCATGCAGGGCTTCTACCCGAACGATCGCTCAGCGTACGTTCTATACGAAGCGATTGCTGAAGAGGGTGCTATCGCCCTATTCCACACCGGCCAGACCGGTGTGGGTGCGGGTGCACCTGGTGGCATGAACATGCGTCTTAAGTACTCACAGCCGATCTACCTTGACGATGTTGCTGCAGACTTCCCAGACATGACCATCGTTATGGCACACCCAGCCTTCCCATGGCAGGAAGAGCAGCTGTCAGTACTGACACACAAGCCAAACGTCTACATGGATCTATCTGGTTGGTCTCCGAAGTACTTCTCACCAATCCTGCTGCAGTACATGAACAGTATGCTTAAGAAGAAGATGCTGTTTGGTTCTGACTGGCCTGTCATCACACCTGATCGCTGGATTGCTGACTTCGAAAAACTCGACGTTAAAGAGGAGGTAAAACCTCTGATCATGAAAGAGAACGCTGCACGCATTCTCGGTTTGAAATAACCTTTCAAACTGACAAAAACGGGCCTCTAGGGCCCGTTTTTTATTGTCTGAACTCACTTACTGCACTGCTTATTTGTCATACTCAATCAAGAAGGCTTGGAGTTTAGCCAGTTCGATCGGTTTAGAGATCACGATATCAGCGCCGGCCTCTAACATAAGATCGGTCTCTGCGCCGATGGTGGCTGCCGTCAGACCGACAATGGGGCCAGTATAGCCTCTCTCACGCAGCCCTTTCACTAGACCGTAGCCATCCAGTTCCGGCATAAAGATATCAGACAACACCAGATCAAAAGCACCCTCGGCATAGGCGTCTAGGGCCTGTTGGCCATCGCTGTTAACAACCACACTAGCGCCCTGCTTTTTCAACATCTTGGCGGTTAGCATCTGGATGACGTTATTATCCTCTGCCATCAAGACTCGCTTACCCTCCAGTGGATTATCGATCGGCACTGGAGTTTCACTAGTCTGTTTGGATAGATTGACCACTAACTCGATCACAAATTCAGCGCCGCCCTGTTCAGAGGTTTCATAATGAAGATCCCCGCCCATCAAAGCCACTATCTCTTTGCAGACAAACAGACCCAAGCCAGTTCCCTCTGCGTTAGTGTCACCGCGTTGATATGCCTCAAACAGAGTATCTATTTTAGAGTCAGAAATACCCTTACCGTTATCTGAGATTCGAATCGTCAACGCCTTGGTGTGATTCCCTTTTAGTTCGCCACTAGCATGGAGTTGAACCTTATCCCCACCCGAGTGAATGATGGCGTTTTTAATGAGGTTCGCTATGACCTGTCTGAGCAACGTGGATTGGATATGAACCGATTCACTGGTTAAATTCGATAAGTCCGCGGTAAGTTCGACACCCGATCGCTCTGCAAGAGCCGATAGGTTTGCAACCTGAGCCGTGAGCATTTCATCTATCACAACATCTTTAAACGCGGCTTTCGCCATACGTTCTGGCTGTGCCACAGCTCGCAAAGTATCGATTACACCCAACAGATGCTCAATATTGCTTTCGACAAGGGCTTTATCCAGCGTCTCTCCCTCTTCAAGATCATCGAGCATCATCTGCAGACTGGCCGCAGGGGTGCGCAATTCATGGCCAATTACGGCGTACATCTGGGCCTGGCGATCCTGTTCTTGGGCGAGCTTGGACATTGCAGTTTCAGCTTGCTCACGGGCCTCTACCTCGTCCGTAACATCCACTGAGGCCCCCACATAAAATGGACGACCCTGACGACGCTCAAGCTTCTCGAAGATACGAATCTTATGAACGGAGCCATCGCTAAAGATATGATCAACCGTCGACGTTGCAAAGTATCCTTCAGGTGCGGTTTTACCCCGTTCTATATGCTCTAGCGCACCAGGCCTTGAATCCTCCGTGAGGCCTTCAAGCATTCGCTCTTGTGAGATCTCACCGACTTCGGGATCAACCCCAAAACGTTCGCACAATACCGAGTTCGCATGCATAACGCCGTTTTCGAGGTCAAACTCATAAAGACCAATCTTGCCTTGATCGGTAATCAGCTTAAGCTGTTCCGCCTGTTTCTCGGCCTGCTGCTTAGCTCGCACTGCCTCAGTTATCTCAACCGAGGCACCGAGCGCATGTAGACGACCTTCTCGCATCTGTGTGGTGGCAGTGACGCGCACATGGATCAATTCACCATCATCTTTGTAGTAGGGGTGTTCGAAGGTGGTTACTCCACCTAGACCCGCCTCTATAGCTCGCTGCACATTGCTTTCAAATTCAGGGCGAGCATCGGCTGGGATACTGGCGACTATCTCAGCCATCGGAAACGCCGGCGCATCCGCTGGCAGTCCGGCGCGCTGTTTCAGAAGTGCATTAGCGTCTATCAGACCGCGCTCAAGATCCACCTCGAAGTAGGCGACCTCGCCACTCATCGCTAGCAGGTTTAACTGTTCCGCCTGTCTCTCTGCTTGCTCTTTGGCCTGCACCTCATCGGTTATATCCAGCGAAAGGCCTAAGAAACTTGTGCGACCGTTCAGCTCCCGCTTGATGCGTGAAACGCGCATGTAATGAAGATCACCATTAGCAAGGTAAAATGGATGCACAAAGGCCTGCAGTTCGCCATTCGGTGACTTCGCTAAGACTTCACGGGGCGTTTTGAAGGTTGCGCGAACCTCTTCCGTTTGGTGAGCATAGAATAGCTCTATGTCACGCTCTGACTCTGAGTGTTCAACCCCTAAACGCGCCGATACCTCAGAATTACACTTAAAGGTGCGAGTATCTGGGAAAAATTCGATAAGCCCAACGCCAGCAACATTTGAAACAAGATTGATTTGATCGGTTAAGTCTTCGGCCTCTTTGGAGAACTGAACCTCTTCAGTAATATCAATTGAAACACCGATAAATAGCTTTTCACCCTTACGTTCTATGGACTGACCGACCACTTTAAAATGACACAACACTCCACTTGGCTGGATACGCATATCGTGAACAAAATTCGTATGAGTGCCTACCGGACCTTTGACTAGTTTATCAAAAACTTCACTAATAGCTGCCAGACTCTCCTCTGGAAAGCAGTGCGTATAGTCGCTAAACACTATCGGGGCATCAGACTTCGACAGACCGAATCGAGATGAATTGACGGCATCCCCTTTTAAAAGCCCGGTTTCCAGACCGTATTCAAAAAAACCGATGTTAGCCTCAGATGAGACCACCTTTTGTCGAGCACTTTCCTCTTCAATCCATTTATTAGAGTTCATATGTTGACTTAACAGTTGAAACAACACCTCAAGCCCAATGATCGTCAACCCGGTAAAGGTGACGAACTGAAGCAGCACTCGAACCACTGACAGATCAAAGATCAAAACGGCAACAGCGCCTACCAAAGCATTAATACAAGCCAAGAGAGCAAAGACCGCAAAACGAGGAAGCAACATACACATCAACAGTGTGATGATCAGGCTGTAGGTATAACCGACCGTTGGGTTTGAATAACGAAGCGTTGCCACTGCACCCGCTATAAAGATAACCAGGATCGAAATCATTAGTCGGTGCTGATAACGCAGCGGAATAGAACGCAGCGACGCGATGATCAAACAGATGAACAAGACACCCTGGGCCATCACTGGCCCGAACGCACCATCAATAGCGATAGCGCCCCACAGGCTCAGCACAAGTGCTGGCAGCGATAGCAACACCATAAAAAAGGCGACTTTAATCGCTAACTTGTCATAAATCGTTTTTGAAGCACTGTTCATATATCAACCAACTTTTAACTATTTTGCGTTGCAAATTGCAAATACATAGAGAGAATTTGCAAAATAACAAGGCTCATTTAAGACAGATGGAGCTAAAATAGCTTAATAAAGCCCTAAATAGAGCTAAGCAATTTTCAGGCCAACTTATCCTCAACTAGAACGCTTTTGATTAAACAGCATCAAACCAAGCGCCAACGCAACAGTCGGGAAGATCACCAGATTAAGTACCTGCCAACTGGTCGAGTTGAGCAGCAAACCGGACATAAACGAGCCGACCGCCACAATGGAGAAGATCAAAAAGTCGTTTAAACCTTGGGCAACACTCTTATCCTCTTCCGGAACACTTTGCGCCACCAACGCCGTCGCACCAATGAAGCCAAAGTTCCAACCGATACCCAACAGAATCAACGAACCCCAGAAGTGGGTCAGCTCCAAGCCAAACAGCGCAATTAATCCAGAGAGCGCAATGAGTAGAAGCCCTATGGCTGTGATACGCGCTTTGCCATACTTAGCCATTAATTTCCCGGTAAAGAAGCTCGGCGCGAACATCGCCAACACGTGCCACTGAATTCCCAGCGCCGCTTGATGTACCTCGTGACCGTGCGAGACCATGGCGATCGGTGCAGCGGTCATGACAAAGGCCATTAGGCCATAGGAGACCACACCGGCAGCAACCGCTGTCAGATAGGCGGGGCGCTTAAGCAGCGCCAGCGCTTCCAACTTTGAGCCACCCGACTTCGCTTTAGAGCCGGACTCCACCGGTTTAAGCTGAGTCAGCAGTATAATGGCCAACACACCCAGCACTGACATCGACAGGAAGCTACCAGCATATTGCGCTTCTAGTGCCCCTTCGGTCCAGACAACGACCTGTGGACCAATAATCGCAGCGGCTAGACCACCAATCATAACGCGTGATATCGCCTTACCCTGCTCTTCACTCGCCACCCCTTCGGTAATGGCAAATCGGTAGCTCTGAACATGCGCTGCGTAGAAACCCGCCAAGAAGGTGCCGCTACAGAACCAGATAAACGACTGATTGATGATTGACGTCCCTGCCACAATTCCTGCCAATACGCAGACCATGGCGGCAAACAGATAAGCGGCTTTTCGACCGAACTGACGCATCATAAAGGCCGCCGGCAAAGTACTAAGCGCAACCCCTAAATTGAACAGAAACACCGGCATGGTGATCAGGTCTTGCGGTGCATTAAGAGAGAGGCTGACCAGACCGCCCAACGAGATGATGATTGGCGGAGTCGACGCCCCTAGTGCTTGCGCAACGGGGTAGAGTTTTACATTGGTTGAAGCAGAAGACATAAGATTTCCTTAAAAGCACTAGTGCTGTGTGCGATAACAGGCTAAGTTCTCATATAGGGATTAGTGTTACAAGAAGGATTTACAGCCCATGGCACGTATAAAAATTGATATGCCCGATAACTACCTATTTTCAACGGTAATGGATGTTCGTATAAGCGATATCAACTACGCAAACCATCTAAGTAACGACAGTGTGCTGAGTTTTGTACACGAGTCACGTACCCGTTTTTTGCGACAGTACGGGTATACAGAGTTGGACGTGGAGGGGTTAGGCATCATCATGACCGACAGCGCCATTGTCTACAAAGCGGAAGGCTTCCATGGTGACCAAATTCAGATCGACATCACGGTCGGGGACTTCAACAAGTATGGCTGCGACATCTTCTATCTGATGACTAACAGAGCCACAGCCGTTGAGATAGCCCACGTAAAAACTGGCATCGTCTTCTTTAATTATGACGCACGCAAAGTGGTGGGATTACCAGAGGCGTTTCGGGCTAATTTGTTGAAAGAGGCTTAGCCATGCAGTTAATGCTCTCACATACCTCGCCCTATGCACGGGCGGTGCGCATCGCGATCATGCTTAAAGGGCTAGACTCAGAGTGCAGCATGGTTTGGGTTGATCCCGCATCAAACACTCCTGAACTGGTTCAGGCCAACCCCAGTGTCAAAGTCCCCACGCTGATTCTGGATGATGGCACTACCCTGACCGAAACCCTGCTGATCATGCAGTACTTGGAGCGCCGCGCACCCAACCCTCCGCTTTTTCCCAATGCTCAAGCCATTCAAGAGATGTCGCTGGCAGGCAGAGCCATCGGTTTACTCGATGCAACCGTCTGGATGATGCTCTTTAACAAATCACTGGCGACTGACGAGAACCGTAACAGCGTACTACCTACTCGTCGATTACGAGCCATTGAACGCCTGTTAGATGAGCTCGCTGAACACCCGCCAAGAGTCGTTGGAGCCACGCCTGGAATGGGCCAGATACTATTACTGTGTGCGCTTGAATACTTAGAGTTTCGCTTTCCAGAAATGAACGCGACCGAAAGAGCGAAACTGGTAGAGTGGTGTAAGCCGTTAAAAGCATCTGAGCCGTTTCATCTGACCGAGTTTTATTGACGGTGTCAGCGAGCTCCCAAGGTCTTGGTGACTGGCTTCAGCCTGTCATCCGCTCACTACAAACAGTGAATCTCTGGAAAAGGCTGCAACGGCAGATGACAGGCTAAAGCCAGTCACTTTCCGATCAGAACATTACTCGTCCGGTGGGTATTCGTAGCTGTGTGCAAGGTTTTCGAAACGGGTGTACTTGCCGATAAAGGCTAGTCGAGTAGTACCGATCGGGCCGTTACGCTGCTTACCAATAATGATCTCAGCTACCCCTTTCTCTGGCGAATCTTCGTTATAAACCTCATCACGATAGATGAACATGATGACGTCGGCATCCTGCTCGATCGCACCGGATTCACGGAGGTCGGAGTTCACTGGGCGTTTGTTAGGGCGCTGCTCCAGAGATCGGTTAAGCTGCGACAGTGCGACAACCGGACAGTTCATCTCTTTGGCTAGCGCTTTCAACGAGCGGGAGATCTCTGAGATCTCGGCGGTACGCCCTTCGCTCTTACCGGTCTTAATCTGCATCAACTGCAGGTAGTCGACCATGATCATGCCGATCTCACCATGCTCACGCACAATACGACGGGCACGGGTACGCATCTCGTTAGGGCTGATACCCGGCTGATCGTCGATATACAGGGGCTTGTTCTTCAACATGTTGACGGCCGCTGTCAGCTTAGGCCAATCATCATCTTCCAATTGACCGTTTCGCACACGCGTCTGGTTGATACGACCAAGCGATGACAACATACGCGTCATCAACTGAGCGGCAGGCATCTCGAGGCTGAAGACTAGAACCGGTTTATCGTCCCCCATCAGGGCGTTTTCCACCAGGTTCATAGCGAAGGTGGTGTTATGGACACAAATATCTTCAGCGACAAAGTTGTGTAGTTCAGGGACGGTTAAATCATAAACCTGATCATTTCCAACATAATCGATCGAAACTATCTCATCCCAATATAGATCAGAACTAGAGAGACTCATCAGATAGCTATCATCAAAGAGCTCTGCATAAAAACGAGCTTTTTGGCGACTTAACGAACGCTTACTTACACCCTGTAAATGTGGATTAAATCCATTCGGACACTCTAACCCTTTCTGTGCAAATAGATCTGGCCAGCTCTGCTCGCCTTTCAGTTCAAGGATATAGTCGTTGACTGAATCCGGCAGTGCATCTCGGTTTGTGTGAGATCTTTTTAATGACAACTCAGCTTTGGCATTTGCAAGACGATCCTCTTTACCAATCATTCCTATCTGAGTGATAAAGGTTTCTATCGATTCGCGCGAAATCAGCTCAACTTCGAACTGGTCACGCTTGTGGTGCGTCTTAGTTCTTAGCTTGGCAACTATTCCAAAACGCAAAAGCAAATGTTGGATATCACTCGCTAGGGATTCACTGGCACTGCTGTAACTAATCCGAATCTGCCCAGTTGAACTGAATGAGACTCCACCATCACATGCAAAAATACGATTTAGGAAGAGCTTCAAATGACTTTTTGGCAAGCTAAAAACTGCTTCTGGAATAACCTTATCATGCGCTAAACAACCCCAAACACCCTGCTCTTTCAAGAACACTGTCACCGGGTTAATTAACGTTGAACCAGACTCATAAACCTCATAGGTCTCCTGCTGGAACTCACTTCCAAAAACATCACAAAGGGACTGGTAACCTAATGGATTTGGCACAGAAACGGCATTACGCCAGGCACTAATTGTCGACGGCTGGAGTGATAATCTATTGGCTAACGCTTTACCTGAGAGTCCAAACCTTTGCATCGCGTTTTCTAAATATGCTGCAAATCTAACTCTCATTAGATTGGTATTTTCAGAGCGCCCAGAAACACGGTAGCTTGGCGCACGATGATCGTAACTGGTACGAGTCACCTTAGCCGAATTAAACTGTTCAACGGCCTGTTTAAAGTCAGCAACAATGGTTTTATTTACATTAGTAAAGATGGGGTTAGTTTGCGTGGTACCGCCATCGCTCAAGAAATAAGCCAGGGCTTTAACTTGATACTCTGGCAAGGGTGTCGAGCCAAAAATTGGCAGCGCCCTTGGCACACCAATTTTTTCACCAATGGATATATCGGCTAGTTTTTTCCACCCTTTACCCGTTAAAAATGGGTGAGTTAACGTTGTTTTAATCGAGCGACCGAGTGCGGTTTTGACTTCAAATACAGGTTTAATGCCATCATCCACAAATTGTGAAGCACGGGCTTCCACTAACTTAAACTGATCATTAACTGAAGTAACTGCACCATATTGTTCGGCAACCATCTCATCGATCGTTAATCGTGAGCCCGTTTTCGGGTCGACTAATCGTGAACCTGAAACAATGCACTTACCCATCGAGGGCCTTGCGGCAACGATGATCAGATCTGACGGCTGCAGACCACCGGTGCGCTCGTCCAGGTCATCAAAGCCAGTCGTTAGGCCGGTGAGTGCATCGCCATTACTGAACAGTTCATCGATACGTTCAACGGCCGCTTTAAGCAGCGGGTTAACCGATTGAGGGCCACTCTGGTTGGGACGGTTCTCTGCAATTTGAAAGATCTTAGATTCCGCCTCATTCAAGACCTCATCGGCCGAACGACCATCTGGGAAGAAGGAGGCGTCTGAGATCTCTGTCGAGACCGAAATCATCTGACGCAGTAAGGCACGATCGCGGACAATCTCTGAGTAGGCTCGAATGTTGGATGTACTTGGCGTGTTGCGCGCAAGATCAACCAAATACTCTAGCCCGCCAGCACGTTCCAGCTCACCGGTACGGTCCAGCTCTTCAGAAAGCGTGACAACATCGATCGGACGGCCTTGATCGATCAGCTTCTGCATGGTGCGGAACATCATGCGATGCCCACCGGTGTAGAAGTGCTGTTCCAGACAGACTTCCGACAC
The DNA here is from genome assembly GCF_013283345.1 of Marinobacterium sp. xm-d-564. NCBI lineage: Bacteria > Pseudomonadati > Pseudomonadota > Gammaproteobacteria > Oceanospirillales > Oceanospirillaceae > Marinobacterium > Marinobacterium sp. xm-d-564. The sequence goes on along the minus strand of NZ_WBYO01000006.1, from coordinate 72,391 downwards.
AACGTCCCAGGCGTTGTTGTCGAGCATCAAGCCACCCAGCACCGACTGCTCCGCCTCTATCGAGTGAGGGGGTACTTTGGCCTGTGTAAGATCGTCGTCTTGGAAATCGAGCATGGTCTAATTACTGCAGAAATAAAATGATTAGAGCAAGTAACTATACCTGTTTAGGCATAAAAAAACCGCGCCGAAGCGCGGTTTTTTTTAAGAAAGCGTCTGATTACTCAGCAGCGATCTTAAGGTTCACTGTAGCAGATACTTCTGCGTGTAGTTGAACAACGATTTCGTATTCGCCAATGTTACGTAGAACACCGTTTGGAAGACGAACTTCGCTCTTCTCTACTTCAGCACCAGCCGCAGTGATCGCTTCTGCGATGTCACGTGCGCCGATAGAGCCGAACAGTTTACCTTCATCACCAGCAGTAGCTGTGATAGTTACTTCTTTGCCTTCTAGAGCTTCACCGCGTGCAGTCGCAGCAGCAAGTGCTTCAGCAGCAGCCGCTTCTAGTTCAGCACGACGCTCTTCGAAGCGTGCAACGTTGGCAGCAGTTGCAGAAACTGCTTTACCTTGTGGGATCAGGTAGTTACGACCAAAGCCAGCTTTAACGTTAACTTTATCGCCTAGTGCACCTAGTTTACCGATCTTCTCGAGGAGGATAACTTCCATCTCTCAAACCTCATTTAGGCTGCAGGTATACCTGCAGTAAAAAATTAAACAATCACCCAAAGATAGCTATAGAGCTATCAATCACTATTAACGGTCGTGACCGTCAGTGTATGGAAGAAGTGCTACGTAGCGAGCGCGCTTGATAGCAGTAGCTAGCTGACGCTGGTACTTAGCTTTAGTACCAGTGATACGGCTAGGTACGATCTTGCCAGTTTCAGTGATGTAACCTTTTAGGACGTCTAGATCTTTGTAATCGATCTCAGTAACGCCTTCTGCAGTGAAACGACAGAACTTACGACGACGGAAAAAACGTGCCATCTGAATATCTCCTACTTAAATTATTCTTCAGAAGCTGCTGCTGGAGCAGTTTCTTCAGTTTTAGCTGGCGCTGGACGCTCTTCGCGACGAGGCTTACGCTCTTCACGTGCTTCAGCAGCTTTGATTGGAGATGGCTCTGTGATCGCTTCTTTAGTGCGAATAACCATGTTACGTAGCACAGCATCGTTGTAGCGGAACAAGTTTTCTAGCTCGTCCATTACAGCTTGAGTAGCTTCGATGTTCATAAGAACGTAGTGTGCTTTGTGTACATTGTTAATTGAGTAAGCCAATTGACGACGACCCCAGTCTTCTAGACGGTGGATCTTGCCGTTATCGCCTTCGATCAGAGTCGTGTAACGCTCGATCATTGCAGGCACTTGCTCGCTCTGGTTCGGGTGAACCATGAACAGTACTTCGTAGTGACGCATTGTAGCTCCTTACGGTTTATTAGCCTTTGGATCGTCAGTGACCGGCCCCTTTACAGCCGATCTTTCCAAAAGCAAGGAGGTTGATATAAAAAAGGACGCGTGATCATACTGATCTGCGCGCCCTTTTGCAAGTCCAGTGCGGGATTATACGTCGTTGATCTCCACGCTGTGAGTAATCTCGACTCCACCGCCTTCCAACATCTTAGAGACTGAACAGTACTGTTCAGCCGACAAACGAGCCGCACGTTCAACCGCGGCCGGCTTGAGGTTGTGACCAGTCACCTTAAAAGTCAGATGGATCTTAGTGAAGACAGCAGGCACAGCGTCTGCTCGCTCAGCATCAATGGAGGCAACACAGCTAACCACATCCTGGCGCGCTTTTTTCAGAATGCTCATGACATCAACACTGGCACAGCCACCTAAGCCAACCAAGATGTACTCCATTGGACGCGGCCCAGTCTCTAAATCACGATCAATATGTGCTTCAAACTTAGAGTCGGTAATCGCTTTAAAACGCTCTTCCCCTTCCCAGCTCACTTCAACATGCATAATAAAATCCTTTTATTTAAACAGCTCAGCCAGACGTTCACCCGGCACGTCGGCACGCATAAATGCCTCACCCACCAAGAAGGAGTTAACCTGATGCTGACGCATTAGCGCCACATCGTCGGGCCCTAAAATACCACTCTCGGTGACTACAATACGATCATCAGGAATGTCCGCCAACAGCTGTATGGTGGCATCTAAGCTAACGTCAAAGGTGTGCAAGTTACGGTTATTAATACCCACTAGGGTGTTGCCCAGCGGCAGAGAACGGAGCAGCTCGTCACGATCGTGCACTTCGATTAGCACATCCATACCCAGCGATATAGCTAGGTCGTTGAGCTCTTTCATTTTGGCATCATCCAGCGCCGAGACGATCAGCAGTATACAATCCGCACCCATGGCACGCGCTTCATAGACCTGGTACTCATCGACAATAAAGTCTTTGCGAATGACCGGTAGCGAACAGGCTGCACGAGCCTGCTGTAGGTACTCAGTAGCCCCCTGAAAGAAATCAACATCGGTCAATACCGACAGACAACTTGCACCGCCGACGGCATAAGATTGCGCGATATCAGCTGGGTGGAACTGTTCACGTAGCACCCCTTTACTGGGGCTCGCTTTTTTAATCTCAGCAATGACGGCCGAGCGACCTTCTGCCAATGCATTTCGCATCGATTTCACGAAACCGCGCGGATCAGTGGCACCGCCTCGGTTCGCTTCAATTTGAGCTTTCAGATCAGTGATAGAGACCTGCTCTGAACGCTCGGCAATCTCTTCAAATTTACGATCAATAATTCGGGTTAGTACCGTTGGGATATTTGACATTAGGCTTCCTTAAACGCCTGACTGAAACGAGCCAGCTCTTCCATTTTCGCTAACGCCGCACCGGATGCGATCGTCTCGACCGCCAACTGGACACCCGCTTTAAGTGATTCAACCTTGTCTGCCGCGTAGAGTGCAGCACCCGCATTCAGCGCTACCATATCGGCTGCTTTAGGGTTGGCACCACTCATCGCTGCTCGAATCAGAGCAAGACTTTCGTTCGCATCAGCCACCTGCAAACCTTCTAAGGTTTGCGCCTCCAAACCGGCGCTTTCAGCGGTAATTTCATACTCAGTCACTTCACCGTTTTTCAGCTCTGCCACCTGCGTTGTGGTCGCAAGCGAGATCTCATCCAGACCATCATTAGAGTGAACGACCAAAGCGTGCACGGCACCCAAGCTGCGCAAAGCCTCAGCCATAGGACGACATAGAGACTCATCAAACACACCCATGAGGTAGTGCTTGGCACCCGCTGGGTTGGTCAGAGGACCCAAAACATTAAACAGCGTGCGCATCGCCAACTCACGACGAGGACCGATGGCATGCTTCATCGCACTGTGATGCTGAGGCGCAAACATAAAGCCGACTCCCACCTCATCAATACAGCGAGCCACCTGCTCTGGGTTCAGCGCCAAGTGAATCCCCGCCGCCTCAAGAAGATCTGCAGCACCTGATTTTGAAGAGACCGAACGATTACCATGCTTTGCTACAGTACCGCCCGCAGCTGCGACAACAAACGAGGTCGCAGAAGAGACATTAAACAGGTTTGAACCATCACCGCCTGTACCGACAATATCCACCGCTTGAGGGTCTGTGACGCTCACCGGCACTGCTAGAGAGCGCATAACATCGGCTGCTGCGGTAATCTCTTCTACCGTTTCGCCTTTAATGCGAAGCGCTGTTAGAAAAGCACCAATCTGTGCGTCGGTCGCCTCACCTGTCATGATCTGGCGCATAGCCGCGGTCATCTCATCACGCGATAGGTGATGCCCCGCAACAACTAAGGCTAATGCCTCTTTAATATCCATGGTATTTCCTTTCTTCGTGCTCGCAGCGCACGCGCAACTGTTATAACAATCACTGTTATCTTTTGGTGATGCTGTACGATGCCCAATCCCAATCGGGTTCGCAACCTCTTTAGAAGAAAATCCTTAGCCTTTAGGCGATCCTAGACCAATTGCATTAAATGCAGAGCGAAGTAGAGCCAAGGAACCACCAACGCCATCGAAAGCGTCGAGACAATCCAATTTGAGTTAGCCAGATCAACATCCAAATCGTAATAGGCGCTGGCCACCACTGAGTTGACCGCAGGGGGCATGGAGCTCAATATCAACACGACGCCGAGCGCCAAGCCACCGGCGTATTCGCCCAATCCAACCAACCAGGCCATAGAGAGGGTCAACAGCGGTACCAGAGTGACGCGGGTAATGGCCACTTGCAGTGAATATTTGGCGTAGCGCGCGATACTGGTCACTTTCAATCCCAAGCCGACCGACACCAGCATACTGAAGGTCCCGATCGGAATGACCCAATCATTCGCACTGTCTAGAAATAGAGGGCGGTCTATTCCGCTGAGGTTAAACAGAAACCCAAGGCTAAACGCCGTTAAAATGGCGATAAGAAATGGCTGCTTAATCACCTTAATGAGTCGCTGAAAACGAGTCAGCCCCTCACTCCCTTTACCTGAAACCCACTGCGCGACCGGATACCCCACCAGAAAATAGAAGATCTCCTCAAACAGTCGATAGAGGGTGACCAACGCAAAGCCCGCCTCGCCCAAGAAGAGGTAGACCACCAAGGATCCCATGGCACCAATATTGGTGAAGCTGGTGGTTAAGCCCATCACAGCGCGACCGGGACGATCCTGTTTATTCAATAGCCCTAAGCCATACCCCAACAGACCGCCGACTATCAAAGCAAATAGGCAGATCAAAGGCAGTGCCAGCAGAGTCGTATCGGTAAACTCGAGCACCCAGATCGCTAATAGAAAGGCGATGGGTATCATCACCATGATACCTAAATCACGCGTCACACGACTGAGTGTTGTTAACGCAAAAGGGAGCCTAATAAAAGACGCTTCAACGACTCTGCGCAGCAGGTAGCCACTGCCCAGACCAGCAAAAATAATGAACAGCGAAAAGGAGAGCTTATCCATAAAGCGCTAACCATCAATCCTTGAAAGTTAATAGCCAATTAGTGGTGAAAAGAGTCCAGTGACTCGACTACTTGATCTGGGTTGCACTCTTCAATAGGGAGCCCATGATTGTATCCGTAAGGCACTGCCAGAGCGGCTACGCCGGCAGCATGAGCGGCATTAATGTCATTGGAAGAGTCACCCACCATGAGGGATTCGTCGGCACTCACACCCGCTTTAGCCATGATATCCAGTAACTGATCAGGTTCGGGCTTACGTTTAGGTAGCGAGTCGCCACCACTGACAAAATCAAACAGATGAGCAATGCCCACCCCTTCAATTAATGGAGTGGTGAACTGCATAGGCTTATTAGTAACGACCGCCAGCTTAATGCCTTTTTGGCTCCAACGCGCCAACGCCTCTTTAACCCCAGGATAGGTACAAGCCGTCACGCCATTAGAGGCTTCGTAGTAGTTAAGAAACAACTGATAAGCCTGCTGATACTCAGGTGTCTCTTGAAGATCAGCGGGATAGTCCATGGCATCCGACAGCGCTCTAGCAACCAGCGCATGTGCACCATTACCGACCCAGGTTCGAATTTTGGCATCACCCGCCTCGGGTTTGCCAACGGCTTTTAACATCTGATCGACCGCGACGGTAAGATCTGGAACGGAATCGACTAGAGTACCATCCAGATCCAACATGATGAGTTTGGGTGCTTGATCGGCAAAGAGTCTCATCGCGTGGTAGCTAGCTCCGCACGCATAGTGTCGATGGTCGCTTTGTAGTCATCGGTATTGAAGATCGCAGAGCCTGCAACGAATGTATCGGCACCCGCTTTAGCGATCTCTGCAATATTACTGGTCGTTACACCACCGTCTATCTCCAGTCGGATATCCAAACCAGACTCATCAATACGACGACGTGCTTCGCGCAATTTATCCAGCGTTCCTGGAATGAACTTCTGACCACCAAAACCCGGGTTCACCGACATTAGAAGAATCATGTCGACTTTATCCATGACATGATCAAGGTAGTGCAGCGGCGTCGCTGGGTTAAACACCAGGCCAGATTTACACCCCCCGTCACGCACCATCTGCAGTGAGCGATCGATATGCTCAGACGCTTCAGGGTGGAAGGTGATGTAGCTGGCGCCAGCATCAATGAAGTCACCGATAAGACGATCGACAGGTTTAACCATCAGATGCACATCAATTGGCGCTTTAATGCCATGGTTAACCAGTGCCTTACAGACCATTGGGCCAATGGTTAGGTTAGGAACGTAGTGATTATCCATCACATCGAAGTGGACAATATCGGCGCCTGCTTCCAATACGTTTTCAACCTCTTCACCTAAACGAGCAAAATCCGCTGACAATATCGAAGGGGCAATCAAAAAATCTTTCATGGGTCTAACCTAGCTGTTTAATTGGGTTCATTTTAAGTCAGTGCTAAAAGAGACAACAGAAAGAAAAACTGAAGACTCTTTTAATGGGCCGTTAACTGGCTTTGCGGACCTCTCGAATCAGGTCATAGGCCGCCTGGATCTCTTGTGCCTTCTCTTTAGCCAGCTGCATCATCTCTTCTGGCAAACCTTTTGAGACCAGCTTATCAGGGTGGTGCTGACTCATCAGCTTACGCCAAGCCCTTTTTACCTGTGCATCAGTGGCACTGGCATCGACACCGAGTACACCATAGGCCTCATCGATACGCTGCTGAGTCGGTGCACCACCCTGCCAGTGCTGATGAAAACTGCTTTGCGCCTGCATTCGACGAATCAGAGCATCAATGGCATCGCGTTTAAGACCCAGTCGCTGACAGATATCGACAATCACCAAACGCTCGGCATCGCTGATTTCACCATCGGCAAAAGCCGCTGCCATCTGCAATTCAAAAAAGATCATGCGCAGGTCATTACGATGTCTAAAGACTGCAGCAAGTGGGCGCAACAGTGGATCCAGATCAAAGTCTGGGGACTTACCCTCGGTAAAGTACTCTATCGCCTCTCGGCGCTTGGACTCATCGAGCTGCATTCGATCCATCACGGAGCGGGCGTATGCGATCTCATCCTCGGTTACTCGCCCATCCGCTTTTGCGATACGCCCCATGACGGCAAAGGTCGCTCGAAAGAAGATTAACTGTGGTGCCATCTGCTTAGCTGAACGAATGCCACGCTCTAACTGAAAGCCTAAAAAACCACCAAAAATCAGACCCCAGATACCACCGGTAAACAGGCCTACCAGTGCACCTAAGACTACACCGGTACGGTATCGAAAAATTTGTTCGCCTATGGCTTGAGGATTCATCAACCCGCCTCTTTCAAAAAGGTTTCAACATCGGCAAGGCGATCCACCGTACCCACATCATTCCAATATCCGCCTAGCTTAGCACCGGCCACTTTAGACTGCTCTATCATTCTGCGTAAAAGCGGCGCTAATGCCGCTTTTTCGTTAAGCGCCAACTCATCAAACTGTGAAGGTCGTAACAGACTCACACCCGCAAAAGTCAGCTTTTCGTCACCCTGAAGTGAGACTCGCTGATCAGACAGGGCAAAGTCGCCATCGCTGTGCCAGCTTGGATTATCAACCAACCAGAGTTTAGCCAGGTCGTCTGAATCCAGAGTTAAATCCAGATCTGAGTACTCTTGGGAGAGATAGACATCCCCATTGACCAAAATAAAAGGCTGATCTGAATCTTCTGATTTGAGCATCGGCAGAGCTTTACGAATACCACCTGCCGTCTCAAGAGGCTCCTGCTCAGCTGAATATCGCAATGAGCAACGAAACTGCTCGCCACTGCCCAGTGTTCGCTCAATCTGATCACCGAGCCAAGCGTGATTAATCACAATATCAGTGATGCCCGCGCGAACCAGATTTTCGATCTGATAAACAATCAAAGGCTTTCCCAAAGCCGGTATCAAAGGCTTGGGGGTTGTTAGTGTCAGCGGGCGCATTCTAGTTCCCAAGCCCGCCGCTAAAATCATAGCTTTCACGGTTTTGGCCACTCTGAAGCGATATGCTGACCAAGCAGCTCGTGTTGACGCATGGCAGGTATCAGCCCAGATAGCGCCTCTTTTAGATCGGAGAATTCCGAATGGGTCGAAGCAGCTCGATAGAGGTATTCGAAGGTCAATGGAATATCTTTAAGGTAACCCGATTTCCCATCACGCAGGTATAGTCTGGAGAAGATACCCAACACCTTGAGCTGACGCTGCATGCCCATCAGATCGAAGAGCTTTTTAAACCCTACTGAGTCTGGCAAAGAGAAACCGACATCCATCAGCATGAGGCGGTAGTTTTCTACCCATTCAGCGACCGTTGACTCTGGCCACTCGATGTAGCTATCACGTAACAGTGACACCAAGTCATAGGTGACAGGACCGATCAATGCATCCTGAAAATCGATCACACCCAGTCCGCCATCGACTAACGGCATTAGATTGCGCGAGTGATAGTCGCGATGCACACAAACTTGAGGTTGACTGAACGCCGATTCGATCAACTGCTGATAGGTCTTCTCTAGAAGGCTATCCCAGCCCTCTGTGATGCCAAGCATCTCACCTAAGAACCACTCTGGGAAAAGATTCATCTCACGTGTCAGCACGGCGGCATCATAGTTGGGCAAGCCCTCAGCCGGCAGCATCTGAATACCCAACAGCGTCTCTAATGCCTGAAGATAGGACGCATCACCTTCGGATTTCAGGCGATCTAAGAGCTGCTGATCAGCAAAATCCTCCAGCAGCATAAAGCCTAAAGCAAGATCATCAGCCACCACTTCAGGCACATGAATGCCTTTTTCAGACCACTCTTTAGCGATACGCACAAATGGCTCTGAATTCTCTTTCTCTGGTGGGGCATCCACAGCGATTAACTCTGCTGTAGGCGTCGACGCACGGAAGTATCGACGGAAACTGGCATCACCGCTGACAGGGGTAATCTCTAGCTGGTCGCGATCGGCATAGGGCCAAACCTGTCTAGCCCAGTTTTTTAATTGCGCTTGGCGCGAACCCATTTACGTTAACCTCTGGTACTGAAGAGCGGGAATCTTTATTATAAGTGCCCAATATTACTCGACTTTTGAGGCTACTTAAACGTCGTCTCGGTAGCCAGCGGATCGCATTCAATGCCCTTCGAAAAAAACGCAATTACAAAAATCATTTTAGGCTTGGTTGTTGCAGGTGGTTCAAACGCCGCTAATGCAGCGGGCGCCTGGGACTGTCAGCAGACTGACCGAGGTTGGAGCTGCGGTGCTTCTGCCGATTACAAACCTGAACCGGTTCCGTTAACTCGCATCTCAGCAACTGAAGATGCGATCGAAGCACAGATCACAAAACCGCTGCCTAAACCGCTGCCAGAGCCCAAAAAAGAGCAAGAGCCCAAAAATTCTCTGACCGCCGAGCCAGAGCAGAAACCAGAACAGACAATCGCCGCCAAACCTGAACCCGTTAAAACGGACGCTAAACCAGAGCCTGACACTAAGGTTGTTGCAACGACTGCAACGAACGAAGCGTCAGCAGAGACGATTGAGGCGGTCACCCTTCCGGCTAAGCTAGAGGAGAGTGTCGCCCCTAAACCACCGGCTTTAGCAGATAGACCCGAGCCTTCTCCAGAGCCACAACCAGATACAAACAGTGAGCTAGCCATCATTCGCGACCCTAGTGATGATCGACGTGACATCAATTTAGACTGGGTTCGTTTAGCACCTCTGGATGCTGAAGGACTGGTCTGCAAAGGTCGCTATGATGAGCCTGACATCTGGGTTGGCGATCTGGCTCCCGGTAACGAAGAGAGCAGCACCGTCATCAACGCTGATGAGTCCGATGCCGATCTCGATGGTTTATCCATTTTACGTGGCAACGTCATCATCGAAGAGTCTGGTCGCCAGATTAAGTCCAACCTTGCCGAGTTTGAAGCGCAATCGCGACAAGCCCTACTGCGTGGCGATGTGCGTTACCGTGAACCCAACCTGTTGATGACTGCAGATGCCATGTCTGCTGACCTGAACAATAAGATCGCCATCGCCAATGAAGCGCGTTTCGTCATGCATGATCAACATATGCGCGGTGATGCAGAATCGATGACTCGCTTTGGTGATCAGCGAGTTGAAGCCGAAGATACACTGATTACCTACTGTGAACCGGGTAATAACGATTGGGGTATTCGAGCTGCGCAGATGGAGCTCTATCCTCAAGAGGGGTATGGAGAGGCGTGGAATACCCGCTTTGAAGTTGCTGGTGTACCGGTCTTCTACCTGCCCTACTTCTACTGGCCATTGAATGACACGCGCAGAACGGGCCTACTCTATCCATCCCTCAGCACCAGCGAGCAGGATGGTTACGATCTGGCTCTGCCCTACTACTTCAACATTGCGCCTAACATCGATGACACGCTAACGACGCGCATCATCGAACAGCGTGGCGTACTGTTTGAAAACGAGGCGCGCTACCTCAACAGCTTCAGCATGAACACGCTGAATACCAGCTGGCTTCCCGATGATGATCTTCAGGGGAGTGAACGTTGGTTGATCGACTTCAATCATACCGGCACTCCGGCACCCAACTGGTCGAGTGATGTCAGCTTCACTCGCGTCAGTGATGACAACTACTTTGACGACCTAACGCCGGTAACGCTGGCAGTACCGGCTGCTGATGTACTTTCTCAGCGTGCTCAAGTAGCCTATAGCGGTAATGGCTGGAGTGCATCGGCACTGGTTAATGATTATCAGATTCTAGATAACTCAACCAGCTACAAGCGCATGCCTCAGCTCAACTTCAGTACCAGCCAAAGTCTGAATGAGACAGTGCTGAATCTCGCCGTGCAGTACACACAGTTTGATTCAACCAATGAGAGCGCAACCGACGGCAGTCGTCTTCATGCCCGCCAGTCAATCGGTTACAGCGCGGAGACCACTTGGGGTTACCTACGACCTGAAGCGGGCGTTTGGCACTCAAGCTATGACTTCTCAGATAATAGCAGTGCGTCGCACACCAACCTGTTTGCCTCGTTGGATTCAGGCCTGATCTTTGAACGTCAGGGCGAGATTGCCACTCAGACGCTAGAGCCACGCATCAAACTGATACATGTTGATGGTGAGGATACAGACACACTTAACTTTGACTCAGGCGCCCTTGGCTTTAGCTACGGCAACCTGTTCGATAATTTAGGCTACTCCGGTAATGACCGTGTCAGCCATACCGATCAAGCAACCCTAGGTCTAGAGAGCAAAGTCTACAGTCTAACGGGGCGTGAGCTGATCTCGGCAGGCATTGCACAGGCTCACTACTTTGGTGATCACGATGCTCGCCCAGGCGATTCAACCGGTACAGCAGATCAATCGGATTACGCTGTCTACGCCAGCTGGAAGCCCTCTGAAGTGCTGACGCTGAGCCATGACTCGCGCATTGATCGTGAAACAGCTGCGTTACTGACCGAAAACTATCGTGCCTACTACCGTCCAGATGATGAGCGACTACTCTACGCAAACCTACGTAAAACGCAGAGCAGTGACGGTAACAACACCTTCAACCAGATCGATCTGGCCACGCGTTGGCCGATCACGACAGAGTGGAGCGGCGTTGCACGATACACCCAAGATATCAAAGAGTCTGAAAACCTAGAGACGCTTGCCGGTATCGAGTACGAAAACTGCTGTTGGAAGGTGCGCTTTACCGGACAGCGAAGCATTGTCGACGGCAGCAGCGATTTCGAACGTGAGAACAAGTTCTACATTCAATTCATTCTTCGCGGTCTGGGCGCCTTTGGCCAGAGCGAAGGTCGTCAGTTCCTTGAGGATTTAACGGGTTATAACGAGGATGACCGTGACAACTTTTAAACATTTGATCGCATCGGCGATTCTTGCCCTCTCAAGCAGCTCCGTGCTTGCAGAGCCCGTTGCACTGGACCGTGTTGCCGTCGTAGTTAACGAAAGCATCATCATGAGCTCCGAAGTGGATCAGCGAATTCGTGATATCCGTGCTCAATTAACGGCACGTAAAGCTCAGCTACCACCCGCTGAGGTTTTGGCTAATCAAGTCAAAGAGCAGCTGATCATTGAGAGTATTCAACTGCAACTGGCAGAGCGCCAAGGCATTCGCGTCAGTGATAGTGAGCTGAACAGTACGATGAACCGCATCGCTCAGCAGAACAACCTATCCCTGAGTGATTTCCGTAAAGCGTTGATCAACGAAGGGCGTGACTATCAGCAGGTGCGTGATCAGATTCGTCGTGAACTGATCATTAGCCGTGTTCAGCAGAGCAACGTCAACCGTCGAGTTACCGTAACGGACCAAGAGGTTCAGAACTACCTCAATTCAGATTTGGCGAAGAACCAAGACCGCAGTGAATATCTACTGAGCAACATTCTAGTGGCTCTCCCTTCACCTGCGTCACCAGAACAGATTAAATCTGCTCAAGAGCGCGCCAACCAACTCAAAGCCGAACTGGATCAAGGCGCTAATTTTGCGGATCTAGCAGTACGCAGCTCGGACGCACCCAATGCGCTTAATGGCGGTGACCTGGGTTGGCGTAAAGCACAAGAGCTACCGACCCAAATATTCTCTGCTGTGTCGGGTCTATCAAATGGCGAAGTCTCTAAAGTGGTTAGAACCCCTTCAGGCTTTAACCTACTGCAGTTGCGCGAGCGTCGTGGCGATCAAGCCACACTGGTAACAGAAACTCGAGCACGCCACATTTTGGTAGCCCCTTCAGAGATTCGCACATCAGCACAGGCTCAAGCCTTCGCTGAAGAGCTCTACTCACGATACAAAGAGGGCGAGCCATTTGAAGAGTTGGCGCGCCGCTACAGCGATGACCCGGGCAGCGGCTCATTGGGTGGTGAACTGGGCTGGATACAACCGGGTAAGATGGTTGTTGAGTTTGAACAGCAGATGGATAAATTGGCTATTAATGAGGTGAGCGAGCCTTTCGAATCTCGCTTTGGCTGGCATATTGTTCAAGTACAAGAGCGTCGCCAACAGGACTTCACCACTGAGATGCGTGAAAACCAAGCCCGTTCAGAAATCCGTAAACGTAAGTACGATGAAGCACTCTCCACTTGGTTACGTGAACTTCGCTCAGAAGCCTACGTCGACATTAAGGTGAAGTAGTGGCTCTTCGAATTGCACTAACCCCGGGCGAGCCTGCCGGCATCGGTCCAGACCTTTGTGTTCAGATTGCCCAGCAAGGCTCTGAACACCAACTGGTCATCATCTGTGACCCTGACATTATTGTCGATCGCGCAAAACTCTTAGGCTTGCCGATCAAACTGCATGAGTTTGATCCGGACCAGCCTGCCGTTGGCTGTCAGCCTGGAGAGCTCTTTTACATTGGCACCCCATCGAATGCCGATGTTATTCCAGGCCAACTGGATCCGCTCAATAGCGTCTATGTTCTGAATACCCTTCGTTTAGCTGTAGACGGGGCTTTGGGTGGCATGTTTGATGCCATCTGCACAGCACCGGTTCATAAGGGTGTTATCAATGATGCCGGTTACCCCTTCACAGGCCATACAGAGTTTCTACAATCGCGTTGTGACGTCGATCAGGTTGTTATGATGTTGGCGACCGAAGGGCTACGAGTTGCTCTTACAACGACACACCTGCCATTATCTGAAGTGCCTCAAGCGGTAACGCAACCGCTACTTCGTTCGGTCATCGATATTCTGTTGGATGATCTGAAGCACTACTTTGGTTGTGACAAACCCAGCGTCTTGGTTGCAGGCTTAAACCCCCATGCTGGCGAAGGCGGCCATATGGGACGTGAAGAGATCGACACGATCGAACCGGTATTGAATAGCTACCGGGAACAGGGTGTTAACCTGATTGGCCCACTCCCTGCCGATACGCTCTTCACCGAACATCATCTAAAAGACGCTGATGCGGTGCTTGCGATGTACCACGACCAAGGGCTGCCGGTTCTCAAGTACAAAGGGTTTGGCCAAGCAGTGAACATCACCTTGGGTCTGCCTATTGTGCGCACCTCAGTCGATCACGGCACCGCGTTGGATCTTGCCGGCACAGGCAGAGCCGATGCAGGCTCTTTGCAGACCGCCCTTAGTTATGCTGCCGAGATGGCTTCTAACCGTAAACAATCATAGGTTGATATGAGCAGTAAAAACCCTGGGCACGTGGCCCGCAAACGTTTCGGTCAGAACTTTCTGCACGACCCTACTATTATTGGTCGTATCATCTCTGCGATTAATCCAAAACCTGAAGAGCACCTCGTTGAGATTGGTCCCGGTTTAGGTGCACTTACAGAAGAGATTCTAGAGCTCGCCGGTGCGCTGGAAGCGGTAGAGTTAGACCGTGATCTCGTCCCAGTCCTGCGTACCAAGTTTTTTAGGTATGAAGATAAGTTTAAGATTCACGAGGCGGATGCTCTCAAGTTTGACTTCTCGTCACTGCAACAAGATGAGCGCCCACTTCGCGTGATCGGCAACCTGCCCTACAACATCTCAACGCCGCTGATTTTCCATCTCTTGAGTTTTTCAGGATTGATCAGCGACATGCACTTCATGCTGCAGAAAGAGGTGGTGGAACGTCTAGCTGCACAGCCGGGGGAAAATCACTACGGCCGCCTTGGCATAATGGCGCAGTACTACTGTCAGGTAGAGAAGCTCTTTATCGTACCACCCGGCGCCTTTAATCCGGCACCGAAGGTCGATTCCGCCATTGTTAGATTGATTCCGCACAAAACGCTACCCATACAAGCAAAAAGTGCTGAGCTGTTGGCTGACGTTGTCAGAACCGGTTTCAGTCAGCGACGTAAAACTCTGCGTAACAATATGAAGGGTTGGATTACCGGCGAGCAACTTGAAGCCTTGGGTATTGATCCTGGATTACGCCCTGAGCGCCTCTCTCTCGCTGAATTTGTCGCCATCGCTGACGCGATCTATGATTTACGAAACAGCGCTGAATAAGCACTGCACGACGAGACTGTCTATACATGCAAGATTATGAACTGAGCCGAAACGTAGCGATCGATGTGACAACCGACTATCTGACCGACCAATCGGATCCAGAGACACACCGTTACGTCTTTTCTTACCACATCACCATCACCAACCATAACCCTATGCCTATCCAGCTACTGAGCCGCCGCTGGCTGATTACCGATGGTAATGAGAAGACACAAGAGGTATTAGGGGAAGGAGTTGTCGGTGAACAGCCCACCATTGAACCGGGCAAAAGCTACAGCTACACCAGCGGCACGGTCTTAGCGACTGAGGTGGGTGCCATGCAGGGTCACTACGACATGATCACCGACGAAAATGAGACCTTTCAAGCGACCATTGCCCCCTTCACACTGGCACAAACTCACGCGTTACACTAGGAGAACGGACTCTCTAAAATAGAGAGCTCTGTTCCGACGCGAGCAACTCAGGCGTTGCCCCCTGCACAGAGGGTTTTGCCTCTTTCAACTTATCGACAAAACGCGCAGCCAGTTCCGGTGCTTCAGCACAATCTGGCGTATGAAAGAAGAGATAAGGCACTCTCCCCTCATCGATCCACTGCAACACCTTAGTGACCCACTGATCTAAATAGCGATCAGACTCCTGCCACTGCATGGTCGAGATGAAACGAACCTGCGGATGCTGACCAGTTGCAAGGACATGCAACGGCACCTTTGGCTTCTTCTGCTGAGCATCTAAGGTAGCTGAGTCCATGGCGGTTACTGCAAAAATGGGACGGGTGTCGAACATCACACGATTGACGCCTGTCTCCAGCAGCATCTGATTAAACGCCCTCTCCTCATCCCCTTTCGCAAAGAACTCAGGGTGACGAACTTCAACCGAGTAGTTGAAGGCTTTAGGTAGAGCCAACAGAAATCGATGGATATACTCAATCCCCTCACTGTTAAAGCTTTTTGGTAGCTGCAAGTTGAGCAGCCCGATTTTATGAGCCAGCGGCTCCAACACTTCAAACTGCTCGGCCACTTTAGGATTAGCCACCTCTAAAGCACTGCGATGAGAAAGATCTTGGTGGAACTTAAAACAGAATCGAAAGTCATCAGGCGTCTCATCCCGCCAACGCTTCACCGTATCCGGTTTAGGCAAACCATAAAAAGTCGTGTTTCCCTCAACCGATGAAAATTGACGAGCATAACGTTGTAGCGCAGTTCCACCCCCTGCCAAACAGCCACCCTCCCAAACAGGATGTTGCCACTGAGGTAAGCCTAAATAGTAATCGTGCAACGCCATACTCCTTAAAATAGGCTACAAAGAGTACCAAACTAAAAAAATAGTGAAAGAATCTCGTAATAATTTAGAAACAGGCTTGTAGCAACCTTAAACCTATGTATAATACGCCCCACGTTGATGCGGGGTGGAGCAGCCCGGTAGCTCGTCGGGCTCATAACCCGAAGGTCGTCAGTTCAAATCTGGCCCCCGCTACCAACGTAAAAAAGGGAAGTGTACTTAAAAGTGCACTTCCCTTTTTTCGTTGGTGGGCCGAATATAAGAGCACTGACGCAGTCAGTTCACCAAAATGCATGGATTGCATTTTGGGATGCCGAAGGCAGTCCGAAGGACGATTACACAGGACGTGTAATCGCAAATCTGGCCTTGAATTGAGCACCAAGTCCCGAAAAGGTGAAAACATAGATGGTGTTTTCATAAATCTGTCCAAAAACCACGTCGGGCTCACTCTTCATAGCTCCGCGGTTAAGATGATCACTTCACCACAATCCACCCCAGCCCAAATACCGTAACTACATAAAAACCAACGGTATCTGAAATGAAAGCCATCACTCTCCTATCAGCCTTACTACTAAGCCAGGCTTCACTCGCCTTCACCATCGAAAAAATAGGTTCAGACATTTCTCACCCTTGGGGTATCGCTGTCCTTAACGATGAAGAGGTCCTGGTTACAGCAAGAGCCGGTGCCCTTTTGCGCATTAACCTTACAACCGGGCAGCAAAGAGCTGTTTTACCCACCCCTTTTGTAGCAAGTTTTAGGCAAGGCGGGCTTCTCGATGTCGCCTATGATGAACAATCAAATAGGGTACATCTTTGCTACAGCAAACCGTTAGAAGGTGGTGCAGGCTTAGCGATTGCATCGGCCAAATTGGATGGGTATCAGCTTTTAACACCCAAGGATTTTTTTGTCTCCAACCATCGCTCTCCCTCCGGTGCACACTTCGGCTGTCGGATAGTCATAGAGGGCAACTACCTGTTTGCCTCTTTAGGCGACCGTGGTGATCGCAGCAACGCTCAAAACCCCTCCAATCATGCTGGATCAATTATTCGACTGAACCTTGTTGAGCCGGAGCCAGCCAATACTCAGCAAGATTGGTTGCCTGAGATCTACTCGATGGGTCATCGAAACCCACAAGGTCTTGCATTACAGCCTAATACAGGACTTTTATGGTCTCATGAACATGGTCCACGCGGTGGTGATGAGATCAATCTCATTGAGCAAGATAACTACTACGGTTGGCCAACCGTCTCTTACGGTAAGGAGTACATAGGTGGGGATATAGGTCTTAACTCATCACCCGATGGATATACCGATCCTCTCTGGGTCTGGGATCCAAGCATTGCACCATCGGGAATGACCTTCTATACCGAAGAGATGTTTCCCGAATGGCAGGGCAATCTTTTGGTTGGCGCTTTGAAGTTCACAAGCATCTACCGAATCGTCATAGATCCTGATAGCAATCTGCCCGTTTCAGAGGAGAGATTATTCAATGATGAGATGGGAAGAGTTAGAGACGTTGAACAGGCCAATGATGGCTCAATTTTAGTGTTAAGTGACGCACCCAATGGTGGCCTATATAGGATTAGTCGATAAATCATTAAGGTAAAACAGATGAACAACCAACAGTTAAACGTATTAGGCACGCCACTTGAAACGTGTAGCAGTGATCCGCTAACTGGCTATTACAGAGACGGATGTTGCAACACAGATGAATATGATCGCGGAACCCACACGGTCTGCGCTGTGATGACGGAGGAGTTTCTGCTCTTCTCACTTCGCAAAGGGAATGATCTCATTACCGCCCGGCCTGAATATCAGTTCCCCGGTTTAAAGCCAGGCGACTCTTGGTGCCTATGTGCTCAACGATGGGAGGAAGCCGAGGTTTCAGGGTGCGCCCCGAGAGTTAATCTATCCGCAACTAATGCAAAAACACTTGAGATTATCAGTTTCGAGACGCTTAAACGGTACAGCATAGATCTTCATTAATTTTCACACAGAGCTCAAGAGCTACCCTCTCCACAACTCCAGTATTTTCAATTACTATCAGCGTCCATTTTATGTAGTGAATTTCTAAGCCAATGAACAGCAACGCTTTACTATCGACACTCGTTAAAATCCGCTCTAACAAACTCTTCGAGCTCACCGTAATTGCGGTGATTATTGGCTCGGCGCTCCTTATTGGTGCCAAGACCTTTGACCTTTCTGACACCGCTGAGATGATTGTTGGTTGGCTGGATATCGCTGTTACCGTCTTCTTTCTGGTCGAGATCACGGTTCGTTTCATTGCCGATGAGAACAAGCGCACCTTCTTTAAGGATCCCTGGAACCTATTCGACACCTTAGTGGTTGTGATCAGCCTGATCCCTGTCAGTCAGGCCGATACCGCTCTGGTCGCACGTCTAGTTCGCGTGTTCCGCGTCTTCCGAATGGTCAGCATCATTCCAGAGCTTCGCATGCTGCTGAACTCGTTGATCAAAGCACTGCCTCAGCTAGGGTACGTCCTTCTGCTGATGTTCATCATCTTCTACGTCTATGCTGCCATTGGTGCGACGCTCTTTGCTGCGATTAACCCCGACCTTTGGGGTGATGTCGCAGTGTCGATGTTGACGCTCTTTAGGGTGATGACCTTTGAGGATTGGACCGATGTCATGTACGAAACGATGACGGTCTACAGTCTAAGCTGGATCTACTATCTATCCTTTATATTCTTAACGGCCTTCGCCTTCTTGAACATGGTGATCGGTATTGTCGTCAATGTGATGAATGAGGAGCATGAGCGCATCCTTAAAGAGGAAGCGATCGAGGCCAATGAGCCAACCATCGCTGATCTTCAAAAACAGCTGGCTGAGATTAAAGAGATGTTAAATCAGAGAGCGAATTAAAACGCGAACTGATCCACCAACAGATACCCCATCGCAACGTAGTTGTTGATCTGCGCGGGACCGGAAGGGGCAACGTCTACGTAGTCTGGAAAAGCCTCTGCTGTGACGTTGCTCCAACTCGCAAAGGTTTCACACACATGCAGATCCACGCCAGATTCACCTAGATCACGAACCCCTTGATGCAAAAGTGGGAACTTACTCTCATTCTCAGTGGTCAGAGCGAACTGTTCATTGCCGTGGCTAACCACCGCAATATCGAGATCTGGAAAAGCTGATCGCAAAGAGTCTATGGCACCCATCAAACGAGGTTGAATCCGTTGCCACTGTTGTGGATTAGGCGCCAAAATTTCAAACACAACTCCTGGTGGCGCTTCTTCAAGTGCAAGGATCTCTTTAACCGTTTTAGCTGAGGCCGCGCCTGAAAAGAGCAGACTGAGCGGAAGCAATACCCTGAGTAACAGGTGGCGAACTGTCTTAAAGATCAAACTGAACATAGTAGACCTCCAAATCTCTTTTGCTTCAGCTTAGCTTATAAACTGGAAAGTGACTGCCTCAATGCCTCGGTTCTTGATTCTGTTATACGATCAGCCGGGAGGCGCTGATCAAGGCCAAGGCGAATCAATCGATCTTTTTCAGCGCCCGGTGCCATAACTAGACGCACCTCTTTACCAAGATCTAAGGCTTCGAGTATGACGTTCTCAATGGAGAGCGTCATGGTGTCATCTAAATAACTGACGTCACTGAGATCAAAAATAACCGCATCGTGTTTAGCGATGTCTTTTCGCTCACGGGCTAAGGCTTTGGAGACACCAAAAATCATCGCTCCCGAAAGGTAGACCAGTAGGATACGGCCATTCGCCTCATTCAACAGGGACTGCTGTTCAGGGGTCAGAGGAATCTCATCATCGACATCGGACATAGAGCGAACCTTCTCAGCCTCAACATCGGATAACTTACGGATGATGATGACGTTCGCGACAAAGACACCGACACCCACCGCAACGATCAGATCGACAAACACCGTTAGTAGTAGAACGGCATACATGATCATCGTGCTGTATTTAGAGACTAGGTGAACCCGTTTAATGAACGACCAGTCCAGAATATCGACACCCACTTTTACCGCAATACCAGCCAGCACCGCTAAAGGGATATTTTCGATCAATGAACCTGCTCCAAACACAGCTATTGCCAGTGCTAGAACCCTTATAACACCTGAGAGTGGTGTTCGCCCTCCGGACTGAATATTGACCACGGTGCCCATAGTGGCACCGGCACCTGGTAGACCACCGAACAGACCAGACATGATATTGCCTAACCCCTGTCCAAACAGCTCTTTGTTGGAGTCATGCTCTGTTCGGGTCAGGTTGTCCGCCACGACCGAGGTAAGCATTGAATCGATACAACCAAGCATGCCCAACACCATCGCATCGACCAACATAATCTGAAGCTGATCATAGGTGAAATAGGGCAAGGTCATTGAAGGCAGTGACACATCGATCTCACCAATGCGTTGGACTCCATCACTGCTAAAGATGATCACAGAGACCAGAGTAATAAGAACCAGTGCAATCAACTGAGGCGGCACGAACTTTTTGTATTTTTCAGGCGTTTTAAACAACACACCCAGTGTCACCAAGAACAGCAACAACTCACTGAAGTGCACGTTCATGATCAACTCTGGCAGATGAGTTACGGTACCAACCACCCCGCCCGCCGGTGGAGATTGCCCTAACGCAGGGGCTATCTGCAGAATAATCAGTATGAATCCGATGCCTGACATAAAGCCAGAAACCACCGCATAGGGCATCAGGGTGATGTATTTGCCCAACCTGAGATAACCAAACACGATCTGGAATATCCCTGCCATGATCACCACGGTAAACGCCATAGACAGACCATTTTCAGGGTTCGCAGCCACTAGAGTGCTGATCACAGCGGTCATCACCACGGTCATAGGCCCAGTAGGCTCAGAGATCAGCGTAGAGGTTCCACCAAACAGCGCGGTAAAGAGACCGATTAGGATCGCACCATAGAGTCCCGCCTCTGCGCCAGCGCCAGAGGCGACACCAAATGTGAGCGCCAAAGGGAGTGAGACCACCGCAGCGGTTAAACCACCGAGCAGATCACCGCGAAGATTAGAGAGAGATAGTGCGTTCAGTTTAAGCATTGATCAACGGCTCACTATCGGTCAGAAGCGTTCGATTTAAACAGACGTTTAGCGTAACGAAGCAGTATATCGAAGGGGGTTTCGTCGCCAAAAAACTTAGGATTCTTGATCAACAGCAGAGACATCACAACAATCCACACCAGCGTATTTTTAATCACCCAACTGGCATTTTCATTAAAGGCCTCTTCGGTATTTTCGGCACCCATTAAAAACATAAATGGGGCAACAATCCCAATGAACGAGAGAAGAGAGACGGCAGCGCGAATTTTTCTGCGGTTATCCATGACAGACCCTGATTTGTGATTTTGGTTATTTTACGTGATCTGTCCGTAAAGGGGTAATCACACGGGTGAGTTTTAATCCGTTGAGTGTCAATTTTCATCTAAAAATAACCCTGACATTTCTATGGAAATATGTGACCATCATATGAGTAATTTCTAATGGATAATGATCATGAACCTACGCACCAAGTTACTGATGACTGCGACACTTTTAACAACCCTTGCCGGCTGCAGCAGTGAACTGCCTAAACCCGATCTAGTCGAAGGTGACGAATGCGTCATCCATGGTGAACAAGCACCTATTTGGGCTTGTGGTGGCTACATGGAGGCTGATCGTTATGTCGGCGTAGGATCTGCTCCATTGAGCAAGCTAGGGTATGATTTTTCTCGTAAAGAGGCAGCCATTAATGCTCGTGCTGATATCGCACAACAGGTCGAGGCTCAGATTAAAAGCAAACTAGACTCCTATCAACGTTCAACGGGTGCCGATGAGATGACGGCTGAACGCGTCGTCACTCAAGTCGCAAGACAAACCTCCGAATTGACAATTAATAACTCACAACAAGTGAGCTACTGGCAGCACCCTGAAACAGAGGTCATCTTCATTTTGCTGGGCGTTGAAAAAGCGACGATCAATAACGCGATCGACTCTCAGATTGATCAACTAGATAAGTGAGTTGTTGATGAAACCTCTATTTACTCTACTACTGATAGCTTTATCACTTTCGGCTTGCTCCTCTAACGAGGTGATGCAAGACCCCTCTCCTCAAGCGCAACAACAGAGTGCCGAGCGTGAACTTAACAAACTGTAAATTAAAAAGCCTTGGCCTAGCGGTCACCGCTTTATTTCTTACGGCCTGCTCATCGACCGCTAAGATTACCCTGATCAATCCAGCCATCAGTGATCGGGCTGCCGCCACCAAAGTCGTTGCGGTGCTTCCATTTGAGAATGACTACTCCGGTGTGGCGAACAGCATTGAATCTCGAGTCACCAACCATAGGGTGGCAGGTGAGACCTTTTTTACCGTGGTCAACCGTAAGGATCTTGAATCAATTTTAGACGAGCAAAAACTTCAACACTCTGGGCTAGTCGATGAACAGACGTCTGTTGAGATCGGTCAGCTGATCGGTGCGAAAGGACTGATTACTGGTGAGGTGGAGATTCAGACCACCGACTACTCGCTCTACTACGTTACTCGTGTTGAGTGTGCCGATCAGAAGTGCAAAAAAACTCGTGAGCGCTACATCCCTTGTGATGAGATGCACTCCAACCTGCACGCTACCATCCGACTCGTTGATACTGAACGCGGGGACCTGATTCTCTCTGAACGCTTCACGGCAAAAGAGAGTCACGATGCTTGTCGTGACAGCGCCTACTCTCTTCCAACACCCGAGAGTGTCCTAAGCAACCTAGCTGATGAGATCACCGATCAGTTCATGACTTACATAGCTCCCTATGAGGCAACTGTCATAGTGCAACTGCTCGATGATCCAGAGATCGACTACAGCAGCGAGCAAGAGGACCTTTTGGAGTATGGTATCGAGTACGTTGAGGATCACCGCATCGACAAAGCTGAAGTGCTCTTCTCCGAGCTTCTAACCAGTACAGGTGATCAATGCTATGTGGCGGCTTACAATTTAGCCGTTGTTAAAGAGCAGCTCGGTAAAACTAGCCAAGCTGAGCAGCTCTACCGGTTAGCCGATCAGTTGGTAAAAGAGCCCAACAAGATCATTAACCAAGCCATTTTGCGTGTTGAACGTCAGAAGAGTGAACAGGCGCGTTTAGAGAACCAGCTATGACCCGCAGATTCATTCTCGCTTTTCTAATGTTGGCCAGTTTTGTAACGACTGGGTGTGCAAGCAGAGAACCCGTCATCCTTGTCGCAGAACCTAAGACTCCTGATTGGTTGATGAGTCCGCTAGTCAACACAGGTGATCAATTTTACGGTGTCGGTGAGGGAGGCAGCGCACAAGCCTCTGAGCAGGCTGCATTAGCTCATCTTGCCGAGAGACTGTTAGTTCAACTATCCAGCACACAAGAGCAGCGCCTTTCGTCGGTTAGAGACAGTCGTGAATATACTGAGCGAGTGGTGGAGTCGTCGATTCAAAGCAGAACCGAGCGTTTGCCTTTGGGTGGATATGAG
Organism: Marinobacterium sp. xm-d-564; assembly: GCF_013283345.1. Classification (NCBI taxonomy): domain Bacteria; kingdom Pseudomonadati; phylum Pseudomonadota; class Gammaproteobacteria; order Oceanospirillales; family Oceanospirillaceae; genus Marinobacterium; species Marinobacterium sp. xm-d-564. The sequence goes on along the minus strand of NZ_WBYO01000006.1, from coordinate 48,808 downwards.
ATCCTTAAACAGGATGTGATTGCACCGCAACGAACCGCGACCCTGCTAGCGTTGAAAAAAACGGCCTTAATTAAGAACCTCAAAAACGAAATAGACCCCAGATTAACCGCCTCCTCTGCACAGCCAATCAAGACTCTCTCTGACTGGGCAAGTGCTCGACAACAGCTAACCGATCTAAAGGCTCAACAGCCATTAATATCTCTTATGAAACAGCTGGGGGAATCGGAGATTGGGGAAAAGTACAGCAACCAGGTTGCAGACACTGAATCTGCCATTAAAGATTACCAAACCAACCACCCGGTAATGCTAAAAACCGAACAAAGCTGCATGAGCTTTAAAGGCTCACTGGAGCGTCTAATCCTAGAAGCCGGTTTTGAGATCAACTCCTCATCTGGTGTTATAACCGTCGAGTGCCAGGTCATTGAAGAAATCAGTAGCGCCTATGGCATTCACATTGCCAAAGCCGATTTATCAATTCGCTTTTTGGATGGTCAATCTAAGGTGGAGCATGCCACAACTCTGTCCATTAAATCGGCTTCATCAGCCTCTGAGTCAACGGCCAAGGCGGGGCTGATTCAAGCGTTCAACAGGCGCATACAGGATGAAGAGGCTCTTAGGATCTTAGGGTTTTAAAGCTGAGCCAGACTCTGAAAGCTGCGCTACGCACTGCCAGCTCTGCTGACCACTCTCCCAATATTTCCGTTCAAATGCACTCATCGGTTGGTCAGCGCTGTATAACTGTACGCTAGTTTCATGACCCGCCAACGCCAGTGCCCTGACGAACTCCTCGATGTAGAGTCTCCAGTTGCTTCTAACGGTTAACTCCCCACCCAAGGTCAATAGATCACTGAATACAGGACTGGCATGCCAACGTCTCTGAACCTGAGCTGATTTAGGATAAGGGTTGGGGTAGAGAATAAAATGCTTGGCTAGACGCCACTCTGAAGCTGCAGCCAGGCGCCAAAAGTCGATTAAATCCGCTCGCACAAAGAGTAGGTTATCAAGCTCACCCGTGAAGCAGTTTTCGTGCTTACTAAGACGATAAGCAGAACGATCAACGGCTATGACATTGGCGTCTGGGTATCGATTGGCAAGATGACGTGAACTTTCACCAATACCACAGCAAGAGTCCAAGATAAGCTCTCCGGAACGACCTTTGAGCCAATCGGTCACCTGATCAAAGGCGACCTGAGTATGGTCGGCAATGGGTTTGCGAAATGGGTTATTTAAGTTACGCAATACAATCTCATCGAGACGCTCATGCAAACCGGCCTGATTGGTTGTCACGACCTTAGAGACACCCTGTTCTTGCTTGGTCATCGGTTATTTATGGTTCCAAACTTGTCAAAGCTTCGCGCTTTGTCTCTGCCCAAACAGCCACCAGTGTGGCGACCTGTTCAGCCGATAATTTTTTTCCATTACGAAGAAGGGCTTCAAGAAGCATTAGATTTTCGGTGAGCTGTGGCATTCCCAAAATACTGCTAGCGCCCTTCATTTTATGGATAAACTCAACATTTAGCTCATCGGACTCTTGCTGCAACGACTCAAGAGTTTGGGCGTATTTTTCAATGAATTGTGCAACATACTTTTTAGCCGTTTCATCACTGCTCCAATAATCTCTAGCCAGTGCTATATCAAAGTAGCTTTGAGGCCTATCTATATCGCATTGATTGGTGTTAGTTGAGATCGCATTTTCCTTCAGTGCTTCAGGCGCAATCAGTTCTGCAATTGCGACAACGGCTTTCTCAATATCGACCGGTTTAGTGATGTAGTTATTCATGCCGGACTCTAAAGCCTTTTCAATATCCTCAGCATAGGCGCCTGCCGACATACCAATTATGGGTAAATTTTCAAACCGCCGCAGGGCACGAATCCTTTGAGTCGCCTCAAGACCGTCTATGACTGGCATTTGCACATCCATCAATACCAAATCTATCGGTAACTCTGCCGCCCTTAAGAGTTTGATCGCCTCACTACCATCCTTGGCAAGAATCACTGAGGCCCCTTCCGCTTCAAGAAACTCGCGAGCTGAATCACGATTGAAAAGATTATCATCGACCACTAACAGTGTTCGGTTTAAAAGTCGCTGACTTGGAATATGTTCTGTCTCAGGCTGGGCATCAGAATTGATGATGCGTTTTAACGTAGAACTGGTAACAGGTTCTATCAAACAGTCATAGGGGCTGTTCTCATACTCTTCAATATGACTGACAGGACTGGTAACTGTAACCAGTTTTCCAGACCAATTAACGCCCTTGCTCAGTAACTCACTCTGGATCTCTGCTTCTAGACGCTGCAGGTTATTGCCGGACATCTCTTCATCGACAATGACAGAGTCAAAGGAGCGATCCGCTTTTATGGCTGAAAGGAGTTGATAGATCAGATAACTCTGCGTCTGTCCTACTTCATGGTCTAGACCCATCGTTTTGGCAACAGCCACAAGTGAATTACGTGTAAAGGGGTTTTTACAGGCAATAAGAACTCTAGCCTCTGTTATAGGATCAGGTTCAATAACCTTCACAGGCAGAGTCAATTCGAAGGAGACGGTCGTGCCTCGGAACTGCTGGGACTCAAAACTTAACTCACTTCCCATTAATGAGAGAAGTTGCTGGGTAATGCTAAGCCCTAGACCAGTCCCCCCAAATTTACGCGTTATCGAACCATCGCCCTGCTCAAAAGGCCTTAGAATTTTAGCTAAAACCTCATCACTCATGCCGATGCCAGTATCACGAATCGCAAAGCGAAGACGGGGTACAGAGTCTGCATTGATCACATTAACCGTCAACTCAACAGAGCCCCTCGAAGTGAACTTGATCGCGTTACTGATCAGATTGATCAAAATCTGTTCCAGGCGTTGCTGGTCGCCTGATATTTTGAGGTTACCCTGATAGCTCGGTGTAATCGCCAGGTGAACGTTCTTACTTTTAACTGAGCTGGACATGAGTAGAGCAACGGTTTCAAGCAGTTCATCCAGATAGAATTCGGTAGTCACCAGCTTGAGCTTACCGCTCTCTATCTTAGAAAAATCCAGAATATCGTCGATCAGCTTTTGTAATGACTGCCCCGCTCTTAGGATTTTTTTCGCTTTTTCGAGTACGGGTTTATTGGCGTTTTCAGCACGCGCTAAGGTTTGAGCCAAGGTCAGCACCGCATTCATAGGTGTTCTAATCTCATGACTCATATTGGCCAAAAACTCACTTTTAACCAGTGAGAGTCTTTCAGCCTCTTCTGCCTTGTATGTATAGGCTTCATTCAAACGTTCTAGTTCAGAACGCTCTTGCTCTAACTGTTTGTTAATCAGCGCTATTTTTGAACTCTGTTTCGATAGAAGGTGATAGCGGTAAAGCAGCAGAAGTATGATGCCCAGTGTGGCGAAAAAGAGATAGAGCAGCTTTTGTAAGCTCTCTTTAGTGAAAGGGCTCAATTCACTGTTTGGCACCATGCTCCACAGCTCTTGTAGCGCCCTGATTTCATCAGGACTGAAGCTGTCGTAGGCTTTATCAAAAAGGGTTTTCAGCGTTCTATCTTGCTGGTTAAACGCAAAGTGCATATTTAACTGCAGTCCCGGTTCAGACTCTAGCAGTCTAACTTGCAGATCCTCATTAAAGATGTGGGAAACGTTGATCAGATAGTTGGCTATCGAATAGTTCTCTACGAACAGATCAATCTTACCGTTCAACAAAGCAACCATCATCTCATCAAATGATAAGTACTCTTTATAGCGAACCTGAGGATAATTCTTCTTAAAATAGCTCTCAAAAATAGAGTCTTTCTGAATACCAACAACCTGGCCATCTAGATCGGCAAAGCGCGTGTACCCTTTTAAACTGACTAGCCCAGTCAACAGTTCTAGTGTCTGCTTTTCACTGAAAAGATAGCGCTGTTGGCGCTCTTCAGTCAGCACCATATTACCGACAACATCTAACTGTCCATCGGCTAATTTTTCCATATGCTGCGACCACTCAAACCCATTAACAAAGCGCAGTTCTAAACCCAGCTTTTGGCTAATTTGTCGAGTTAGGTCAATTAGATAGCCTTTCGGCTGACCCGCATCAACATAGTTAAAGGGGCGCCAATTGCTATAGGTAGGCATCCTTATAGTCTGTTTATTCTCTAGATAGTCACGCTCTTGTTGACTCAGCTGAGAGAGTAATTTGTCATCAGAAGCAGCGATCCGGGGAGCCTGTAGTGTTAACGCTAACAATAGAGCTATTTTCAATATAAGCTTCATACCTGGACCAAAGGATCGGGTTATTAATACAAAAACTGAACACTAGTTAGTTGATAGTGCTAGTTTAAGACCATACCCCATAAACAGTGATCCCGCTAACCCTTTCGCAAAGCCTGAAAGTTTCCCCCCCTCTGCTAGAAGAGACTTGAAATAGATCGTCATAAGAATCAACACCGCAAGATAGATCTGTGAACAGAGTTGAACAACCAGACCCAAAATGGCGAAAGAGAGCCAGGGGTTGTCGTAGCTTGGATCGACAAATTGAATGAAGAACGAGACAAAAAAGAGTATTGCCTTGGGGTTAAGAAGGCTGATCGTCAGCGCTACTCTAAACGGGTGTTTAGAGTCCTTGGGCAAATCGATGTCCGAATCACTGTTTTGAGGTTTAGTGAAAAGCGATCTTAGCAGACCAAAACCGAGCCACATCAGATAGAGTCCACCGGCATATTTAAGCAGCGTAAAGAGAATTGGGGTGGTTTGAATCAGGCTCGCCACACCGGCGACTGACAATGTCATCAACGTCAGGTCCCCTACAAAAATACCCGCCGCGCCTTGAAACCCTGCGAGAGCGCCTCGGCGCCCTGCTACCGAAGCGACGTACATAGAGTTGGGGCCGGGCAACAAAATAATAATGATTGTCCCAATAAGATAGGTGTAGAAATCCACTATTCCAAACATCTGTTACTCCCCGACAAACCAACTAAACGGCTGTTCTGACACGACAGCACCGGTTTTATCTAACTGCTGATCAACAACATCATACTGACCACCAGATAGTCGGAACAAGCAGCGAGATCGAGTGCCGTAGGTTTCACTGATAATCAACTGAGAAGAGAGTAAGCGCTCCCAATCGGCAGGGATACCGGTATCTGGAAGTTCAGCGTCATTCGCTAGGTTAGGGTCCATTAATAGACCAGATCCGTTCAGTTGAGTCTCTAGCAACACACCCTGTTCGGAGATCTGTTGGCGTGCCAGTGTCACTTTAGGCCATGGAGTATCAAGTGCATCATTACTCAGAGCATGTACTCCGGGTTCTATTGGCTGAAGGTCAGGACTGTTTGAACTCATCCAAAACAACGCCCCAGGCTCACCAACAATCAAATTAAAGCCGGCATATTGATCTCTATTCTCTTTTAACGCTTGAGCAATCTTCTGGATTGATTCGTTTGAGTTTAAGAACAGCAGTGGAATCTCACCCCGACTGCGAGCGCCCTCTACGCCAATATAACCAGGGCGAATGTTCGTCAAAAATGCGAATCGACCAGAGCGATTGAACCCCAACCAAGTTCCTTTGGCTTTTAAATCTTGGCCGGCCAACACCTCTGAAGAGTCACTTCGATGAACAGGCCACCAGTGCATAGGCAGAGCTGGCCTGTCATGGAACTCATCTCGATTGGCTACCAAGAGTAACGGGGTAGTGTGGTTAGGACGCCAGTTGAAAGCTAACAGACACATTGCAAAAATCAGACCGCTATTGAACGAGAGCAAGACGGCCGGCGGGCACCTTGGCATAGTGAATACGATGACCTGGCGCCAACTCGTAGAGATCGCCATTCTCACCGATCAGTTGAACCGGTACGGAGTACTTACGAGCAATCTCGGCATTCGCTTTGATGTGCTCAGGCTCACCATGCAATGGCACCGCAATAATCGGTTGTACCCAAGAGTACATATCGGCTAATTCAGCCTGACAAGGGTGGCCAGATGCATGAATCGGCGTCGAGCTGGTGGCCGATTCAACCACTTTAACTTTGCGCGCTTTAAAACGATCCAACATCCGCTCTACCAACCGCTCATTTCCGGGAATAAGGAACGAACTCATCAACACCAGATCGCCCTCCTCCATTGAAAAATGAGGATAGGAGTCTAGCGCTAAGCGATTCAGTGCTGCACGCTCTTCTCCCTGGCTACCGGTCGCAATCGCGAACACTTCTTCGGCTGGAAGATAACCCAAATGAGACTCATCAATGGGTTCTAGCTCATCAGGCCAGTAACCGGTCATTTTGGCGATGGAGTAGATGTTTTTTAGAGAACGACCAATCAGAGCAAAGCGTCGACCTAAAGCATCTGCTACACGGGCAACTGTGACAAGGCGGGCCAAATTGGAGCTAAAGCAACTGACCACAATTCGACCTTGAACCGACTCCAGCTGTTTCAAAATGCCGCGATAACAGATCGACTCTGATTTCGACATTCCCGGTTTCAGCGCATTGGTCGAATCACAAAGCAGTGCACGAATATTCAGTTTAGAGAGCCCTTTATAGAGTGACTCATCGAACGGCTCACCAATGACTGGGTCATAATCGATTTTCCAGTCGGCGGTGTGCAGTACCGTACCAACAGCCGTTTCAATAAGCAGAGACTGTGCTTCTGGAATCGAGTGCGTAATAGGTAGAAATTCAAGGGTGAAGTTACCGAGAGTAAATCGCTCCCGTTGGTTGATCACATGAATAGGTACTCGGCCATCTAAGCCATGCTGTGCCAGTTTTCTTCTTAGCACCTCTGCCGCGAAAGGCGAAGCGTATACGGGTGCTTTCAAGCGTGGCCAGAGGAACGGCAGAGCTCCCAAGTGATCCTCATGGGCATGGGTTATGACAATTCCCTTAAGGTTCTCTTTTTGACGCGAGATGAACTTGGGGTCGGCTGACACTACAGCTGCAGTGCGGTGCGATTCAGGATCAACCACCTCGTCAAAGGTGACACCACAGTCGATCATGATCCAGTCACCGGCGTGACCGAGAAGATTCATGTTCATACCGATCTCGCCTGAACCCCCTAAGGGCAAAAACCAGAGATCTTCCTGGCCGGGTGAGAGCAGAGCTGATGTTTGATCACTCATGATCAGTGTGGCACCTCAACACGTTGCACTCTGGGTTTTGAAAAGAGAATCACTAACATTAAGCCTGATAGGGTTGTAACCGCGAATCCGATCAGTAGAGGCAGAACAGTGCCATCAAACTGCATGCCGATCAGCGAGCCAACCAAGACACCCAGCAACATGGTAAAGGCCCCAATAGTGCCTGAAGCGACACCTGCGATTTTACCGAAGGGCGCCATTGCCAACGCGTTGAGGTTGCCGAACAACAAGCCAAAAAAGAAGGTCGTAACAATCATCATCAGGATAAACACCTGTAGAGGAACCGTCAGCTGCCAAGCACCAATGACGATCGCCTCTAGCAATGAAATTAGACCCGATAACGCCATGACAAAGATGACCAACTTTCTGAGCTCAAAGCGGTAGACCAGCTTTGAGTTCATGAAAGAGGATATCCCAACCCCAAGCGCCATCATTGCAAAGTAGACCGGAAAGAGTGCGCCAGTATCGTAGATGCCTTGAAGTATCCCCTGTACGGAGACCAAAAAGCCAATCAATGATCCATGTACCAAGCCGCCGGCAAAGGTGTAGATAAACCCTTCGCGGGTCGTCACAACCTGACGCATCGCCTTCATCACTGGTTTAAAGGAGAGAGTCGATTGATGCTCTGGATTAAGCGTCTCCTCTTGGCGTAGAGAAAACCAGATCCAGGCCGCCGTTGTCAGCACCAACAGCATGCCAAACACTGCTCGCCAATCGGCGACAAGCAATACCAGTTGGCCCAGCATAGGGACCACAACGGGACTGAATATAAAGATGGTCATGATCAGTGACATCACACGCGCCATGTCGCGCCCAACGTATTTATCACGCACAATCGCCATGGTAACAACACGCGGACCCGCTGCACCTAACCCCTGTAACACTCGTCCCACCAACATGACCTCAAAGGTCTCTGCAAACAGAGAGATCAGGGTGCCGATCAGCATCAGTGTAAAGCCAAGATAGACCGCAGGCTTTCGACCCCAGGCATCGGCAAGGGGGCCATAGAAAAACTGCCCTACAGCCAGACCCAACATAACGCTAGTAATAACAAACTGATAACGGTTGTTGTCGAGGGCGTTAAGATCAGATCCAATTTCATGCAGGGCAGGCAACATCGCATCGACATAGAGCGCCATTAGACATTGCAAAGCGGCCATCAAGAGCAAAAACTCTGGCTTCACGGGAGATTTGGTGTTCATACCATTCCAAATGACGCGCGTGGCATCAATCGAGTTAAAGAGGTGTACCTACCTCTTCGTCTTCAATCACCTCAGTCTCTTCTGAGGCTAGTTGATACCACTCCATCAACTCTGGGGTCTGCAGCAGCCAATCTCGGTATTGTGAGGCAGGCTCTGTCAGTTCGATCTGATAGGTATGAAAACGAGAAGCAATCGGTGCAAAGAATGCATCTAGTATACCTAAGTCGACTCCCTTCTCGCGAGCATTAATGAACCAAGGATCACTCCAGATCTGATCAATACGCTCAATCTCTGATCGCACCGTCTCAGACACACTGATCGATCGCTGTGCACGGCAGTTCATCGGTAGCGCATGCCTTAGATTGGCAAAACCAGAGTGGACCTCAGAGACTATGGATCTCGTTTTAGCACGATCTTGCAGGGATTCTGGCCAACCTAATCCTGCTAGATGCGCTTCACTGAGGTATTCACAGATTGCTAGGGAATCCCAAACCTGAAGCTCAGAATCGATCAGCACCGGCACACGCCCTGCATCACTGTATTGGGAGAGTTTTTCATGGAAGTCCGACTCAAACAGGGCTAAACGTTCCAGATCAAAATAGAGGCCTGATCGCTTCATAAAAAACCAAGCACGCAGTGACCAGCTTGAGTAGTTGTGGTTACCAATAATCAACTTAAGAGCGGATTGGTTGGATGTGGCTAAATTCCACATGCAGAGGCGCCTCGTTTTTTAAGATATTGTTGATGGTACTCTTCTGCAGGCCAGAAGGTTTGAGCCGGCACAATCTCAGTCACGATAGGGTTCGCAAACACGCCACTGGTTCCAAGAACCGCTTTTGACTGCTCCGCTAAGATGCGTTGCGTATCATCTTGATAAAAGATCGCTGAACGATATTGCGTGCCAACATCAGGTCCCTGTCGATTCAGCGTGGTGGGATCATGCCATTGCCAAAAAGAGTCTAAAAGGGCTTCATACGCGATAAGGTGTTCATCAAATTCGATCTGCACCACCTCGGCATGACCCGTCTGGCCAGTACAGACATCCTGGTAGCTCGGCTGATCGAGAGCACCGCCCATGTAACCCACTTGAGTGCCGGTCACACCCGTCAAATCGGAAAATCGCAGTTCAACACCCCAAAAACAACCTGCAGCAAATGTAGCTAATGCCATACAAACACCTCCAATAATATCGAATGGATGTACGTTACTCTTTCAGAGTGTCGATCAGCACAGAGTGCCACGCAACTCTTTTTTCATCTAAGGTCATCGATGCATGCGCCGGACTGGTCGACGGCAGCTGAAAAAAGTCTATCCCCTTTGCTTTAGCAAACTGATCAAACCCAGCTCGTTTGAATAGCCTCATCGCTGCCCCGCCATTTAAAACAATGCACTTCAACTTGGGCAAGCTCTCGATGAGTTGATCAATTGGATTGTAGTGAACAGTCGATGACTTGATATCTGAATCCAGTGATCCCGGCCGTTCGGCTTCAGCAACGACGTCCCAAAACCCAATCCCACCTTCCAAGGCTGCGGCCAACTTCTGTTCGTAACTCATTGAATTTGGCATCTGCAGCCAGTCACACAGAATAGGCCAAAGCGCATTTCTAGGGTGGGCATAGTACTGCTGCTCAGCGATCGATTTTTTACCAGGCAGTGAGCCTAGGATTAGCAGTTTAGTGCTCGTATTGCAGACTGCGCTAAACGAGTGATCAATCATCCTTTTGGGTCCACTGAAGAATTCCTATATGCTATGGCCTTTCAGCCTAACTAAGCGGTTTTAACAACGCAATGTCGACCTATGCCATCGGAGATATTCAAGGGTGCTATCGAACACTGATCGCCCTACTTGATTCACTCCAATTCAGTGAAGATGACCAGCTATGGATTGCTGGCGATCTGGTTAATCGAGGTCCTGACTCCTTAGAGGTTTTGCGATTTATAAAATCACTTGGACCTCGCGCGCGCATTGTTCTTGGCAATCATGACCTGCACCTGTTAGCACTTGCCTCAGGTGTCGATCGAAAGGTAGGAAAAACATTAAAACCGATCATGCAGGCGCAAGATCGCAATGAGTTACTGAGTTGGCTTATACAACAACCACTGATTCAACGCTGCGACGCCTTAGGCTATGTGATGACCCATGCAGGCATTCCCCACATCTGGTCCTTAGAACAAGCTGAGCAACTGGCGAAAGAGGTGACTGATTGCTTAAACAGCACCCTGTCCGTCCACTATTTCGAACAGATGTATGGCAATAAACCCGCCAAATGGAAAGATGAGATCATTGGCTTCGATCGATTGCGAACGATCACTAACTACTTCACCCGCATGCGCTATATTAAACCCTCTGGTAAATTGGACTTTGACGCAAACGGTGGATTAGACGAACAGCCTGAGGGTTTCCTCCCCTGGTTTGAACTACCGACACAGGTCAGTTCTCACAAACAGATTACCGGTCACTGGGCGGCATTAGGGCTGCGAGTGGCACCCAATCATTACGCTCTCGACACCGGATGTGTTTGGGGCGGAGAGTTAACGGCTTTGAGACTAGAGGATGGATCGATCTTCTCGATCTCAAGCCAAGAGTTAAATCGTTAAGAATGACTAAGGATACTAAATGAATCAATTTAAACACGTCGTTGCAAAAGATGCCCTAGAACTCATTGAGAAAGGCGCCGTTGTAGCCGACATTCGTGATGGACAGAGCTTTGCCAACAATCACATCAAAGGCGCTGTTAATCTAACCAATGACAACCTACAAGAGTTCATCGATAGCCACGAATTCGATTCGCCCATTCTTGTCTGCTGTTACCACGGTATGAGCAGCCAATCTGTAGCCGCTTTCCTTTGTGAGCGTGGCTTTGAAGAGGTCTACAGCATTGATGGCGGTTTTGAACGCTGGGTATTGGCCTTCCCTGAGCACTGCGAAAAAGGTTAACCATGCAGATCTATCTGGTGGGTGGTGCTGTGCGTGACGAACTACTCGGTCTTGAGGTTAAAGACCGAGATTGGGTCGTCGTCGGTGCCACACCAGAAGCGATGCTTGAAGCGGGTTATAGGCCGGTTGGCAGTGACTTTCCCGTCTTCCTCCATCCTGAAACGCACGAAGAGTATGCCTTAGCCAGAACCGAACGCAAAAGTGGCCGCGGCTACAAAGGGTTCACCTTCCATACTGATCCAAGCGTCACCCTGGATGAGGATCTACTCAGGAGAGACCTGACGATTAATGCGATGGCCAAGAGTGATACTGGCGTCATTACCGACCCATTCAACGGCCAAAAAGATCTAAATGCTCGCCTACTCAGGCACGTCTCTGACGCCTTTTTAGAGGATCCCCTCCGCGTACTTCGTGTGGCCCGTTTCCATGCGCGTTTTGCCCACCTTGGTTTCAAAGTCGCACCTGAGACCCTAGCATTAATGCAGGGTATGAGCGCCTCGGGTGAGCTGGACCATCTGACCACAGAGCGGGTTTGGCAGGAGTTTGAGCGAGCGCTAAATACTAAGACACCCAGTCAGTTCTTAACTACCTTAGCAAAGAGTCATGCCAACTACCTGCTGGCACCACTGGACAGGATTGCGTTGCAGGATTTGCATAGCGTCGATAGTCCACTCCTTGAAGCGGCTGAGGAGCGATTTGCTCTGTTGTGCCACCTTGCGAATCTGAGCACCGAGGAGGTTGACGCCTTAGCGCTCAAACTCAAAGTCCCCAACCGTTTCAAATCGCTAGCGATTGCCTTCTCTAGACACTCAGCGACTCTGTCGAATTTCCCAACAGCTGATGCCGAACAAAAACTTCAGTTAATCAACGATCTTAAATTGATCAAGCAACCCACCGCCGCTGAGCCTCTGATCCATATTCACGACGCACTGCAGCAGGATAACCGATTCAACTCTGCTGACTTAGCGACAGCCGTTGAGTCAGTCGCAGCTGTTCAGCCAAAACAGGTGATGGCTGATGGATTCTCGGGTGCCGAGCTAGGATCTGAGTTGCGTCGCAGACAGATTGAGAGATTGTCGACTCTCTCTGCTTAACCCTTCAAAATAACGGCTAGAAAATAACCGATCGAAAGTAACGCGCACAAAAAAGGCCGCTCAATGAGCAGCCTTTAATGATCGATTTTGCTTAAGAGATCTTACCGTGACAGGCTTTGTATTTCTTGCCTGATCCACAAGGACAAGGTTCGTTACGCCCTACTTTACGATCATCACGTTTGAAGGTTGCTGGTTGTTCTTCGCCTTCAATACCGCTATCAGTCTCTTCACCCTGCATTCCCGTCGCAGCATCGTGTTTGAAGTCCATGGCCTGTTTCTCAGCCGCTTCACGACGCTGACGCTCCATCTCTTCAACATCTTCAGGAGCACGCACTTGAACGTGGCTGATGATACGAACAACGTCGGCTTTGATGTTCTCTAGAAGCCCCTGGAACAGTTCAAACGACTCACGTTTGTACTCCTGTTTCGGGTTTTTCTGAGCATAACCACGTAGGTGGATGCCACGACGAAGTAGATCCATCGTCTGCAGGTGCTCTTTCCAAAGCTGGTCCAGCACTTGAAGCATCACTTGCTTCTCGAAATTACGGAAGGATTCGGTTCCGACCAACGCCTCTTTCTGGCGATACACTTCAACGATCTGATCAAGAATGCGTGTGCGCAGTGTCTCTTCGTAGAGGTTATCGTCCTCATCTAGCCACTGCTGAATCGGCATCTCAACGGCAAAGCGTGTTTTGATCTCCTCTTCCAGACCCGGGATATCCCACTGTTCAGAGAGTGACTCAGGTGGAATAAAGGTGCTGATGGTGTCGTTAACCACCTCTTCACGGATCGCATCGATGGTTTCAGAAATATCATCGCTCGACATCAACTCATTGCGCTGATCGTAGATGACGGTACGCTGGTCGTTAGCAACATCATCATACTCAAGAAGCTGCTTACGAATATCGAAGTTTCGGCCTTCCACTTTGCGCTGAGCTTTCTCAATGGCATTGGAGACCATCTTATGCTCAATCGCTTCACCTTTCTCCATACCTAGCGCTTTCATCATGTTACGAACACGATCGGAAGCGAAGATACGCATCAAGTCATCTTCAAGTGACAGGAAGAAACGTGACGAACCTGGATCACCTTGGCGGCCAGCACGACCACGCAACTGGTTATCGATACGACGAGACTCGTGACGCTCAGTACCGATGATGTGCAGACCACCCGCTTCAAGCACCGCTTCATGACGCTTAGACCAATCCGCTTTAGCGGCTTCGATCTGCTCTTCTGTAGCATTTTCACCTAGGGCTACAAGTTCAACTTCAAGCTTACCGCCAAGCATGATATCGGTACCACGACCGGCCATATTGGTTGCAATGGTGACTGCACCTGGACGACCCGCTTCAGCGATGACACCCGCTTCTCGGTCGTGTTGCTTGGCGTTCAGTACGTTATGTTTGATGCCTGCTTTATCAAGCATCTGCGAAAGAAGTTCAGAAGAGCTGACTGACGCAGTACCCACTAGAATTGGGCGTTGCTGCTCTTGGCAGTGCTTAACCTCTTTAACGATCGCTTCGAACTTATCCTCGATCGACAAGTAGACCAGATCGTTGTAATCGATACGTTGAATCGGACGGTTAGTAGGTATTACCACTACGTCCAGACCATAAATTTGACGTAGCTCGAACGCTTCCGTATCCGCTGTACCGGTCATACCCGATAGCTTGTTGTAGAGACGGAAGTAGTTCTGGAAGGTGGTCGACGCTAGGGTTTGGCTCTCCATCTGGATCTCAACACCCTCTTTCGCTTCAACAGCTTGGTGAAGACCTTCTGACCAACGACGGCCCGCCATGATACGACCGGTATGCTCATCGACGATGACAACCTGACCACCCTGAACGATGTAGTCACGATCTTTAACAAACAGGTGGTGTGCGCGAAGTGCCGCTAGGACATGGTGCAGCAGGGTTAGGTTCTGCGGAGCATAGAGACTATCGCCTTCCGCAAGAAGACCCGCTTCGATCAACATGCCTTCAACTTTTTCATGACCCGCTTCGGTCAACTCAACGGTACGGTTCTTCTCATCGACGTGGAAATCTTCATTGATCACCTGCGTCTCATCTTTGACATCAATCTCACCTTCAAATTGAGTCAGATGTGGAATCAGTGTGTTGATCGCTTTGTAGGTTTCTGAACTGTCTTCAGCAGGACCTGAGATGATCAACGGGGTACGTGCTTCATCGATCAGAATCGAGTCCACCTCATCGACCACGGCAAAGTTGAAATCACGCTGAACCTTATCGGTCAGATTGAACGCCATGTTGTCGCGCAGGTAGTCAAAACCAAATTCGTTATTGGTACCGTAGGTAATATCACAGGCATAGGCAGCGCGTTTGGTTTCACCATCCTGACCTGACACAACAACACCCACTGATAGACCCAGTGCTTCGTAGAGTGGACGCATCCACTCTGCATCACGACTTGCAAGATAGTCGTTGACGGTTACGACGTGAACACCTTTGGCAGAGATTGCGTTTAGATAGACCGCAAGCGTAGCGACCAGAGTTTTACCTTCACCGGTGCGCATCTCAGCCACTTTGCCATCATGCAGTGTCATACCACCGATCAACTGAACGTCGAAGTGGCGCATACCCATCACGCGTTTTGACGCTTCTCGACAGTTGGCAAAGGCTTCAGGTAGGAGCTTATCTAGAGACTCTCCCTGTTCGAGTCGCTCTCTAAATTGAGCCGTTTTCTCTTTGATCCCCTCGTCACTGAGTGATTCAAACTCGGGTTCTAGTTCGTTAATTTGTTTAACGATGCGGCCCATACGTTTAAGTTCACGATCGTTTTTACTGCCGAAAATTTTAGAGAGGAAAGAGGTAAGCATGATTGGGTCAACTAGTGAGTCATTATTAATTAAGTTTTTTATGGGGGCACTCAGCCTAAAAACAACCTTTTACTGAGTAAACCCTTAGCTATTTTGCAAAAAAATAGGGCCGATCTAAGTCGGCCCTGTTTTATAACATGTTTTGTTCAATCAGACAGCAGCTGCTGGACGCTGATATGAAATGGGGGCTTTGTGATCGTCAGTTTCGAAGGTCACCACTTCCCATGCAGATTCATCTTCTAGAAGCGTACGAAGCAGACGGTTATTCAGGAAGTGACCTGATTTATCGCCGTAGAACTCACCGATCAAGCTCTTACCGAGTAGGTAGAGATCACCGACTGCATCAAGAATCTTGTGCTTAACGAACTCATCTTCGTAACGAAGGCCATCTTCATTGAGGATACGGTAGTCATCAACAACGATTGCGTTATCAAAGCTGCCACCCAACGCCAAGTTTTGAGAACGTAGGTATTCGATATCACGCATAAAACCAAAAGTACGCGCACGTGCCACCTCTTTAACAAAGGAGGTGCTCGAAAAATCGAGGGCAGCATGCTGAGTACGGTTTTCAAATACTGGGTGATCGAACTCAATCTGAAAGCCGACTTTAAATCCATTGAACGGAAGGAATTTAGCAATCTTACCTTCGTGTTCAACCTGAACCTCTTTAAGGATACGGATGAACTGTTTAGGCGCGTTCTGCTCTTCAATACCGGCAGACTGAACCAAGAAAACAAAAGGAGCGGCACTGCCATCCATAATAGGGACTTCTTCAGCACTCAACTCGATGTAGGCATTATCGATACCAAGTCCCGCCAGAGCAGATAGAAGGTGCTCAATCGTCGCGACACGAGCGCCGCCCATAGAGATGTTGGTAGACAGCGTGGTGTCAGAGACATTGTGCGCAACAGCAGGGATTTCAACCACGGGATCAAGATCCACACGACGGAAGATAATACCCGTATTAACAGGGGCTGGGCGCAAGGTCAGGTAGACTTTTTGACCTGAATGCAGGCCGATACCTGTCGCTTTAATGCTGTTTTTGAGTGTGCGCTGTTTAATCATCCGCGGGGGCAACCAATCCAGTTATGACGTATTAACAGCACATCATAAAGGAAAGCCACCCCGCTTCCTAGCGTTTACTCAAAAAATATTCAGGTTCCGTTCAGCGACGAAGATAGGTCGGAACATCTAAGTAATCGAGATCCGCGTAGGGATCTTCAGGCTCCGGCTTATCCAGCAGAGCTTCAAGATTAGTTCGCTTCAGAATCTCCGGAAGCTCGAACGTATTGATGTCCAATTTCGCTTTAGGCTCTCTGTTTTCAACAACCAACACAGGTTCCGGTATAACGCTCTGCTGAGTAGAACTTAACCCTGTTGCTACAACCGTAACCTTAATCTCGTCTCCCAGAGTTTCATCGACTACCGTGCCGACCACGATAGTGGCATCTTCAGCGGCGTACTCTGCAACCAGATCACCCACTTCCGAAAACTCACCCAGGCTTAGATCTTTGCCTGCCGCTACATTGACCAAGACACCCTTAGCCCCTTTAAGATCAACCCCTTCTAAAAGAGGACTTTGAACCGCCTGCTCTGTCGCAATTCGAGCACGCTCATCACCTAATGCTCTGCCAGTGCCCATCATCGACATGCCCATCTCTGTCATCACAGTACGTACATCGGCAAAGTCGACATTGATCATACCAGGACGAGTGATCAGATCAGAGATGCCCTCGACCGCCCCTTTAAGAACATTATTGGCTTCCGCAAAGGCTTTGATCAACGTCACCTTACTACCAAGCGCGCTCATCAACTTCTCGTTGGGAATTATAATCAACGAGTCAACCGCCTCTTTAAGCTCAGAGATACCCTGATCCGCAATGCGCATTCTGCTCTTGCCTTCAAACTTAAACGGCTTAGTCACGACCGCAACCGTCAGCGCACCCAATTCACGTGCAACCTCGGCAACCACTGGCGCTGCCCCGGTACCTGTACCACCGCCCATGCCGGCCGTAATGAACACCATATCGGCACCCGCCAACTGTTCAGCAATCGCAGCTCGACTCTCTTGAGCCGCGGCACGCCCAACCTCTGGATTAGCACCTGCGCCAAGACCATTGGTCGTTTCGCGACCAATGTGCAGCGCCTCACTCAAAGTAATATCACTCAACGCCTGGGCATCAGTATTCACACAGATAAACTGAACCCCATCCATGGCTTGTGTACGCATATGAGCAACCGCGTTACCGCCGCCACCCCCGATGCCGACCACTTTGATCTTTGCGCCTTCTGCAGCCTGATCAATTAACTGAAACATCTTCTCTCCCCCTTTCAACTCTATTCCCCAATAGAGATGAAGCATTTAAATACCCTCGCTCAAATTCTGCTGATTGAGTCGTGAAAACCTGTTTTAGGAACGCTTGGTTCCTGAACCCTTTTTCCATTTAACCGCCACACCATTGGTGTAACGGATATCAACCTCTTCAATTGACTCTTGCTGCTTAACCAGCTGCGTTTCATAGACCTGTATGAAGCGCCTTAGTCTGGGCATCAGGTCATCTCGACCTGCGACCACTTTGATTCCATTATTGAGATGCAGTGTCCAAGCACCTCGAGACTCCAACTCCAGTCCAGCCAAGGTAATACCCGATCGAATAAACAGTGAGTTTAGATCCCTAAACTGCTGCATAATTCGAACCGTCTCGTGGGACGGTCCTGACAACTCGGGCAGGGCTTGATAAGCATCGACCCTCTCTGGCCAGAAGATGTCACCCTGGTGATTCAATAAGCCTCGATTTCCCCAACGTGCAACAGGAACCTCTTCAATCAACTTCACTTGTAAAGCCGGTGGCCAAGCTCGGCGCACCTCAACTTCATTGATCCATGGCTCCTCAACAAGTCGCTCTTGAATGGCGCCAAGGTCGAGCTCCAAAATGCGTCCATTGATACCCGCTGCTACCTGATTCGCGATGACAGTTTTATCGATGTGACGGGTTGCTCCATCGACAACAACGGTCTCTACAGGACGATTCAACCACTGGGTATACTCGCGAACCGCTGTGAATATCAGTGACAGCAAAATCCCGCAGATGGTCAGTACCAACACCGGCTTCCAGATCCAATCCGACTCATTTGCCACCTCGGACTCAACCAAACGATCAGCTCGCTCAAAGAGGATCTCCGCCTCTTGCGCAGCTGACTGTTGAGTCTCAACGATCTCAGCCACTTGAGTGGGGATCGTTTTTTTCCAAGGTAGGCTGAAGGCCACGACTATCGAGCCTCCATCACAATTTCGACACAGAGTTCACTAAAACTAATTCCGGCCTGTTTTGCCGCCATAGGCACCAGACTGTGATCGGTCATACCCGGTGTGGTATTTACCTCTAACAACTGAAACTGACCCGCTTGATCCATCATCAAATCCACGCGCCCCCAACCACTACAACCGACTACATGGAAAGCCTGCTCAACCAGACCTTGCATCTCTTCGATCTGCTCGTTATCCAAACCGGTATCAAACAGGTATTGAGTGTCATTCGCTTGGTACTTAGCATCGAAGTCGTAAAACTCATGGGGTGTCACAAGGCGAATAATGGGCAGTGCACGGCCATTTAGAATTGCGACGGTGAACTCAGGACCATTGACCCACTGTTCGGCGATCACTCGGCTATCAAACTGAGCCGCCACAGCATAAGCATCACGTAACTCTTGAGCGCTGCTGACACGACTCATGCCAATACTCGACCCCTCATTAGCGGGTTTCACCATCAGAGGCAGTCCGAGATCCTCAACGATCTGATCAAAGTCACTGCTTGGGCAAAGCGACGCATAGGCTGGAGTGGGTAGACCGGCACCTAACCAGAGCTGCTTGGTGCGCATCTTATCCATTCCCACCGCAGAGGCTGCGACGCCGCTGCCGGTGTAAGGCTTATTAATCAGTTCAAGAGCGCCTTGTAGCTGGCCATCTTCTCCACCAGGCCCGTGGACAATCAGAAACGCGCGATCAAATTCGGTTTCGACTAATTGAGTTAATGGGTTCTGTCCATTACCTGTCAAATCCAGTGCGAACGCATCGACACCGGCACTCTGCAGCGCCGCTAATACCGCATTACCACTGTTCAGAGATACCTGACGTTCTGACGCATTGCCACCCATGATAACGGCGACACGACCTAGGCTTTGCAGCTCTTGTTTGGAGTATTTAGTAATCGATTCAGCCATCAGACTTAGACCTCACCCCAGTGTTCACGTAGCTGGTGAGCCAGCGTTGTGATGTTCCCTGCACCCTGAGTCAGAAGCAGATCACCCGGTTGCAGAACCTCTTTCAACATCTCGGCTATGTGCTCATTTGATTCAACAAAAATGGGCTCTTTGCCACGTTGACGCAGAGAACGGCAGAGGGAACGTGTGTCCGCGCCTGGAATCGCCTCCTCACCGGCTGCATAGACCTCAAGCAGCAGTAGCTGATCGGGACGTTGCAACACCTGAACAAAATCTTCATAGAGATCACGCGTACGTGTGTAGCGGTGAGGCTGATAGACCATCACTAAGCGACGACCCGGCCAGCCCTCTTCAACCGCACTGATCACCGCTTGAACCTCACGTGGGTGATGACCGTAATCATCGACCAGTGTCACGCTTCCGCTCTCCAGTGGCAGCTCACCCAATACTTGGAACCGACGTCCGACGCCTTCGAACTTCTCCAATGCACGACAGATCGCCGCATCGTCGATCTCTTCATCCGTTGCAACGGCAATTGCAGCGAGTGCGTTCAATACGTTGTGGCGTCCTGGCATATTTAGACAGACCGAAAGATCACTTAGTCCACCTGGACGTCTCACCTTAAAACGGCTCTGCAGTCCATTCTGCTCTAGGTCATAAGCTTGGAAGTCTGCATCTTCAGAGAAGCCATAACTGAGCATGGGGCGCCCAACCTCTGGCATCAATTCGCGCACGACGGGATCATCGATACACATAACGGCCAGTCCGTAAAATGGGAGATTCTGCAGAAAACGGATAAAGGTCTGCTTCAACTTGCCGAAGTCACCGTCGTAGGTATCCATATGATCGGCATCGATGTTGGTGACAATCGCCACCATCGGCTGCAGGTGCAGGAATGAGGCATCAGACTCATCCGCTTCAGCGACTAAGTAACGACTGCGCCCAAGCTGAGCATTGGTGCCTGCACTGGTTAGACGACCGCCGATCACAAAGGTGGGTGACTGTTGCGCTTCTGCGAGAATAGAAGCAACCAAACTGGTCGTCGTTGTTTTACCGTGTGTGCCTGCCACTGCAATCCCATGGCGGTAGCGCATCAACTCGGCCAACATTTCAGCACGACGAACAACCGGTATTAACTGCTCTTTGGCGCGGGCAACTTCTGGATTGGTTTGATCGACCGCTGTTGAGGTGACTAGGACATCTATCCCCTCGACATTCTCAGCCGCATGGCCAATAAAAATGGTCGCGCCGAGTGACTTAAGTCGATTGGTCACTGCCGACTCACGGATATCAGAACCGGAGATAGCATAACCCTGGTTCAATAACACTTCGGCGATGCCACACATACCCACACCTCCGATGCCCACAAAGTGGATTCGGTTAATACGGCGCATCTCTGGCACTTCATACTCTTTACGATGTCCGGCTTTTGGGCTCATAGGGCCACCTCCAAACAGATATCAGCGACCTGACGGGTTGCGTCTGGTTTCGCCTGAGAACGCGAAGCGTTAGCCATGGCCAACAGATCGGTTCGAGATTGATGTTGTTTCAGCCATAGAGAGAGTCCCTCGGCTGTTAAATTCTTTTGTGCAATTAGGTCTGCACCCTTTGCGTCAACCAAATACTGAGCGTTTGCTGTTTGATGGTCATCAACCGCATGAGGGAAGGGAATAAACAGAGCAGGCACACCGGCTATCGCAATTTCAGAGACGGTTAATGCCCCCGCTCGGCAGATCACCAGATCAGCCCAGGCATAAGCCTCATCCATGGATTCAATGTAGGGCACGACCTCAGCTTCAACACCGGCATCTGCATAAGCCTGTTGGCAACGTTCAATGTGCGTCGGTCCAGATTGATGCCACAGATTGGGACGCTCTTGCGATGACAACCTAGCCACAGCTTGAGGTACCAAGTCGTTGATCGCTAATGCCCCAAGACTGCCCCCCACTACTAGGCAATTAATGGCCCCGCTTCGCCCTGCAAACCGTTCAGAAGGTGCTGCAACATCCAAGATAGGGCCACGAATAGGATTGCCGACCACTTCACCTTGTGCGCCCGATTTAAAGGCGTTGGGAAAGGCTTGGAGTACACGTTTAGCAAATCGACGAGACTGTGTATTGGTCAATCCAGCGACCGCATTTTGCTCATGAATCACTAGAGGCTTATTGAGTAGCCAAGCGGCCAGGGCTCCAGGCCCCGACGCAAAACCACCCATACCCAGAACGGCATCTGGCTGAACCTGTTTTACTACCTTACAGGCTTGCCATAGCGCCTTAATTAATTTGAAAGGCGCAGCAATAAGGCTCAGTTTGCCTTTCCCTCTTAGGCCTGAGACATTAATGGCATGCAACCTAATGCCCGCTTCAGGGACCACTCGATTTTCAATGCCACGAACAGAACCTAACCACTCCACCTGGTGACCCTCAGCACGCAACAGATCAGCCACGGCAAGTGCTGGGTAGACATGCCCGCCGGTACCGCCGGCCATAATGAGTAGGCGTTTAGACTGACTCATGAGAGGCCTCCTGTGTCCAGCGTGACCAGAATCGACTCCAACGGCTCTCAACGGGCTTCATACCGAGGCGCTCACGTTTCAGTTCATAATCGACGCGCTGCACGATGGCGATCATCGCCGCACAGATAATCAGTGATGAACCACCGTAACTCATCAGCGGCAGTGTCAGACCTTTGGTTGGCAAGGCGCCCACGTTCACACCGATATTGATCATCGCCTGACCCGCAAGAATGAAGCCGAAACCGTAGGAGATGTAGCTCATAAAAAAGCGTTGCTGCTTCTCAGCCTGGCGACCGATCAAGAAGATTCGAGCGATTAAAACCACATAGAGAACAACAACCGCCATGGCACCGATCAGACCGAGCTCTTCCGCGAGAACTGAATAGACAAAGTCTGTATGGGCTTCGGGTAGGTAGAAGAGTTTTTGTACGCTGTTACCAAGACCGGTTCCAAACCACTCTCCGCGACCAAAAGCGATCTGCGCTTGAGAGAGCTGATAGCCAGCACCGTATGGATCCGCCCAAGGATCCGAGAAAGACTGCAGACGTTTCAAACGGTAAGTTTGAGTCAACGCCATCGCACCGACCAACACTCCGACAACGCCAACAACAGTAACTAACTGTAACAGTCGCATTCCACCCAGGAAGATCATGCCCATAACCGTTGCAGTTGTAACAACGATGGCACCGTAATCCGGCTCTAGGTAGAGTGCAAAAACGTAGAACGCCAGTGGAATAGCAGGTTTAACAACCCCTTTCCAAGTCGATCGAACCTCGTGTAGACGGCGCACCAGATAGCCCGCAATAAACATCACCATACAGACCTTAGCGACCTCTGAGGCCTGTAGATTGAAGCTACCCAGTCCTATCCAACGCTGACTACCATTGACCTCGCGGCCGATGCCAGGCACTAAAACAATCAACAGCAACAACAGTCCCAAGAAGAGCAGCCAGACTGAGAAACGCTCCCAAACAGTAATGGGAATTCTCACCAGCAGTGCAACCACTAACAGCGCTGCCACAACAAATAGGCCGTGCCTAAAAATGAAGAAGAATGGCCCACCAAATTTAGCCGCTGCAACATCCATAGAGGCTGAAGAGATCATGACAAGGCCTGTCAGCATCAGTGCTAGCATACTCATCATCAACAGTGGATCGAAAGGTAAAGTGCCCTGAGGAACACGCAGCTCCGCAGGCAATTTAAAATTCCAAAGCTTACTAAAATGGGGAAGCGTTAATCGCATGACAACACCTCTCTCACGGCCGCCACAAACTGATGACCACGATCTTCAAACCCTGTGAACATATCGAAACTTGCACAAGCTGGGGATAACAGAACCGCATCACCCGACTCTGCTTGAGACTCAGCCAAACGCACTGCGTCCATCAATGAATCAGCAAAACAGGTTGCTTCAAAACCGATCTCATCGGCCATCTGTTGGCGATCTTCCCCAATCAGAATGAGTGATTTTAAGTAGCGTTGGCTAGGTAGTTTTAGGCCCGAAAAATCCTGACCTTTCGCTTGTCCACCCGCGATCAAGATTAATGAGTGTGTGCGTTCTTGCGTCTCTCCAAGACCCACAACGGCAGCCAGTGTAGCGCCAAGATTGGTACCTTTAGAGTCGTTGAACCAGCTGACACCCTCTCGCTCTGCAATCCACTGACAGCGGTGTTCGAGTCCCGGGAATTGAGACAGGGTCTTTAAAAGGGACGATAGTTCCAGCCCCTGAGATTCGCACAGAGCCAGAGCCGCCAATGCATTCAACTCATTGTGTTCGCCACGCATCTTCATATCGGCAACAGGCATAAGGGCCTCAGCACCTTTTGCTAACCAAGGCTTACCCTCAACCATCAATCGGCCATACTGATTAAGGTCGGGCGCTCCCAAACCAAAGGAGGTCTGTTTAGTGCTGTTCGGTACTAGAGGTCTTGAAAGAGCATCTTCACGATTAAAAATCGCCTGCTGACAGTGGCGATAGATGCGGTGTTTCGCTGCATGATACCCCTGCATACCGTCATAACGATCCATATGATCAGCCGACATGTTCAATACGGTCGCTGCTGATGCTTTGAGATCATGCGTGGTTTCAAGCTGAAAACTGGAGAGCTCTAAAACATAGAGATCGGCAGCCGGCTTGGCTAATAGATCCAGAACCGGAATACCAATATTGCCGCCAATCTCTGCACGACACCCGGCATCGACGGCCATCTGCCAAACTAGCGTCGTAACGGTACTTTTACCATTGGAACCGGTAATCGCAATGATCGGAGCCGTTACCTCGCGTGCAAATAGATCAATATCACCGATCAATTTAGCACCCGATGCAATGGCTGCCTGAATCGCAGGCTGATCTTTTGCGACACCTGGACTGATCACTAGCTCATCTGCCTGACTCAGCCATTCACCATTGAGTGGACCGGTTTGTAGCTCAACTTCAGGGTACTGATGACGGAATGCATCAATTGCAGCAGCTGTCTCACGTGTATCACAAGCGGCAAACGGCAGACCACGACTTGCAAAGAAGCGTGCGATGCTCTGGCCAGTTTGACCTAGGCCAATAATGATTCTGCGCTTATCGCTGGTAATCAGTGACACGTTATTTCCTATCGTATTTTCAATGAGGCTAAGCCGATCAACACCAGTACAAAACTGATGATCCAGAAACGGACGATGACTCGTGGCTCAGGCCAACCCTTCAACTCAAAGTGGTGATGGATTGGAGCCATTCTAAAGATGCGACGCCCCGTCAATTTGAACGACGCCACTTGCAGAATGACTGAGACCGTTTCCAGCACAAAAATTCCGCCCATAATGAGAAGTACCAGCTCTTGGCGAACAATAACCGCGACCACACCCAATACAGCGCCTAGCGCGAGTGCACCTACATCGCCCATAAAGACCATCGCTGGGTAGGTGTTAAACCAGAGGAATCCTAAACCGGCACCAATAATGGCGCCGAGCAGAATGATCAACTCACCGGCGCCAGGGATGTAAGGGATATTGAGGTACTCTGCAAACTTAACGTGACCCGTCAGGTAGGCAAAAACCGCCAGTGCACCGGCCACCATAACCGTCGGAAGAATGGCTAAGCCGTCCAAACCATCGGTTAGGTTGACTGCGTTGGAACTTCCGACAATGACAAAATAGGCGAAGGGTATAAAAAGCAGACCCAGTGACAGCGCGGTATCTTTGAAGAACGGAATCAAGAGATCGGTTTCAGCGGGTGTTTCGGCCAACCAAAAGAGCGCCACAGCGGCCGCGGCACCGCCCACAGATTGCCACAGGTATTTCCACTTTGCAGGCAGACCTCGTGAGTCTTTTTCAATGACTTTGCGCCAGTCATCCACCCAGCCAACAGCACCAAACACCACCAGTACAAACAGCGTCACCCAAACATAGGGGTTCGTTAAGTCTGACCAGAGTAAGGTACTGGTGATAATCGCTAGAATAATCAGCGCACCGCCCATAGTCGGTGTGCCAGCTTTGCTTAGGTGTGACTCTGGCCCATCGTTGCGAACAGCCTGTCCTATCTGTTTTATCTGAAGCTTTCTAATCAGGTGAGGTCCCATCCAAAGCGCCATGGCGAGGGCCGTTAACACACCCATAATGCCGCGCAGCGTAATGTACTTGAAGACATTGAAGCCGCTATAAAACTGAGAAAGGTAATCTGCTAAGTAGACCAACATACTATTTTTCCATCTCTATTAGTGCATCGACGACACGATCCATCGCTGCACTTCGTGAACCTTTAACCAGCAGAGCACCCTCTTTAGGCAGGTTATGTGTTAACTCAGTAATCAATTCATCACGCGAAGCGAAATGACTCGCCCCTTCGCCGAAAGCTGACACCGCATTGGCCATCAGAGGACCCGTTGCCATCAGACGATCAACCCCCTGCTGCTTGGCATAACGACCGATCTCTGAATGAAGCGCCTCCGCGTCAGCACCCAACTCGGCCATATCTCCGAGGACAAGCAGGTGCTCGCCATCCAGAGTCATCAGAGTATCGATGGCGGCTTTAACGGCGGAAGGGCTAGCGTTGTAGGAGTCATCAATCAATGCAAGAGAGGGCTTGAGTGAATGAACCTGCAGGCGCCCCTTGAACCCTGTGTAGTTTTGCAGCGGTTTGATTGCGCTGGCAATGGGCTGACCCGAAGCGACCCAAGCAGCAAGGGCTGCAAGCGCATTGAAGACCATGTGACGCCCCATAACAGAGAGCTGAACAGCGTATTGATTGCCTTGATATGTCAGAGTAAATCCAAAGCAGCCGTGGTCATTCACTCTCAGATTCGTTGCGGATAACTCTGCTGATTCGTTCAAACCAAAACCGATCCAGCGCTTATTCAAACGATCCAGTTTATCTGTCCAAACCTGGGCATGCGGATCATCTAAATTGACGATTCCGACTCCACTCTCAACGAGGCCGTCATAGATCTCTGACTTAGCCTGAACGATACTCTCAAGGCTACCGAACCCCTCTACATGGGCTTCCATTGCATTGTTAAGAATGGCGATATTTGGCTGAGTCAGTGCAGCGGTGTAATCGATCTCACCGACTGCGCTAGCACCCAATTCAATCACTGCAAACTGATGCTCGGGTGAGAGCTCAAGCAGGGTCAGAGGCGCACCGATGTCATTATTCAAATTGCCCTGAGTAGCCAAAGTGGGCGCCAGCGAGGAGAACATCATTGCCAACATCTCTTTAACACTGGTTTTACCGGCACTTCCTGTCACAGCAACCAGCTGACCAGAAAATTGCTGACGATTCAGTGCACCCAGTTGTCCCAATGCTATTCGGGTATCGGCTACGACTAGCTGAGCAATAGGCAGCTCGAGTGGATGATCGACAACAGCGGCCGATGCACCTTGCTGGCTAACTTGCTCAACGAACGCATGAGCATCAAATCGCTCTCCTTTTAGAGCGACGAAGAGATCACCCGAACAGGCTTTGCGACTGTCAGTAATCACTCGTTCAATCTTAGTATCTGAACCTTTAAGCTCAGCGTTTAATTCGGCCGCAAGCTCTATCAGAGAGTAGTCGCGCATCATAGTGTGACACCTCCTCTCAATGCTGATAGAGCCTGTTTTTGATCTGAGAAGGGCAGGCGTTCGCCATTGATCTCTTGATAATCTTCGTGACCTTTACCGGCGATCAAAACGATGTCGTTAACCGATGCCTGAGCAATAATCTGATCAATCGCATCGGCACGACCGATCACTTCAAGGACAGGCTTATCGCCAGCAAAACCTTGCATCACTTCCTCAATAATCGCTTGAGGGTTTTCGGTGCGAGGGTTGTCACTGGTCACCCAAATCCGATCAGCCAACTGCTCGGCAATGGCTGCCATCATTGGGCGTTTTCCACGATCACGGTCACCGCCGCAGCCAAACAGAGTCAGCAATTCGCCACCGGCCAAATGCTCTCGACAGGCGGTTAGCGCTTTCTCTAACGCATCCGGCGTGTGGGCATAATCGACGATGACACAAGGCTCGGTTGCGTTAGAGACTACTTCCATACGACCCGGCACCGGCTGAACTTTAGAGACAGATCGCTCGACATCACTTAGGTCATAACCCAGCATCGCCGCTGCACCGATCACCAGGGTCAGATTGGAGAGGTTAAAGCTACCCATCAGTGGTGCGTCTACCCTAATGGTTTGATCCATCATCTCTAGCGTAAATGAGAGTCCTTTGGCACTAAACTTAGGATCGTACGAAGCGACATCCGCTGATTTCGATGTCGTAGAGAAGCTTAAGCGACTTGCGTCGGTTGGCTTATTTAACAATGTTACCGCGTACTCATCATCGGCATTAATTAATTGCAGCGGTGCCCCATAGGCGTCAAACAACTTCGCTTTGGCGGCGGCATAAGCTTCCATCGAACCGTGGTAGTCCAGGTGGTCACGTGACAGGTTGGTGTAGGCCACTAAATCAAAGGCTAGCTGATCGATTCGCCCCTGATCAATGGCGTGGCTCGACACCTCCATCACTACGCTGTCAGCGCCCGCTTTAAGCAACTCTGCCAGAGTTCTTTGCAACGCTATCGGATCCAGCGTGGTATGACTAGAGACCTTAAGATCGTCTAAAAAGCCAATACCGATCGTGCCCAACATAGCGGCACGACGGCCCAATAGTGAGAGCAGTTGAACAAGGAAGTGAGCACAGGAAGTTTTACCGTTGGTACCGGTAATACCGACCAGCGTCATCGAACGAGAGGGTGAGCGGTAAAAACGATCCGCTAGCTGAGCCAAAGAGCAGATCTCAGGCTGCCAAGCAATCACCTCAACATTCAGTTTTTCAGCTAATTGTGATGCATCGGCTACCGTACCCTGCAACAGAACCGCTTTAGCCCCTTTGGTAACGGCCTGCTCAGCGAAATCGCATGCACTGTAGTTGGCACCCGAACGCGCCACAAACAGTGAGCCGGACTGATCTTCACGACTGTCTTGCGATAGTCGCGTAACAGAAACCTCAGAGCTCCTTAGGCCAAATGGCATTAGGAGTTCATTAAGATTCCACTGCAGTGATAACTGGGTCATTTTGAAGCCACCTGCATACTGGCCTCTTCCCAATTATCGGGTGGGATATTCATTAAGCGCAGCACACCGCCCATCACTCGTGAAAAGACGGGCGCAGCCACCGCACCACCGTAATACTCTTGGCCTTTAGGGTTATCGACCATCACCACCATGACAATTCGAGGATCACTGATCGGTGCGATGCCGGCAAATACTGAGACATAGGCATCTTCTGCGTAACCGCCAGCAACGGCTTTGTGAGCTGTACCCGTTTTACCCCCAACACGGTAGCCGGTCACCGCGGCCTGTTTAGCCGTTCCAATTGGCGTGACAACCGTTTCCATCATGCCAAGCACCTGGGTAGCCACCTCGGCTGGCATCACACGCTCACCCTTAGGTTTTTCGTCCAATTTGTAGAGTGATACGGGTAATTTAACGCCCTGATTCGCGAAGGGAATGTACGATTGAGCTAACTGCAGCGGCGTCACCGATAGACCATATCCGTAGGACAAGGTCGCACGTTCTACCTCTTGACGTTCACTTAGGAAAGGCAGCACGCCTGAACGCTCACCTGGGAAACCGGTATTGGTGGGCTGACCCAGTCCCATGTTAAACATCAGGTTACGAACCGCGTCAGTCTCCATCGATAGCGCCAGCTTAACGACACCGACGTTACTCGATTTGGTGATGATGCCTGTCATATCCAGTTCACCGTAGTTACGGTGATCACGAATGGATGAACCTCGAACTCGGATATAACCTGGCGAAGTATCGATCACATCCTCAAACTGGTAATCGCCACTCATCAAGGCGGCGGCAACCGTGATCGGCTTCATGGTTGAGCCCGGTTCAAAAATATCGGTAACTGCACGATTACGCAGCCCGTTAGGGTTCAAATTTCGGCGATCGTTCGGGTTGTAAGAGGGCTGATTAACTAAGGCCAATACCTCACCAGTACGAGCATCAAGAATAACTGCCGATGCCGAATCGGCCTTATGCGTCTGAACCGCGTCTTTGAGCTCACGGTAGGCTAAATACTGTAAACGCAGATCGATACTGAGCGCTAAATCTTCACCTGGATCTGCCTCCTGCAGAGATTTTAGGTGTTTGATGGTGCGTCCCTTGCGATCCTGGAGAACCAGCGCTCGGCCAGGTTCGCCATGCAGCATCTCATCAAAGGCCAACTCAAAGCCCTCTTGCCCTTTTCCGTCCACATTTGTGAACCCAACTAAGTGAGTTGACACTTCGCCGGTCGGGTAGAAACGACGGAAAGTTTGATCGACATGGATACCACGAATATTGAGATCATTCACATGCTCTGCCAATTCAGGCGTTACCTGTCGTTTAAGGTACATGAAGCGACGTGATGGATTCTCTTTTAGCGAGTTGAGTAGTGATTGCGGGTTAAGACTCAACAGACGAGCCAACTGAGGCAAGTTTGAATTTTGTAGATCAGTCTCTTTAGGGTCAGCCCAAATGGTCGCCACCGGTGCACTGACCGCCAAGGGGTCACCATGGCGATCGGTAATCAAGCCGCGATGCGCAGGCGTTAAGCGAGTGCGAAGCGATCGAGCATCACCCTGCTTCTGAAGAAACGCCTGCTCCGCCGTATAGAGCGACACCATCTTAGCGACAATCACACCAGAGATAAGCACGAGTGCAATGAAGACCAGCCACAGCCGCCAGCCTTTTGCCGCTTGAGTCTGTACCACCTCTTCGTTACTCATCGATCGCCAGCCTAATCTCATTAGCTTTAGGCATCTTCATGCCTAAGCGTTGCTCTGCCAACACTTCAACTCGGTTGTTTGCACCCCAAGCCGACTGCTCTAGCAACAGCTGCCCCCACTCAATGCGCAGCTCGTCACTTTGACGCACCAGGACCTGATGCTGATTGAACAGACGACGGTAGTCGTAAGCGGTGTAGATCACCGCCAAGGCAGAGATAAAGATGAAAGCAATCAATAAAAAGCCAGAGACCAGAGGTGCAAAAAGCTGACCAAGTTCTAACATGGGCAGCTCTTTAGTTTGTTGCTTAGGCTTCTGCTTTATGGCCAGCCTATCCTTGAAGGGTATAGAGAATGGGATCATTTGAGTTTCTCCGCTATTCTCATCACCGCACTTCGGGATCGTGGATTATCAGACACCTCATCCTTACCCGCTTTGACCGCCTTACCGATCGCCTTCAGCCGTTGATTCAACATATCCTGCGTAACCGGTATACCTGCAGGAAGATGCTCATCCCCTTTCACATAAGTACGAATAAAGCGCTTAACAATTCGATCTTCTAACGAGTGGAAACTGATGACTGCAAGACGCCCACCAACAGCAAGCACCTCTAGGGATTGATCAAGAACCTGCTCAACATCTTCAAGCTCTTTATTGATATGAATTCGAATCCCCTGAAAGGCACGAGTCGCTGGGTTCTTGCCTTTCTCCCATTTAGGGTTAGCTTCTGCAATGATCGAGGACAAACGAGCCGTTGTGGTTATAGGCTCTATCTCTCGCTCACGAACAACCGCCGCCGCCATGCGACGACCAAACTTCTCTTCGCCATAGGTAAATAGAACATCGGCGATCTCTTTTTCAGAGGCACGATTGATCCAGTCCGCGGCACTCTCGCCAGACGTTGTATCCATCCGCATATCTAATGGACCATCATTCTGGAAGCTGAAGCCACGCTTGGGATCGTCCAGCTGCGGTGAGCTAACACCCAGATCCATCAACACGCCAGAAATCTTGCCCGTTAAGCCACGCGCTTCGATAAAGGATTGAAGTTGTGAGAAGGAGCCATGCTCAATTGAGAAACGCGGCTCATCGGCAAAACGTTGATGAGCAAAAGCGATCGCTTCAGGGTCTTTATCGATAGCAATTAAACGACCCTCTTCATTCAATCTCTCTAACACCAACGCACTGTGGCCGCCACGACCAAAGGTGCAATCGACATAGATACCAGCTGGATCTTGCACCAGCGCGTCGACCGCTTCGTTTAGAAGGACTGTGATGTGCTTGAAAGAGTCACTCATTGAGCCACCCCCTAAAGCGAAAGCGTTTGAAGATCATCTGGCAGAGCACTCGACTCATCGGTCTCAGCCAGGTATTGATCTCGAGCGTCTAACCACTGGTCCTCGCTCCAGATCTCAAATTTGCGGCCCTGACCAAGAAGTACCAACTTCTTGTCCATCTGCGCATATTCACGAAGGGGTTGTGGTAATAGAAAACGGCCGTTCGCATCCAGCTCAAGATCAGTAGCATGACCTATCAACAGACGCTGGATGCGGCGGGCCGCGGGGTTAAAGCTTGGTAGAGACTCAATCTTCTTCTCAATGGTTTCCCACTCCGGTAACGGATAGAGAAGTAGACAGCGAGTTTCTGTATCGATGGTAACTACTAACTGGTTCTCGCAGCAGTCTGCAATTTGGTCGCGATAGCGCGCAGGCAATGCCATGCGCCCCTTCGCATCCAAATTGATTTTGTTGACCCCACGGAACATTCGTTACCACTCCTATCTGTGAATCTCTTGAGTTGCGACTTAAATCGCCACTCACGCGAAGAGCCGGCTCCCCCACCATTTCTCCACCATTTCTCCACTATGACCCACTTTAACCCACTTTTTACCACTCCACGCCACTATAGCCCCACACAAGCTGCAATGCAACTTCAAAAAAGTGGATATAAATTCATCTATTAGGGGTGTAAAAGCGGGGCGGTAGTAGAAATATCGCGCGTAATAAGAGAGCGGGTGACAGGCTAAAGCCAGTCGCCGGTGCAAGAAAATAACTACGGAGTGACGGTGTCAGGCCTTCAGCCTGACATCCGCCATGAGAACATCTTCCAGAGAGGAGAATCAGTTCACCAAATTGCTTGGCTCACCTTTGTGAAAATTATCGATATGACCGATCAACTGATCCCATAAAGTCTGCATCGCCTCTTCACTTGCCCAGGCAACATGAGGTGTCACTATGACATTTGGCCTGGTGAGGATAGCGTGAAACGGGTGGTCGTCGTTGATTGGCTCAGAGGTTAAGCAGTCGAAGCCCGCTGCTGCAATCTGCTGACTGTTTATCGCTTCAACTAACGCCTGTTCATCCACCAAACCACCCCGACCAGCATTGATCAGAATAGGTTGTCGAGACATCTGCGCAAACTCATCCGCACCAATCAATCCGCGCGTTTCCGGGGTCAGCGGGCAGTGAAGTGAGATCACATCACTTTGAGCTAGAAATTGATCGAAGGGGATATAACCTTCGGGCGGGTTCTGTTCACCTTTACGTCCAGCATAGAGAACCTTCATTCCGAGTGCCGAGCAGAGACGCCCTAGAGCACTACCCAACGCACCCCGACCGACGATTCCCATGGTTGTTCCAGCAAGGTCTTTGATCGGGTGGTTAAAAAAGCAGAACTGCTGAGCTCTCTGCCACTCACCATCAATAACATCTTGGCGATAACCAACAATGGAACGACGCAGTGCAAACATAAGGGCTAACACATGCTCAGGGACGGTATTAGTCGCATAGCCACGGACATTTACTACACTGACCCCATGGGCACGAGCAGCTCCCACATCAATCACGTCATAACCTGTCGCGGCAACGGCAATCAACTTCAAGTCAGGCAGTTGCTCAAAAGCCTCGGCACGAATAGGCACCTTATTAGAGATCGCAATCTGGGCGCCACGCAGACGCTCGACCACTTCAGACTGAGCGGTGCGATCGTACTCAATCCAATCATGTTCAAAACTTGGCTTGGTTATTGAGACCGTCGGACCAAGCGTTGATCGATCAAGAAAAATGGTTTTTATCATGGGTTACCTTTAAACAAGCTGGTTCTCACAAGAGGCTTTTTGCTCCAGACAGGTTAGATTGTTCGCCGTTGTCTGAGCAATGTTAGTTAATGCCTCTTCGGTCAAAAAGGCCTGATGCCCGGTTACTATTACATTGGGAAAGGTCATCAAGCGCATCAGATCGTCATCCGCAATGACCCGATTAGACTGATCTTCAAAGAAGAGATCCGCCTCCTCTTCATAAACATCGATAGCTAGACCCGACAACCCACCCTGTTTAAGTGCATTGATAACCGCCTTGGTATCGACCAGACCTCCACGAGAGGTATTGATCAACATAGCCTTAGGTTTCATCAGTGCCAATGCACGCTCACTAATCAGATGATGCGTCTGAGCCGTGAGCGGACAGTGCAAGGATATAAAATCTGATTGTTCCAGCAAGCTATCAAGCTCTACGTACTCAACGCCCTGCTCGATTAGATCTTGAGAGGGATTAGGATCATAGGCTAACAGACGACAGTCAAAGCCCCTCATAATTTGGCAGAAGACTGAACCAATATTACCGGTGCCGACTACCCCAACCGTCTTGCGATGAATATCACGCCCCACCAAGCCATCCAGCAAAAAGTTACCCTCTCGCACTCTATTGTAGGCTTTGTGAACGTGTCGATTGAGTGTCATCAGAAGCGTTAAAGCATGCTCGGCTACCGCATATGGCGAATAGGCCGGCACTCGTACAACCGATAAACCAAGCCGTTTAGCAGCATCTAAATTGACGTTGTTATAACCCGCGCAACGAAGCGCCACTGTTTTAACGCTGAGCTCTGCCAGCCTCTCAAGACAAGACTCATCCAACTGATCATTGACGAACACGACAACAGCATCGAAACCGGCCGCCAACTCGGCAGTTTTTCGATTAAGGTGTACCTCTTCAAACATCACCTCATGACCTGAAGCCTCAAAGGCGTCGATCAGGTAACTCTTCTCATCTTTTCTAGCACTAAACACTATGGCTTTCATTGGCACCATCGCTCTACTCAACCCCTAATAGGTCAAGCTTATGCGATGTGCCAAATAACTGAAAGAATTAGGCTGGTTTATTGGTCAACCAAAGATATTGATAGGGGCGCAGTGTCACTTGTGCCAGCCGGTCATCAAACACCTCTCCACTAACGAGATCTGTCCACTCATCGGTGATCACCAGGTTCAACTGCGACAAATTAAAGGTCTGCGGCTCATTGGTGATGTTATAGACGGCAAAAATACTCTGGGAGCGATTGATACTTTGACGCCAGAATGCAAACAGCGATTCCCCTGTGTGCAAGGTGTACATGGTCGCGTTGGGGTGAAAGGCCGGCTGCTTGCGACGAACCTTCAGCAGAGCCTGCATCGCTTCGAACACCTTTTTGTGATGGGTCTCTGCAGAGAGCTGTTGTTCCAATCGATCAGCATCCCACACATGACGATTGATCGACCTAAAGCTACCCGTGTGCTCGATGCGTTCGACATCATTTTCTGTCGCTAACAATGAATGAATGTAGAAAGCCGGAACACCCTCGAGCGCCATCATTACTGCTGCTGCACAGATAAAGCGTGCAAACTGAAGCCCATCAGGACCCGACTGATGCGTGCCAGCCATAGCATTCCAAAGGCTAATATTGATCTCATAAGGCTTGGAGTTTCCTTCGGCGTCCGTTCGACAACTGACTCGACCACCAAACCTCTGCATGGTGCCAATTAGGTTGTCGATCTCCCATTCGCTCAGCAGCCCTTCAGTCGGTCGCAAGCCAACACCATCATGTGACGCGATAAAGTTGAGATAGGTTGTGCCATATTGGGCAGGAGGCATAGTCATCAACCACTGCTTCAAATGAGTGCAATCACCTGTCACCAGGGTATTAATCAGTAACGGAGGGAGGGAAAAGTTATAAATCAGATGCGCTTCATTAGCGTTACCAAAGTAGGTGAGGTTTTCCGAGTTGGGAATATTGGTCTCGGTAATGATGACGGCGTCCGGTGAGTGGTGCTCTATGAGCAGTCGTAGCAGCCGTATCACCTCATGAGTCTCTGGCAAGTTGATACTGCTGGTGCCAGGCACCTTCCACAAAAAAGCCACCGCATCGAGGCGGAACCAACGTATCCCCTGCTCCAGATAGAGATGTATGATCGAGAGAATCTCTAGCAGCAGATCTGGATTAGTAAAATCTAGATCGACCTGATCATGACTGAATGTGCACCAAACGTGCTTCTCGCCATTCACAGTACGTACCTCTTTAAGAAGAGGCGAAGTTCTGGGGCGAACCACCTGCGACAGATCCCATTCAGGCTCGGCTTCAAAAAAGTAACCCGCCCCTGGATCGATCCCTTTTTTGTAGTTCTCAAACCAGAGGCTGCGACTTGAGCAGTGATTAATGACCAGGTCACCCATAACCTTAAAAGATTGGGTCATGGAACGGATATCAGACCAATCTCCACAGCTGGGATTGACCGTGGTGTAGTCCATAACACTGAAGCCATCATCGGAACTGAATGGAAAGAATGGCAGCAGATGAACCACCGAGATGCTCTCTGAAAGACGACTCTTTACAAAGTCATTCAATGTCTTAAGGGGCACTTCAGCCTCTTTCCTAAGCGAGTCAGCATAAGTGATCAGCATGACATCAGACTGATCCCATATATTTCGATGTGGTTCAGGAGAGGGGGTATCCACTGAGACCCGCATAACTTCCAGACACTGCCGGGTCAGTTCGTGAATATCCCTATCAGGGTAGAGAGCCGTTAGATGTGCGGCTACGCGTTGCTCAAGCGGAGTGTGGTTTAGTGTCGTCATGATCAACCCTCCCCAAATTCGCTCATATCCGCTTCGACCGCATCTAAAATCATCTGCTGCACATCTGGGCAGGCACTGATCACGCGGTTCCAGCTTGGTACAAAGGGGGTCTCCATTGGATGATCCAAGAAGTGAGTTCCCGCCTTCATAATGTTTTGAGCGAACAGCTCAACAGCCTGCTCCTCATGGTGAACGTCTAACTTCAAACCGTTGATCAGTGCGTCATTGCGGTAGGTCTCCACAAAATCGAGAGCAATCCGGAAGTAGGTTGCCTTAATGGTTCGGAAGGTCTCTTGATTAAAGACAATGCCATTGGTCGCCAACTTTCTGAACACCGCTTTGGTAATGTCGATCGACATTTTAGAGAGTCCGGCATTCTCATTATCGAGCGAGATGTCCTGATGTTTATGATCGTAGATGTCGGCAATATCAACCTGACAGAGGCGGTTGTTGGAGTAGTTGCGAGTCATCTCACTTAATACGCCAATCTCCAGACCCCAATCGGATGGGATACGAATATCATTCATCACATCGCGTCTGAACGAAAACTCGCCCGCCAAGGGGTAGCGATAACTGTCTAGATACTCCAGATAATCGAGAGGCCCACACACTTTCTTCAGTGCTCTTAACAGCGGGGTAACCAACAATCGACTGACACGACCATTAATCTTGCCGTCAGCCACCCGCGCATAGAACCCCTTACAGAACTCGTAGTTGAAGTTGGGGTTGGCAACCGGGTAGATAAGTCGCGCCAGCAGAGAACGATCGTAGGTCAAAATATCACAGTCGTGCATTGCCACAGACTCGGCAACACCCGATGCCAATACATAACCCATGCAGAACCAAACATTCCGCCCCTTACCGGGTTGATCGGGGGATAGCTGATGACTTTGCAAAATCTCATCAACGGCACGCAGACGTGGGCCATCATTCCAGAGCACTTTGGTATTTTGTGGAAGATCGGAGAAAAATTTTAAGGCATCACGGTACTGCTGTTCATCGGCCCTATCTAGACCGATCACGATCTGTGACAGGTAGGGGACCTGCTTTAGATGCTCAAGAATATTGGGCATCGCTTCGGTCTCCAACTCCGAGTAGAGACAGGGTAGGATCAACCCCATTGGCCGCTGCTTAGAGAACTCCATCAACTCTGATTCAAGCGCTTCAACCGGTCTATCTGACAAATTATGCAGCGTTGTAATGATACCGTTTTGATAAAAATCGCCCATGAAATACTCCTAAATTAAAATGCATCGGGGAATCGATCAGTGATCAAGGCCTTAACCGCTTGATACCAACCCTCTGGCCCGCAAAGATCTGTTTGAATCACCTCACCTGAGGCATTAATAACTGGAAAGCTATGAACGGGAGATCGAACCTGTATGGCAATATCCGCCATCTCAAGCATCGCGCGATCGTTCTCACCATCACCCAGCGCAACACTCTCGACACTACTGTTCCAAAGCGTTTTATACTGATCGATCAACCACGCAAGAGAGAGCGCTTTTGATACTTCACCTTGCAGGTGGACAAAACGCCCCCCTTTAACGACTTGGATACCCACCTTCGCTAGAGATAGCGCAAAACGTTGAAGCTGCTCTTCAGAGTCTCTCCAGACCAGGGGTTCGCTGAAGTTCCTATCCAGAGCTAACTGAGCCCGTTCAAGCGAGAGCCCGGTCAAAGCAGCCATCTCATCAGCAGAGACCTCCGACAGACCATAGAAGTTGAACTGCGATCTGAAAGGCTCAACTCGTGACAAAATTTCAGAGCGTGTCAGGCCAAGATTGATGACGTTAAACCCGAGGTGCTCTTGCATCTCCCAATCAGCTGCTAACTGACTCCCCTTGGGCAGATAAATAGCTCCACCGTTCTCGACACTGAAGGGGTGTGAGTTGGCCAACTGGCTTCGCAGCGCAATCAACTCAGGTGCTGTTTTACTGGTATTGAAAATCCAAGGGATATTCAGCCGATTTAATAGCGGAAAGAGTGTGTCCGCGGGCGCGGCACTATAGGTGTAGTGATCTAGAAGGGTTCCATCCAGATCGGTAGAGAGCAGTAGTCGACTCATAACAGTTCATCTAAGTATTCGTTATGAAGCTACTGCAAACAGGGTACCAGAAATTATAAACCTTTGTTTTTATAGGATAAAATATAAACAGATTGAGAGTACGCACCAAAAATGCACAGTCAATGGGCAGAGTTATGCACCATGATGGTGCACACCTAACGACCGCCTAGTGGCTTAGTAGCGATTAGGGTTTCAGGATCTGTGAGACCGGCACCAACTGCGCACCCTGAAGAGAGAGCAACTCGGCCGTCTGCTGCATGTGCTTGGGAGAGATCGCGCAACAACCACCGATTAACCGAGCACCCGTTTCAAACCAATCCAGCGCCAGTTCGGCATACTGATGCGGGGTAAGATCTTTACGCTCCATCAACTCGGCGACCGAGTTACCAGCAGCCAGGGGCTCAACAGATGAGAAGCCATTAGCGTAGGCACCAAAGGGTTTGTGATGGTCAGCGATCTGTTTCAATGCTGCAGGCACCTCCTCGGGTGCAGAGCAGTTGATCCAGTACCCATTGGGATCAAACTCTTTCACAGCGGTTAAGAGATCTTCTATCGACCCCCCTGATCTCAACAGACCATTGGGTTCAACACGGATACCAAGAGTAAAAGGCTTACCGGTCTCTTGTGCCGCCCGGCATGCAGCACGCGCTTCAGTGGAGTTGCTCATCGTTTCGATCATTAACAGATCAACCTCTGGCTGCAGCGCACAGATCAATCGAAACTCATCTAACAGGCTTTGGTAGCTGCGTGGCGGATTGGGTAAATAGCTCCCCTCAATCGGAGCCAACACACCTGCAATATCAAAATGAGTGTCAGAGGATTCACGAATGGATTCAAGCGTTTTGCTGCCCAAGCTGTAGATGGACTCAATAGGATGAGTGACACCCGCTCGCTTGAGACGAGTTGGGGTCGCGGTGTAGGTATTTAGACAGAGTGTTCTCGCACCAGCATTAAGATAATCCGAGTGCACCTGACGAACAATATCAGGCTGGTTCATCATAACTTCGACAGACCAGAGAGCGTGACGTGGCTTGCCCGCACGCTGAAAGATCTCCTGACCTACACCACCATCCAAAAAACCAACGTTAACCAAAACCCTAACACCTATTGTTAAATTATCTGCCTGAACGGCTACGCATGAGGTATCGTATACGGCACAAAAGCTAAACGGGTTGCTACCCTAGCGAAATTTGTAATCTATGAATAGAGCTCAATTCAGGCAAATGACATGAACAGAAAAATATCCATCATCACGATCGGTTTACTGGCAATGATCGGTTTATCCGTTTTGGGTTACCAACACTACACCCAAGAGACCGATGGGAAGTATTTTAGAGAGTGGCATTCGCTTCGTACTGACAGCTTTAAGGAGGTACGGCGTAATTTTTCACCACTGGACGATATGGCCAAAGAGCGAATCTCTTTTCAGCCAGAGCTGATCAAGAAGTATTCGGCCAATCTAGTCAAAGCGACACAGCCCTTAGCTTCCCAGTTTGAACCTAAAGCCCCCTGGGGTGATGCTAATGCATCGATCTGGAGCGAGGGTTCTGAATTTCAATCGATGATGGCGGAGTTTGTTGCAACCACCGAGAAACTTTCAGAAGAGACTCCAAACGATCTGAAGCGTTTTCAAGACACACTGCACAGCCTTAGAAACCAGTGCATAGAGTGCCATAAAAAATATAAAGATTAGGCGGTAGTGACCAATAAAAAGGCCGCTCTATTTGAGAGCGGCCTTTTTGGTATTGGGTGAGTCTTTCGATAAGCCGGGTTCTGTCGTGGACAGTCATTCATCTAGGATTAGGATCACTCCTAACCTCCAGCGACCTACCCGGACCTAGCGTGGGCCACGCCTAACAGGTCCCTATTTGGTCTTGCTCCGAGTGGGGTTTACTTTTTACTCAATATTACGTAACAAACAACTATTTTGTACCACTTTTTGTACTACCAAAACAACCCAAATTGTTTAATTACGCTCTACCAAAAACACATCAATCACAACAACTCATGCTCAGCCAGCGAGTACGAATCCTTCTTAGATACGAAGATGTGATCTAGCAGTTGTATGCCAAACAACGCCAGTGCATCTCTAACCTTGCCTGTTAACACCCGATCTTCATCCCTAGGTACTACGTCACCCTCTAAATGATTCTGACACAGCACTACAGCCCCAGCATTGAGTTCTAGAGCCTTACGAGCAATTATCCTCAGCATAATGCTAGATACGCTCACAGGGCCTCTAAAGAGCCTCTGGAAGCTGATCATCCTGTACTGGTTATTCATGAACATGGCGCATAGCCATTCGTCTTTGTCACATGCCAGTCTTATCCGCAGATAGTTCTGTATCTCTACTGGTAATGCCAGGCCATTCTCTTCGCTGAGCTTGTTCTGGATGATCTTAAGCGCAGCATTGATGACCTGCTGCTCTTGGTTTGTAAATTTAGTCATGGGCTTATCCCCTAGTTGTTAGATTCCACCCACAAGAATCAGACTTCGGGAAATGAGCCCCTTGGATAAATACAACTAGGGGGGGGTATGTGTGATCAGTAAGTTGTGTAAGTAAGTAAAACCCTCTCACCAAACGCGAGGGGTTTTACGTATGGCTAGTCTGGTCTGGTCTGATCTTTTGCTGAGCAAGCTCGTCCAAAAGTGGTGAACCCCTATATAAGAGTAAAGATATAAGTAATACCAAATATGGCGGTAATGATTGGCACTGAAGAGGAACTAGGGAGTAATGGTAAGCGGGTATGTCCCAGGGTATACCCCCTAGTTTTGATAACAGCCCAACATGACCTGCCAGGCAAAATCGTTCCATTTTTCTATAATAAAAAATTAAAACAAAACTAAACTTCAGAACTAGCAGTCAATACTGTTCATCTCGTTGCTTAGCGCTGGAGCAGTAGCGAAGTTAGCGAAGCGACACGGAGCTACGCCACTCCATAAGCGCGAAGGATAAGAGATGATGCCACTCCGTTAGGAGTGGCAAACATCGATTGAGAGATGGCTAGTTCAGTGGCTGTATTCGGCACATAGGTGTCATTGAATGATCACGTTAACTTTGCAGGCCCAGCGAAGCTTTTTTATGAACCCTGATCAGCCAGATCTTCTTCAAGTTTGGCTCTGCATAGGTCAGCAAACTGAGTCAGAACATACAATGGTTTATCCCCATCATAGAGCTTGAGTTTCACGCCAAACTGACGCGTGACTTCGTTGAAACTAGTCATCACTCCGTGGGCAAGAGGGCACGTTTTGGAGTCGAACCAATAAAAGTGGCTGCCCCAACAGTTGTGAGGCTCACATATACTATAAATTTCAAAAACGAAACCGCCTTCCTCTACGCGCTCAACAGGATGCTCCACAGCTCCGTTGTGCACGTATTCAGCCAACCACTGCTCTACTTCTACTTCGCCTTCAAACAAACTATTCCACTTCAACCGGTAATCTGGTTTATCGATGACATCGGTTAAATAGTCAGGCCCTTCATGTTTTCCTACTTCGTCGATCCAGTGGTCCCAAGAACAGTGCGAAGCCAACTCAGTCAGAATATACAATGGCTTATCCCCATCATATAGCTTCAGCTTCACGCCAAACTGCCGGGTGGCTTCGTCGAAACTAGTCATCAACCCGAAAGCCTTAGGGCAGGCTTTAGAGACGACAAAATGAAATTGGCTGCCCTGACAGTTGTTAGGATCACACAGACTGTAAATTTCAAATTCGAAATCGCCTTCCCGTACGAGCTCAACTGGATTTTCTTCTGCACCCTTATCCAAGTATTCAGCCAACCAGGTTTCTACGCCCGTCTCACCTTCAAACAAACTGTCCCACTTAGCACGGTAGATTGGTTGATCAATGACATTGGATAAAGTGTCAGGCAGAAGTTTTTCTGG
The DNA here is from genome assembly GCF_013283345.1 of Marinobacterium sp. xm-d-564. NCBI lineage: Bacteria > Pseudomonadati > Pseudomonadota > Gammaproteobacteria > Oceanospirillales > Oceanospirillaceae > Marinobacterium > Marinobacterium sp. xm-d-564. The sequence continues at coordinate 6,831 of NZ_WBYO01000006.1, read as the reverse complement.
ATACCCGTAGAATTTTTCTAGTGCGTGCACTCCGACGAAATCGTCAGGCGCTGGATTGTCCTCCGCATAAACAGGCACAGTCAAAACAGCTACAAGCTGAAGTAAAAACATCATGAGCAGTTTTTTGATGGCTGTGTAAAGCAGGTCTATCATCGTTTTGATTCCATAATCACTTCCTAGAAACGTTATTAATTTGATTCTAGTACAATTAAGGGCTGCTTTGTGCCGTTTTTCGTTCCTAACCCAGTGTCTCTTGTGGGGCGTGAACAGCCGCCAAACCTTAATTTAAAGCGGACGGATTAAGTATCACCAGGTTTTTGATTATCCGTCCGAACTCTACCCAAGCGCCTAGTTACAAGAACTCACAAACATGAACTTATCTGTACGTTCATGTACGTCAAAACACGTTCTGTGTAGAGGTTTGTATGTAAAGGTTCTTGGAGGAATACGTGAGAACTAGGTGTATGGTCGTGTAGGTAATTCAGGAGGGCTAGTTTTGGAGTATGTACCAGTAACAATGAGAGGCTGTTACCGGCACAAAGCAGCAGTTCTAACTTGATAGATAACGGTTAAATTGACGTCCCAAGTCTATCTAATCGCGTTCATTGTGACTATCTCGATGAAGTAGATAGAGCTGATCCACCGTTGCAAATGCAGTCACAGCGACACATAACAGTAGGTATTTTTCGTAGTAATCAACGATAGATGCGTTTAACAAAAGACCAATAATAGGCGCCAAACCGACTGCAATCATAATGCATAAACTGAAAGAGTCCCTAAACAAACGCAATTCCTCTAGAATTCTATTGGAGACTAATATAGATTGCATTCAACAAGGTTTAATATAGAAATATAGACTTGATCACTTGGGTCTGTTCTGCTCCGCTTGGGGCACTTCGTTCAACGACACAGAACAAACATTTTCTTAAATGTAGTCAGAACAGGCTGAGCCCCCTTTATAGGTACAAGGTTTAAACCTGATGGCCAAAGGATGCTCCTATCACAAAGAATCGCGTCCTATAAGGATTTAACCAATCGTTGGAACTCAGCGTTGTTTCGCAAAAGAGATCTGCCCGCTTTTATAAGTCTATCGACCTCCTCTGGCATCAGGTTCAGGCTGGTTGGAATCTGGTTGAAGAAAGCCCGATCCTCCATATCTTCAATATCAGCTAACGCCACCGTTACAAAATAGCTATCGACTCTATGATCGCGCGTCGATAACGCGTCGTTCCACGACTTAAAGAGTTTTCGAATCAACTCAATGGTAGAGGCGTTGTAGCGATGCAATTGGATATCGGTCAACGCATTTAACGTCTGCTGAAGGTTTGGCTCTTTTTCTGACAACCCAATGCCGTACGTCGCATCAGTCGACGCATCCACTGATATCAAAACCGATTTAGAGTCGCTGCGCCGGCCCATCTCTTTGAAAAACGATTTTATACCACCATGAAGCTCAACCACTTCATATAACGACCTCAATCCAAGGTTGTCGGTGATCCCACCGTCGACGAGGTGAAGATAACGATAATGTTCTTTGTCTTGTGCCAGTTTTACGATACCGGATAGAGCCTGACTGATCTCCTGGTTATCGACGTTATCCTTTGCACGCTCCATTGTTTTGACTAGCGGCGATATGTCACAGGTATCGTAATTCTCTACAACGACAGGCTCAAAGAGAACAGGTACACCCGCCGATGCCGCAACCGCATTTGCAACAGGCATGGAATTCAAATTCGAGCAGAGCAGATTGAAGAAATCCTGAACGAATGAGACGCGTGCGCCAGTGCTAAGATCCGACGCATTGATCAAGATCATCGGTGCATTGACGCGACGCATATCGGCATAGGTTGAATCACCAAACACAAACTCTCGATAGACATTTCTGGCTGTTTCGCCACGACTTTGAGGCGAAAGCACGCGATTTATGCTCAGCAGCCGGTCTGTGATCTCTTTTTCGATGTTACGGTATAGAAACTTCGATTCGAAATCGGTAAAGATCTGATTACCGTAAAGACCATAGTAAGCGGCCGTAAAACTGCCACCCGATACAGCGCTGATCACTTTCACATCATCGAGCAGTTGACGCTGGCCATTACCCGCACTGGAAACAGTATCGCGGAGCTCCAAGAGTACACCGTACGAAAGCGCGGCCGCTCTTGTACCCCCTCCGGAAAACGCGAGGATGATACTGACGCCGGTATCTTCTCGTTGACCGTAGACCTCTTTTAATGAGTAACTCGACTCAGACAGCGTAAGCTCTTGTGCTTCGTTTTGAATCACAACAGTGGAAGCACAACCACTCAGAATCATCACCAGCAATAACACTGTATAGCGTAAGTACACCATAACCCTCTGCTCGGAAACTCGTTTAACTGCAAGAAGTACAAATTATAAAAAAAAAAAAGATCTGAACAGCCGTATGCGGATATTTTAATCGCCCGCAGAGGTGGAACGCGCGTATGAACGTGGCTAGAGCAAGTCTTGATGCGATGGCCGATGCAGCAGAGACTAAACGTAAGCCAGCAATGAAGTTACGCGTTGCATAAATACAATATAACCACCCCAGCGAATCCATCAAGAAGGAAACCATAGTGTAATCCTCCCAAAGCCATTGAGTGAAATATCCGGCACGTAGTTGCATTAGAGAATACTTAAGGTCTCAAAAGGGTCGGTTTCTGCCGAAACGTACTCCTTCTCCGAAAGGCACAAAGTCGCCGTTCGCCTCTAGAGCTTGAGTTTACCGGTCAAATGATTTTTCACCGCTAACCACTCTTGAGCGATAATCGAGTAAACCACTGTGTCTCTGTACGATCCATCTGCCAGCTGCTGATGATTCCTGAGAATTCCATCTTGCTTAGCGCCTAGTCTGGTGATCGCGTTACGGGATCTCTGATTCATAAAATGAGTGCGAAACTCCACAGCTATGCACTCCAGATGCTCAAACGCATGTGTAAGCATCAAAAGCTTACACTCAGTGTTCACGCTGGTTCTCTGGACGCTTTTAGAATACCAAGTCGAACCGATTTCCATTCTTTTGTTGGCCCCATCGATATTCATAAAAGTTGTCATACCGCATAGCTTCCCATTTTCGATAAAACGGACGACAAACGGCAGCATTGATCCTTCGTTCTGAAGTTTTAACCGTCTTTCTATCTCGGTTGCCATTCCGTCTGGGCTTGGAATCGTTGTAAACCAGAGTTTCCATAGCTCCCCGTCAGAAACAGCATCAATTAATTCATCGAGATGATTTGGTGACAGCGGTTCTAAGAGCACGTTCGCTCCTTTCAACACAACTGGAGATACAAAAGACATCGGGACTCTCTCATAACGGAAGGCGTTAAGAGTTTATCAGTATTTCAAGATGACCGATAAGGGTCGTCTTTGACTACTCAGCTAGGCTTCGGTTATCGGCACATAGCATCAGCTCATACTATATCTACGATTTTTCCATCTTCTAACTTAAGGATTCGATCTGCACGATCCAAAATCCTATCATCGTGTGTAACTAGAAGTGTTGTTGTTCCTCTAGCTGCACCAAGCCGCTTAAGAAGGTCAACCACATCTGATGCGCTATCTTTATCCAATGCCGCAGTAGGCTCGTCTGCAAGTACCAATGTAGGATTCCCTACCAATGCTCTTGCCACAGCCACTCTTTGCTTTTGTCCACCTGAAAGATTGGCAGGGAGATAATGTAACCGACTTGATAAACCTACCAAATGTAACGCTTGTTCAGCGGCTTTGTATGCTAATTCATCAGACACGCCCGAACGAACTTGAACACCCATAACAACATTTTGGATCGCTGTTAAACTTTCATGCAGGTTATGAGCCTGAAAAATAAAACCTAAACGCTGACGAATTGAAGTTAGTTTTTCATGGGAAGCTCCATTTAACTCTTGATCAAGTAAGTTAATTGATCCCTCATGAATTGATCTCAAACAACCTATCAATGTCAATAACGTTGTTTTTCCTGAGCCTGATGGCCCCATCAATACAGTTAAGCTTCCCCTTGGTAACTCTAAATTAATATCAAAGAGAGCTTGCTTACTTGCCTCACCACTCCCGAACCAAAAGTTCAGATCTTTAACAGCAACGACTGGCTTATCCACAATGATTTCCCCTTAAAATAAGTCGGCTGGATCAGCAGCTGCTAGACGCCTAGTGGCGATCAAACCAGAAAAAATTGAGAAAATTACAGTACCAATAAACACTGATACCGCCATTAGAGGCGTCATGGTCAATGGTAGATTCGTCATTTTCCCCATGAAAGTTAAAATGAAAGTCCCTACAATTAACCCTGGCACAAAACCAAAAAGACCTAGAATTACTGCCTCTTCAACAATAATGCTTTGGAAGAACTTATTACCATAGCCCATCGCTTTAAACGTTGCATACTCTCTCAAGTGGTCTGCAACATCAGCGGATAGAACCTGATAAACAATCACTATTCCAACCAACACACCTATCAAAACACCAAAGCCAAAGATCAGACCTGTAGGCTTCTGAGTCTGCTGGTATTGAACATCCTCATTTGAGGCTTCTGAGTAACTACGCAATCTGAGGGATTTATCTGAGATTAGAGTTTTTAATCGACCTACAACTACTTCGGTATCAGCTCCTGCGCGAAGTTTCAGTAAGATGTGATCGGGCGCTGACGAACTCCGAGATGAAAAAAGGGATAGGAACGTCTGGTCAGATACAAACATATAACCATCACCACCAAATCCACCACCCCCTGAAAATGTATCAATAGCCGTAAGTGTTTTATTAAGAGTTTCAAAATTAAGTGGTGTTTGCGGTCTGATTGCAGCTGCCTCTTCAGAAGACAACCCTCTCGCCAATCGATCCAAAACTCCTGAATTTTGAATCTGAAGCAACCTTAAATCTTTAGAAACATCATCTGAAATAAAATCGGGTTTAAGAGGGTCAACACCAAACGTAGTCAGTGAAATTGATTTTTCTCGCCTATCCCAAGGAACATTGCCGACAAACAATCCTGTAGCGCCTACTACATCAGAATCTGATAAGGCTTTCAGCATCCATTGACGAGCGACATTTCCACCTTCAGTTAGTGAATTTGCATCAACAGCAGAAATCATAATGTCCGCTTGAAAAAACTCATAAGGTCTTAATGTGGCAATCTCCACAGAATTCATAATGCCTAGTTGGACGAACACCAGAACATTTGCGAAGGCCACACCAGCTAGTGCTGAAGCAAATCGGCTACGCTTATAAGTTAGCTGTAACCACCCTACAGGTAGTCGACCAAGTATTCGCTGAAGTAAGCTACTCATTTATCCAACCTAATACTTGCTCCGCTATCAATACGAGCTATAGCCTCAAGGTTGGTATAACGGGAAGCTATTTTAGAAGATGCTTGGTCAAGCTTAACCAACACTGTAAACACTCTGGCATCAGAGTTGGCGGCAGCGTCATCTGATATAAGTCCCTGTCGTCCAACAGTTATACCAATCTGTTGGACTGTTCCTAGTAATTTTTCTTTTAAAGAATTTGCAGTCAGCTCCACAGGCTGTCCAACCTTTACCTCAACAATACGATCTTGCCAAATCTCAACTTCAGCCATCATTTGTCTCGTGTTCCCCATTTCCATTATCCCATCGACAGGCGGGCGCTGACCTGGAGTTACATGAATATCCAGAATGGTACCTTCTATAGGCGCTCGAACAACGGAACGATTTAGATCTAGTTTAGCTCGTGCCAATTCAGCTTTTGCAGATTCAAAATTTCGTTTTGCAACCACTACATCAGGTTGCTCTTCAATGTCTATCGATGAAAATCTAGCCAATGTGGCCTCCGCACGAGTGACTGATTGCAGTGTTTCAAGCTGGCGAGATTTAGCAGAATCAAGTGCGGCAGCGGTTGTTAAGCCTTTATCTTTTAATGCCTGTGTACGTTCAAAATTGGCTTGAGCATCTATAGCTGAAGCCCTAGCCAGATCTAAGCTCGCTTGAGCTTCATCTCTACTGGCTTGAACAGCGTGTTTAGTTTGTATAACTGAAGCTTCCCGAACAGCCAGTCCAGCTTCAGCAAGTAATACTGCACTTTCAAGAGTATCTCTATTATCGAGATATGCTAAGGGATCATCCTTAGATACTTCATCACCAATCGAGACATTAATTTTTGCAACTCGTGCATCACCTGCACCGTATGGAGATGCAACTATCGCAATATCACCTTGAGGTATGATTTTAGCTAAACCAACCACATCACTGGGAAGTAAGGTTAGTTCCATTTCTTTAGGAAGGTTGATTTCTGGAGGAATTGCAATTGGTGACTTAGATCCTGCACCAGGCTCTAAGCCTGTCAAAATGTAAAATTTTTGAAGCCCTGGTGGCTGGAAATACATTCCTAAGACAGCACCTAAAAACATAAATAAAGGGAGAATCAGAATGATTAAATATTTCATTTTAAAACTCATCTTTGGAGTTTTAGGGGCATTTTCTGGGTAATTGATTTGTAGGGGCAGATCCGAATCTTGTTGCTTAACCATAGCGCCTTCTCATCTTTATAAAGATTTCAAATAATGTTTCTGCGAATGTACAAGCAATATACCGCTTAATCGCTAGAACTTCACAACTGCGGATACTTTATATTAGATAATTCTAATATTCAATACTATCAAGCACCTTCTTCCCAAGAAAAACGCTATACACCAATTAGAGTCTCTCTACGAATGTCTCTTATGGGTCGTGTTTGACCGCTAAGCGGGGCTACGTCTAACGGCACAAAGCTGCCGTCTCTGCTAATACCTCGAAGGGGCTCGCTTCAAGCCAAAACCTATAAATATTTCACCTGCCAGACGCTCAAGGC
>NZ_WBYO01000005.1:0-183673 GCF_013283345.1 Marinobacterium sp. xm-d-564 | reverse complement strand
CAGCACTTCGGTATCGATTGAAAGAACTGGCTGCAAAGCAGTCAGCTTACGGTTATTTGATGCTGCACAGTCTTCTTAAGACTGAGGGGCTAGTCATTAACAAGAAGCGTACATATCGCCTCTATACCGAAGAAGGGCTACAGGTCAGGACTAAGAAGCGCAAAAAACTAGCTCGTCCTAGGATACCTCTTGAACTACCTACTGAAGTCAATCAACGCTGGTCTATGGATTTTGTTGCAGATCAACTGGCTGGAGGTCGCAGATTTAGGGTTTTGAATGTTGTGGATGACTACTCAAGAGAAATGGTTGGGCAGTTGGTCTCGATATCAATCAGTGGACGACAAGTCGCTAGGTTCTTATCAGAGCTGATTGAATCACGCAGCAAGCCCCAAAAGATTATTTGTGACAACGGAACAGAGTTTACTAGCAAGGCGATGTTCTTTTGGAGCAAAGAGACAGCTGTGCAGCTAGGATTTATTCAGCCAGGCAAACCCACTCAAAACGCTTTTGTTGAGAGCTTGAATGGCAAATTTAGAAACGAATGCCTAAATCAGCATTGGTTTAGAACGCTGGATGAAGCAAGATATGAGATCGATTTATGGCGAGATCATTACAATAAAGTAAGACCACATAGTGCACTTGGCTATGTGCCACCAGAGGAATTCGCTAAGCGTGCTGCTTAGCAAAATCTCATCGAAGAAGTGGTACTAACTAAGGGGAAAGGTCAGAACCAATGAAACTTCCAGACGGTAAATATCCTGAGCTTACCGATCTTGCATTCGAGTTAGCACGATGTTCGGCTGAACTTCGCAGCAGCCTACCAACACCGCTATTAGAGGCTTTATCAGAACTAGTAAGAGCAATGAATTGTTACTATTCAAACTTAATTGAAGGTCACAACACTCATCCAGTCGATATAGAGAGAGCCCTAGCAAATGACTACAGCGAGGATCGAGAGCAACGCGATCTGCAACTTGAAGCAAGAGCCCATGTGCTTGTTCAACAATGGATTGATAAGGGTAACTTGAGCGGTCGCTCAACGACAATAGAAGGCATCTGCGAGGTCCATAGACGCTTTTACGAACACCTGCCTGATGAACTTTTATGGATTGAGAATCCTGAAACCCGTGAAAGGGTTCAAATAGTGCCAGGTGAGCTAAGAAAACAATACGTAAAGGTTGGCAATCATATGCCTGTAAGCCCTGAAGCACTCACACGCTTCATGGAACGATTTGAATCTGTCTACACTTCTAACAGCAACGTTGAAAGAGTATTAACAGCCGCTGCCGCTCACCATCGACTACTATGGATACACCCTTTTTTAGATGGTAATGGACGCGTAGCCCGGCTAATGTCTTATGCCACAATGTTGGACGGTCTTAACACCGGTGGTATTTGGTCAATTTCACGCGGCCTTGCACGTCAGCATTCCCAATACAAAGCTCACCTAATGGAGTGCGATTTAGTTCGGCAAGGTGACACCGATGGACGTGGGGCAAGAAGCCAGAAGGCATTAGCACGGTTCACTGAGTTTTTCTTGTTGACCTGTATAGACCAAGTAAAATTCATGGCAGACTTGATACAGCCTAACAAATTAAACAAACGAATCATGGCGTGGGCACAGGATGAGGTCTGCCTAGGAAACCTTTCAGTACCAGCCCCCAAAATACTACAAGCACTCCTTTATCGAGGAGAAATTTCACGATCAGAAATACCAGAAATTGTTGGCACAACTGATAGACAAGCTCGACGATACGTTACCGAACTTCGCAAATTTGGAGTCATTCAATCCACTTCTACTCGCGCCCCATTACAAATTGCATTTCCTGCAAACCTAGCGTCTCGTTGGATGCCCTCGCTCTTTCCAGAGCAGTAAAGGGCATTAGTGAATACTACGGGACTAGGTGTATGGTCGTGTAGGTAAATCAATAATTGTAAATCTAAAACACCCACTGATAGGTTCGGCTACGAACTCCACCGGCTCGTTTTAGATAACCCGCATGGATAAGTTTGTTGAGCGATTTATAGAATTGCGTGTGGGAACAAACTTCACCATAGGCATTGGTGAAGTCATCATAGTTTGCAGAGAAGGGATCGGTTTTAACTTCGGATACATCGATCAAATAGCTAATGACGGAATGATCAACCGTTGTCATTCCAGTGAGATCCAATGATTTTTCATTGAGCTCTAGCAGCCTAAGCAACTCAATAAAAAACTTAATCCCAGCCATTTCGTGTGTCCAAAATATTAACCAATTGGTTAGCTAATGTAGCTCGAAATTCAATAAAAACAACCACTGCTAACGGTTATTACTAATCTTTATAAAAAGAGAATCAATAAGCTCTATTTCCGAGACATAAAAATACTTAGAATATAAGTCTACGTAATTACTTTTAATTGGGGTTGGAATGTCTTTGACCTGTAAGCAGTGCCGTTCGGTTTTGGTACGAGTTAAACGAACCTGGATAGAACGAATCAAATACAGAAATAAAAAGAAGTACAGGTGCCTTGGCTGTGGCAATGAATCACTTCAGGAATCAAAAGACCAAAAGAGTGCAGAGTAAAAGGCTTTTTGGGCCACTTGATCACCATCTCTAGTGCACGGATTTAATTAATTTTTTAGAGACTTATTGGATCCAAGAATTTGCCAAACAAAGTGCAGAACCACTCCAACGCCTACACCCAAAGCATTAGCAACAATATCCTCAATGCTGAACAGTCGAGACGCTTGCAGGAGACTCTGCACCACTTCGCTCAGCGGGGCCATCATTAAGAAGCCAACAACCACCCATAAACGCACGCGTTTTGCCGCCAAAGCAAAGACACCGGTTAAATAGAGCGTAGCGAACGCGCCAACATGGAAGAACTTGTCTGAATGCGAGAATAGGTTTGGGGCTGGCTCGGGGCGAAACAGCCCGTATCCAACCAACATTGCGCATAATGCAAAAGCGACCAAGGCAATTAATCGTGACATGAGCAGCTAAAGTCCAATAAACAGGTAGCGGTATAGTAACAGTAAACACATAATGTGCAAATTACTGCTCATATGTTAATCTAAATGCAATTAATTGAGCAGATTTATGCACATATGAAGCTGAACATCGAAATATTTACCAACTCTACGTGGCAGAATGCCGCAACTCTCGAAATTCTTGAACCTCAAAAGGGGCGGTTAAGCCCGTGTAAATTGGAGTACAACCAAGATTACGCGATGGCACACCTGTTTTCACGAGCAGAGCACGCATGCAGCCTGAACTTACCCGTTGAGTTAATGCTCCCCTATCGGTCAAATCAATGGTTTGGTTTTATGGATGACATCGTGCCATCAGGCTCAAGCAGACGCTACTGGGTGGATTTTTTATCGCTTGGAAACCTCCCACAAGGCGAGCAAGATACAGCTCTCTTAGCAAATGGCTGCATTGCGCCGGTTGGCAACCTTCGGATTCGCGAATCCGTCCCGAAAAAGCGCAATGCGTCAACACTCCGACGATTCAGCATTGAAGATATCGCTGATCGCCAAAACGACTTCCTAGACTATGCTTTAGAAATGGGAGCCGTAAGTGGCGGCGCTACCGGCGCAGCGGGAGAGGCGCCAAAAGTATTAGTACGACTGACTGAGGATAACCAGGTTTGGATTGATACTTGGCAGGACGATAGTTCGAACACCGACCAGCACTATCTTGTCAAATTCCCGCGAGGCAAAAAGACCCACATAGATTGTGAGCTACTTCGAGCCGAGTATCATTACTACTGCGAACTAGCTGCCCTTGGCTTCAGCACGGTGCAAATAAGCCAACTCAAGTTGATCGAAGGTGAGCGTTACCCATCACTTTGGCTACCTAGGTTTGATGTCAGCTATTCGCAGGATACGATTCATCACTTAGGTCTAGAATCTATCTACTCAGTTTTGTCAGCCGCACCTGGAAGTCACTTAAACCACTTTGACGTCATCCAAAAACTAAGTAAAGCTTTGGCACAAGACGATCCCACATTCTCTAAACAGGCACTGGTTGAAGAGTGGCTACAGCGTGATCTGTTAAACATCATCTTTGCCAACAGCGATAACCACGGCAGGAATACTTCACTGCTAAAACAAGCTGGCAAAATCACGCTAGCTCCTATCTATGACTTCGCCCCTATGAAAGCAGACCCAGAAGGAATCGTTCGTACAACCCGATGGGGTAATAATTACGAACGAGGCGGCGAAGTTGACTGGCAGGCTATCATTCAAAATTTACCCACTGACATTGATAAAGACAGATGTTTAACTTCACTAAGGCATACCGCAGATAAGCTACTTGGGTTGAAAGAACGTTTACTACAGCGCGTAGTCAGTGAGGATCTGCTATCAATTCCAGCACTTGGCATGAACACGATTGAAGAGAGGCTAACGAGATGGGGGCTGCTGTGATACATCAAAATAATAACCGCTCATCAGAAGATATCCTTGCAGAGCTACTCACTCAGCTCTACACCGGAGCAATAACCGAGGGCGAACTACTACAAAATGTTCGAAAAAAGGTGCTTAGATTATCACAATCAGAATATGCCAAGCTTACTGGCGTAAGCCGGAGAACCATTTCAGCCTTCGAACAGAACCAAGTAACGCCTTCACTGAAAGCCTACATAGCACTGTTCAAACCAATAGGGCTTCAGCCCGGGCTACTACCCCGTCGCACTTTAGAGGGGGTACATCCACAGGCTTACTGAGCTGCGTTGCGATAAAAACACTTAGCGATAACCATCAGGGTTCTTAGACTGCCAGTTCCATGTGTCAATCATCATCTCTTCAAGCGAGCGCTTAGCCTGCCAACCAAGAAGTTGTTTAGCTTTAGAGGCATCCGCCCAGAACTCAGGTAAATCACCTGCACGCTTATCCACAATAGTGAATGGAATCTGTACATTGGTAACGGATTCAAATGCATGAATCATTTCTAATACGGAAACTGGCGATCCCGTACCTAGATTAATTGCATCGCAGCCAAGATGGTGATTGTTCTCTAATGCAGCGACATGCCCTTCCGCTAGATCCATTACATGCAAATAATCACGTCGACAGGTGCCATCTGGGGTGGGGTAGTCTCCACCAAACACCTGTAAAGCGGCCCGCCTTCCAACAGCGACTTGAGCCATAAAAGGCATAAGATTATTGGGAACACCCTGTGGATCCTCTCCAATAACACCAGACGAGTGTGCACCAATGGGGTTGAAGTAACGCAGCAAAGAGATTTGCCAACGCGACTCCGATTTAGCCACATCCTCTAGCACCTGTTCGATCATCGCTTTAGAGGTGCCATAGGGATTACTGGTAATTCCACGACCGTAGCCCTCTACATAGGGCACAGGCGCTTCTGAACCATATACAGTTGCCGACGAACTAAACACCAATTTAAACACACCCGCTTCAGCCATACAGCGAACCAGGTTTAGCGTAGTACCAAGATTAACCTGGTAATAATCAATAGGCTTTTCGACACTCTCACCAACAGCCTTCAGCCCTGCGAAATGAATTACGCCGGTAATGAGATGATCATAGAACACCTTAGAGAGTAACAAAGGGTCAGCCACGTCAATTTGATAAAACGGTATTCTCTCACCCGTTAGCATCTCAATCCGTCTTACCGCTTCGGCACTGCCGTTAGAGAGATCATCGACAACAACACAACGATAACCGGCGTCAATCAAGGCGATCAGCGTATGCGAGCCAATGTAGCCGGCACCGCCTGTGACAAGAATGGACATAACTATATAGATCCTAAATTTAGATCTATATTTTAGCATTTAATTTCGAAAAAACTCCTAACTTCAAGAGTAATTTATAAAATATTTAAAATTATGTGGACTTATATTTTGGGTTAATTCCTAACAGTAGTTTGATTCTTTAGGAACCACTCGTAGGTTGAAGCCAACCCATCCCGCAAACTAATCGAATACTCCCACCCCAATGCCTTCAAGGTCGAAACATCCATCAGCTTCCGAGGCGTTCCATCAGGCTTGGTCGCATCAAACACCACCTTGCCTTCAAACCCAACCACCTCAGCCATGGTGTTGGCGAGCTCTGCAATCGTGCAGTCCAGACCCGTACCGACGTTGATATGAGAAAGCATCGGCTGGGTACAACGCTGATAGGTCTCTTCCGCAACGTTCATCACGAACACACTGGCCGCACTCATATCATCGACATGCAGGAACTCACGCATCGGCTTACCCGAACCCCAGACAACCACTTCCGGTGCATTAGCGAGTTTGGCTTCATGGAAGCGGCGCATCAGCGCGGGGATGACGTGGGAGTTTTCTGGGTGGAAGTTATCGTTCTCGCCATAGAGATTGGTTGGCATTACAGAACGGTAGTCCACGCCATACTGACGGTTATAGGATTCACAGAGTTTAATGCCCGCAATCTTAGCGATGGCATAGGGCTCATTGGTGGCTTCTAACACACCAGTCAGCAGCGCCGACTCTTTCATTGGTTGCTCAGCCATTTTTGGATAGATGCAGGATGAGCCCAAAAACAGCAGCTTTTTAACACCCGCTTTAAACGCACCGTGGATGATATTGGCTTCAATCATCAGGTTCTCGTAGATGAACTCAGCCGGGTAGGTGTTATTGGCATGAATACCGCCCACCTTGGCCGCAGCCAGATAAACCTGATCAACCTTTTGCTCAGTCAAAAACGCTTCGACGGCGCTCTGGTTCAGCAAGTCCAGTTCAGAACGGGTTGCCGTAACCAGTTCAACACCATCCTGCGCCGATAACTGACGGCAAATAGCCGATCCGACCATGCCGCGATGGCCTGCTACAAAGATACGCATATCAATTACTCCCGACGCAGTGCGACATCGTATCCACTGTCCTGCAGCAGACGGAAGCGTTTAGCGGCATCCAGATCGTGCGCAACCATCTCCTTGCACATCTCTTCCACGGTAATCTCTGGCACCCAACCCAGCTTCTCTTTCGCTTTAGCCGGGTCTCCCAGCAGGGTTTCAACCTCAGCAGGGCGGAAGTATTTAGGATCGACGCGCACAATCACATCACCCACAGATACGCCCGGTGCATTATCACCGGATACCGCATCAACCACCGCATACTCATCTACGCCCTCGCCTTTAAAGCTGAGGGTAATACCCAACTCTGCAGCCGACATGCGCACAAACTCACGAACAGAGATCTGCTTACCGGTAGCAATAACGAAGTCTTCTGCCTGCTCCTGCTGCAGCATCATCCACTGCATCCTGACATAATCCTTCGCATGGCCCCAGTCACGCAGCGCATCCATATTCCCTAAGTACAGACACTTCTCTATACCCTGGGCAATGTTAGCCAGCGCCCGAGTAATCTTGCGGGTAACAAAGGTCTCACCACGGCGCGGAGATTCATGGTTAAACAGCACACCATTGCACGCGTACATGCCATATGACTCACGGTAGTTCACGGTAATCCAGTAGGCATAGAGCTTGGCACAAGCATAGGGCGAGCGCGGGTAGAAAGGCGTGGTTTCCTTCTGCGGAATCTCCTGCACCAGACCATACAACTCAGAGGTAGACGCCTGATAGAAGCGGGTCTTCTTCTCTAAGCCCAAAAAGCGAATCGCCTCTAACAGACGCAGTGTACCCATACCATCAACATCGGCTGTGTATTCAGGTGACTCAAAAGAGACCGCCACATGAGACTGCGCACCCAGGTTATACACCTCATCCGGCTGAATCTGCTGGATGAGACGCGTCAGGTTAGAGCTATCGGTCAGGTCACCGTAGTGCAGGAAGAACGACACATCCTCTTCATGGCGATCACGATAGATATGATCAACACGCTCAGTATTAAACGATGATGCACGGCGCTTAAGGCCATGAACCTCATAACCCTTTTCTAATAAAAATTCAGCTAGATATGAGCCATCCTGGCCGGTAACACCGGTGATAAGGGCAACCTTTTTAGTCATCGTTTTTCCTTTAACTTTCTAAGCGTCTTCTAAAAATTAATTAAACTTTCCGTTTGTTTCTTTTGACCAGCGCTTCAAGGCGGAATTAATATTCCCTGGTATGCTGATCCCCCTCTCTTCAAGCCAAGAAGGGTAAATATTTGTAGAGCGTATAAGCTTCATCACCCGATCTGGGTGGATACCAACATTGAACACGTTAAATAATTGAAAGACCTTTGCCGCACTTAGGATGACAAACTTGGGAACAGTGAACAGTTTCACATCACTAAAATGGTCTTCTTTAAATGCAAGAATAATATCTTCGAGAGTATACCTTTCAGGATATGCCCCATTTAAAAGTTCAAAGTTATTGTCAGATTTACGAGCTTCTTCAATCAGAAACAAAAGGTCTTCAACGTAGATGCATGCCTTAATCGTATCTTTCCTTCCCGGGTATACAAAGAATCCTTTCTGCAGCATCGTCGCTAAACGAGTGAAATTACCGCCTTCCCCTGGCCCAAAGACTACAGCAGGCCTTATTGTTGTCAGCACTCTAACTGAACCACGCTCCATCCAGGCCTTATGAATTTGCTCAGCAAGCATTTTAGAGTAGCCGTAAGAAGAATTGGGTGTTAACTGAGTATGCTCATCTTTCTGTTCTTCATCAGGCCCATAGACAGATATAGAACTTGTGAAAACAATCTCATTGATATTGTTTTCTTCAGCAAACTTACAGACCTGATTCGCGCCAGCAACATTAGTTTCGTAATACTCATGGGTAGGGTGCCCCGGTGTCGTATGAATTGCTGCAAAATTATAGATCCTGGTAATCGGCTGACTTATTGCGAGACCACTCAAATCCCTGACATCACCCTGAATATATTCAAGATGATCATGACCAAATCTCGGAGGTTTCAGATCTACAACAATGACATGCTCGCCCTGATCAAGGAGAGCTTTAGATAAATGCGTACCAATAAAACCCGAACCACCAAATACAATAATGTTTTCCATAATTATCTCATCAAGATTTTATCTACAAGGGTCTGAATACGAAACTTATCCAACAATTCATTATCCGCTTCACTTGTTACATCACTATTTATAAGCTCCTGACAGCTGTCCCGTAGCTGTTCAATATCCCACTTATGCTCCACAGTAGCGTTGGAATAGGAGTTAAGAATACGTACTAATTCACTGCCGGGGTCAGTAATACAAAAAATCTTGCATCTACTCGCCAACAAATTGGGCAATTTTGATGGCAAAGACCCATCCGAGGTACCTTCTGCCTGTGGAAGTATCTGAACAGAGGAGCGCATGAGCAATTCAGGAAGGTCGTCTTCATCCACTAGAGAGTGAAACTGAATAGTCTGATACTCACTTTTTAGAGTTTCAAATTCAGGCCCCTGAGAGAAGATATAAGCTTTCACATTGTCATTTGCCTGAACTACAGCCTCCATAAAAGAAGCCAATTGTTTTGGCGCCTGCTTTTCACCCAAGGCACCAGAGTAAACAAGTGCGATCTGATCATCAGGGATGATATGGCGCAAATTACCTTTATTAGTGAATTTATCTATAGTGACGAACGGGTAGTTAACAGTATTCTTTCCCACATCCAGATCGTACTGCTCGGATGCAACACGCATCATATCTTCTGACAGGAAAATTAGTTGATCACAACTTTTGAAGGCCCTTTTCTCTACAGCTTTTATAGCACCGAAAATGAGCTTTTTTAAAAAACCAGAATTACGATTGGCATACACACCCTGTAAGTCATGAACGATGCCCGTAATATTTGCCTTCCTTGCAAGTAAAGGCACAAATAGCATGAAGAGGCTCGGGGGAAACACTGGCACTATGTGAGTGTACTTCTTTTTAGAAAAAGTGAGTTTAAAAAGGACAAAGAGACAAAACCAAAGCTCTAAGACTGCACGGCGTATCAAAACATTATTTGGGAACTTTAAATACCTCCCGCCTCTTATAGCGGTTACGCATTCGAGTTGATTTGATGTTGGCTCTACCTTCCACTTAGGGTAGATAGGATGAGCACAGAGCACATCAATGCTGTCCACTTGGGAAGAAAGCTCTTTTGCCACTAACGAATTGTATTTACCAGTTGAAATAGGCTCTGGGTAGAAAAAAGGCGATAGAATAAGAACTTTATTCATTTCATAATATAAATCCATTTACAGTTATCGAGGCTTGACTGGTTTAGCAGGGTATCCGGTACAGATCATCCCTGGAGGCATATCTTTAAATACAGAACTACGAGCACCAATTACAGCACCTTTGCCAACCGTTACTCCCGGGGAGATAAACACGTCAGTTGCAACCCATGCTTCATCTTCAATCACTATGGGTTTGGCGTAAATATCAAATGAATCCTTTTTAAAATCATGTGAACCAGTACATAAATATGACTTCTGAGAAACCACGGCATTATTGCCTATTGTAATCTCACCTAAGGTATATAGCTCAACATGATCGCCTACCCATGAATTGTCACCAATATTTAATTTCCAAGGGTAGGTAGTTCGCACCGACGGCCTAATGATCACGCCTTTTCCAATTTTTGCCCCAAAACAACGCAGCAAAAACCTTCTCCAACCGTAGGCAAATTGTGGTGACATTGCGAATAAAGTAGATTGAATCAACCACCATAGCTGCACATAAGTAGCTCCTCTGCCGCGAAAGTTTACCGGTATTTTAAAGGTTGATAACTCTTGGTATCTAAAACTCATTTAGCAACTCATTCAATTTAATTTGGATTGAACTTGACGAAAATTGGTCAAGATCGTCTTCAAGTTGTTTGAAAGATGTTTCGTCAAATTGACGCTCAAACAGCATAATAATATTTTCCTTTAACGAAGAAGAACTATTTAATTCATATACAAAACAATAGTCCGATTTATCTAGATCTCTCGAAATCCCGACTTTATCAGACATCAAAACAGGCCGACCAACTGAAAGGGACTCAAGCGCAGAAATGCAAAAGCTTTCATACTTACTTGGCACAACCAAACAAGAAGACCTGGATAATAAATCATATTTTTTAGAACCAAAAATTGGCCCAAGATACTTTAAATCAAATGATTTACTCAAATTTTTATATCGTTCAACATTACTCTCTAAAAAAGAACCGACAAGATTCAACGTTATAGAAAAACTTAAACTTCTTGAGATACTGTTCAATTCAGAAATAAAGCCTTCCAATCCTTTTATATCATCATCCCTACCAATGTAAGTAATTATCAACTTACTTCGCTGCATTTCATTTACGTAGTTAAAATTAAGTGATTCAAACTCCACTGGCACTATCATAGATTTATATTTAGACAATCTCTCAAAATAGTTTGAAACTGTACTTAACTCCCCTTTACCTAGAAAGATTACTTTACATGCTTTTTGTACAACAAATTTTTCAACCAGCCTCCAATAGACAGCTTTTTTTATTCTTTTGAAAAAAATTGATCAAAATATGTGGCAGCCATACATAAATTGAGGAGAACATATAAAACAGTAGCGCTTGGACTACCCACCACGACTGCACTTTTACTGGAGAAGCACCGCGAAAATTTTGAGGTAACTGAAATAAAGATAGATCTTGAAGCTTCTCACGCATGAAGCACCTCTAAAATGTTCTCTGTATAAGCTACTTCATTAAACTTTTTGCTATCTAATAAATTAAATTCTGACTTTGCTACAAAAGCACTAGTGTCTGAATAAAAATCCTTTAAAACCGCTGCTATCTGCGAAGGGGATCTATCATCAACAAAAAATGCGTTGCAATCGGTTAAGATATCCGGTATCCCGGCATGACGTGTCGTCACAATAGCGTTTCCGGTAGCCATAGCTTCGATTAACGAAATAGGTTGACCCTCGGAACGATAATAAGTGGGCAAAACAAACGTATTAGCCCAACTCAGTAAGCTTTTCTTTTCAGCCCCTGCAACAACTCCGACATAGCTAACGCTGGGCCCAAGAGCATGCAACCTATCTCTGACAGCTTTTTGCACATCTGTATCAATACCTCCGGCGATCCTCGCTTCAAAAGAAACACCTTCAGCCACCAAAATTTCTAGAGCATCCAAAAGGTCGAAAATCCCTTTTTCTGTCATCAGATTACTGAGAAAAACTACTTTGAGCGACGAGAACTCTTTAACTAACTCTGGACTAATTAGAAAATCTTCAAAAAAGTTATGAACCGTAAGAATATCTTTCGAAGGTAAAAAAGGTAGCAAATTTTTTCTAAGCGATTCTGACAATACGATTCCTTTAGAAGATCGTGAAATCAAAAACCTAACTATCTTCCGCTTTACAAAACCAGACCTCTCGTATTCTTGCCAAAGATAATTACCGTGAACATGAAAAATTACATTCTTTCGAAATAACCTACCAATCAAAATATACGGCGCGTACTTCAGCACCCCCAAAAATGTCTGGCCCGGCGTGAGATAGATATTCTTAAAAAAGAATATTTTATAAATACTTAAATATCTTCCGAAAACGAAAAAAAGTTTCTTCCAAGTGAAACTCCCAATATCCTCAGATAGAACAGTACCCATATTAATACGGTCAACGGCAATCTGTTTGCTTACAAGCCCTTTATATAGAACCATATTTGCAAGACTACAGCCATGCACAGGTTCAGGGAAGGGACCGATTAAAAGAACGTCACCCTTCAAACATTCCTCCTAAAACCAACAACCAGAATAATATATACAAGTACGACCGGGATGAGCGCAGTAAATAACTGCGAAACAAAATTAAACAAATCGCCTCTTAAAAAGCTAAAAAATCGAAATAAAATGATAGCATATAGCGACATAGAAAGTGCCGCAAGACTTAGTCTATTGGTGTTATAAACATAACGCAATGTTCTAAAATACACCAAACCCAATACGAACCCGAAAATTAAAAAAACAACAACACCGAATACTGAAAAATTCCAATATAAATCACCGACACCCGACAGAGAGTATTCTGCATTCATAGTGGAATAGAATCCAGGATAGAATTCGTCGGTGTACATTGTATTGCCCCCTCCTAAAGGCTTACCTTCCCAAAAAAATCGAGGAACAAAAGCAACAAGACCATTAAAAAGGGATTCACCCAACAGAAGCCCATGCTCCAAGGATATAATATCTATAGTTCCGTCCAAAGAGCTAATCTCAAAGCCACCCCATAGAAATTGCGGAAAATTAATAAGATTTTGGTAAAAAACCTCAAAAGCTGACAGACCTTCGTTTGCAGAAAAGTAAATATCTCTTGCTAACGACCTATAGAGAATTGCTATAAAAAAGATACCAAATATAGCAAATAGCACCAAGCGACCAATTGATAATTTATATTTAGTTAAATCCAAAAAAAACAAAACCGGCAAAATATACAAATAAATTAATAATGATCTCATTCCAAAAAATAACGTAATTGCTGTCGCTGCGACCGTCGAAAAGAAAATTAATTTTCTTGAGAACTCACCCATTAATACTGATGATCCAACCTCTACCAAAAGATATATTAAAAACAACTGAATCAATACAAGAAAAAAACCACTTTCCCGAAAGATAAAATTCCTAACATGTGGCGCTTGCGCCAATGTAAATCCTCCAGCAATTATCTTCATCACAATCAAATAGAAAGCTAACAGCAACGAAAAGGCAGCCACAACACCCAAAACCCGTCGTCTAGGAGTGTCGTCAATAAAATTCAATTCATGATCAGTGTTACGACTAAAGCCAAGCGCGCTGTTTTTTCGACTACCTCGCAATCTAGATAATTCAACACCTAGGATAAATAACAAGAACGCTATAAACCAAATCAATAAAGCATAGCTTACCTGCAAAGAATGGATAGGATACTGTTCGAAATTGCTAGGACCGTAATAACCTGAATACCTAATATAAAAAGCATCTCCACAAATAAAGAATATCATCCACAATCCAACCATTGTAACAGGATGGAAAATTGATATAGCTGAATACTTTTTCACTACCAACAAAAAGAATAGTGAAATAGTCAGGATAAAAACAAACTCAAAAAAAATCATATAATATGACTTAGCGAAGTCTTGAAATCCATCATTTTACGATGTATCCGCCCACGGACGTCCGCTTCATCCTTGCTGTGAATAACTCTATTTTTTAACGAATCAACTGTGAACTGATCGATATCAAAAACGTTGTCTTCGTTATTTAATAGCGCGAATGTTCCAAACGTTTTGGGCTGATAAGCCAAACCTATAGTATTACAACCAGCTCTCATCGCAAAAATCGTAGAGTGCATTCGGGATCCGACAAATATGTCTGTTTCCCCATAGGTAGCCATCGTTTTTTCTGGATCTAATCGACTAGGGAAGCAAAAAACCTCTGAGTCACTTTCTAACTTACCTTTCAGCAGGTTTGACACTTGTAAATCACTATCCCCCTCTTGCACGTTTACCTGAGGAAAAATTATCGTATATACCTTCAACTCACTCGACAATAATGATATGAATTCGGCTATTTTTGACAAGTAACGATCTATAGTTAAATCGTTACCTCTTCTCGCGAAACGATAATCTAAAACAGATACTCCAACGACTAAGTCATATTCTTTAAAATCTTCTCTCTTGAAATATGGCACTCCCGGCTCTAACGCAAAAGCAACATCAGGAATTTCCAGTATCGCAACCCCAGGGATAGTTTCTTTCAAATAAGTAGTGGTAAATTTTTCTCTAGAAACAAATAAGTCCACTTTACTCAAGACATAACTAATAACAAGCCTATCCAGCTTATAATTAATCGGCCCTACACTCTGAGGGAAACACACAACTTTTTTTCCAAGCCGTTTACCCAGCCATATATGAAATAGCATATTAAGTAGCCCAGCGCCCATAGGCCCCCTTCCCGAAGAATACAAATACCCCCCTCCCACAGAGCAAATCAAATCGCTATCATGGTAGATCTTGTATTTTTCAGACTTCGGAAACAAGCAAGCATGTATAAAAAGAATTATTCCTTCGGCATATTTTTTAATTAAACTTCCCGAGCTTATATTCCACAATGAATTATCAGACTTCAATTCATCTGAATATATATTTTGATTATCTTCATGATAACTTGACAATACAGTCACTTCGGCGTCATCAGTTATTGCATCAATCACGTGCTTCATACCCAACACAATAGCGTAATCACCAAGGTTTCTCGCCGAATAAGCGTTAACAAAAAGAATTTTCTTCATCGTAAAATTTTTCTACAAAAAGTTAATTGGCTAAGAAAAAATGAGGCATACGCTATGAGCATTGATAATGTAAAAGCGATCACAGAACTCACATCAAGAAATTTATAGACGAAAAAATATGAGCACAGAAACATAATTAGAGTTAAGATGTGCGATAGAAAAATTTTTATATTTTTATTCATAACCTTTATCAGAATCGTAAAAGGTTTACTTATAGATAGCGCATAAATTGCTAGAGAGATCAATAAAAATGGTAGCGAGTATCTTGACGAATCTTCGTATAAAAAGAAAAACAGCCCACCAACTAAAAACAAACCAAAGGCATAAACAATTGTAAAAAACTTTGTAAATTTGGTGATCGATATTATTATTTCTCTGTTATTACTCTCTGATACAATTCTAGCAATTTCATTTGTTTTTTTATTTTCAAAAACCACCAGAATCAGGTTTCCAAAGAAAAGTAGGTTATTTATGACGCGAAGCATTCCAAAATCGTCATCCCCCATATCGTCGGACAAAAATATTAATAGCCCGTTACTGTATATCCAGTAAATAAAAAAACCAAAAATGAGAGGGGAACCAAATTTTACATTGTAATTTACTTGACGCCGGACTGCATCGAAATGCAATGAGTGAGACAATCTATCTAACCCTGCTACAATAATAATCCCTAATATAGTAGCCACCAATATTATTGAATGAGTGTAGTAAAGAAATGAAATCGGGCTTATTTCAAAAACGTACATCCCTATCATGATTAATGCTATGTTTGACAATACCAAGGAAATTAAAACCTTCTGAGCACCGATTGTAATTAGCTTCTTTCTTAACAAGTCATACAACCCGATACTCAATATTCCGACAAAGAACAGGCCGATAATAGATACAGACTCGCAACAACTTAAACTTGTATACACCAAACCAACAAAAGCTGCTATAAACGTAGCCACGACTAAGGACAGCATCACGCAAACTGCAAAATATTGTTTTGAAAACTCATGATTTTTAGTAAGGTATGGCTGCCCTGTAAAAAGCGTAACAGCACCACCCCCCATGTACACAAGCATATTGAGTACAGCCCACTCCTTAAAATCTTCCGGACTCCAATAAAGCGAAAGAAAGGTAATGAGTAAAAAATTTATACCGAAATACAACCCCTGTTCAACGTACAATATATAGCCTTTGGCTAAGATTGATTTAAACATTTTACTGTTTGTTAACCATAATTATCGAATTTCATAGTACAATTTATAACTCGATCATTCACTTTATGTAGTAAAAGGGGGTATCCCACTTAGTAGATATTCTTCCCAAACAACGTCAACGGCGTCTTAATCAAGATCTTAATATCCGTCAGCAAAGACCAGTTATTGATATACGAAAGATCATATTCCAACCGCTGCTGCATCTTCTCAACCGTCTCAGTTTCACCTCTGCTGCCACTAATCTGAGCCAGCCCTGTAATACCCGGCTTGATTCTATGACGCGCGAAGTAGGCTTTGATCTTCTCAACGTAATAGTCGTTGTGCTCTACCGCGTGAGGTCTTGGGCCTACTAGCGATAGTGTCCCCTGAATCACATTGAATAGCTGCGGTAGCTCGTCGATAGAGGTACGGCGGATAAACTTACCGAAAGATGTTACTCGGTCATCATTCGCTTTCGCCTGGGTGATGGTGCCCTTCTCTTCCGTATGCAGCTTCATACTGCGGAACTTCCAGACCTTAATAATCTTACCATCCCAGCCGTGTCGATCCTGCTTAAACAGTATGGGGCCGGGTGATGATCTCTTAACTTTATAAGCCGCCCAGATCAATTGCGGTGACAAAGCAAGAAGCGCAAGGCTGGCTTCACTGATAACTTTCAGAAGTGTTGTGTTCTCGAACGTGCGTAAGTACATCAGTAGGCATCCCCTTTAAATAGGGCATAAGGTGTCTTCAATAAAATCTCTATATCAAACCAAATCGACCAGTTATTGATGTATTCCAGGTCGTATTTAATTCTGGTTTCCATTTTTTCTAGTGTGTCTGTCTCACCGCGAGATCCATTTACCTGCGCCCATCCGGTTAGGCCCGGTTTTATTTTATGGCGCATCATGTAGGTTGATATTGTGTTCGAGTACTGTTGATTGTGTGCAATAGCGTGTGGGCGCGGCCCAACCAAAGCCATTTCGCCTTTAATTACATTAATTAGCTGAGGCAGCTCATCAATTGATGTCCGCCTTAATAGACGACCAATTGGTGTGATACGGGCATCATCTTTTGTGGCTTGCTTAACGGTTGTATCTTCATGCAGGTACATGGATCGAAACTTGTAAATGCTAAAAGGTTTACCGTTCCATCCCTGCCTTGTCTGTTTAAAGAACACAGGGCCTTTTGAGGTTAGTTTGATTATCAGGCTTACCAAGATTAATAACGGTGCTAATGCGATTAGCCCCAGTAGAGCAACAGTGCGATCGAATAGTGATTTAAACATCGCAGCTGTTGGGCTTGTTGTTAACGGGCTTTGGTTTAGATAAAACGCTGGGCTACCATTCAACATTTTTGAATGGTGATTGACTAGTATTAGGCCGGAAAGATCAGGCATCCAGATCAAATCAATTTGTTTAGACATTAACCACAGATAAAGTGGTTTTAGAGCTGCCTGTTCTTTAGCTGACAGAAATAAATAAACACGCTCAATTGATTGTGTACTGAGAATATCTTCTAGCTTATCGATATTGCCGAGCCTATTTAACTGAGCAGCAGTCGCTTGTTCTGGCTCTCTAAGGCTGACCCAGCCGACCAGGGTTTCTGAATCATTCTGTTTGAAGTAATCAATTAGCTCTTCGTTGTTAGCCCCCTCACCAATTATCAGAACACGGCGCTGGGCCTTTATCGCCTCATAGGCTTTTGTTTGGAGTCGCTTAAGGGGGAAATAGACGATTAACTGGCCTAGGTAACCCAACACAAACCAGGTCAACATCACTTCACGTGAGTAAGTTGATGAGCTTTTGCTAATGAACGCTAAAAAGGCAAATATGATAAAGAGACCTGACCACCCTAACCCTATCTTGATAGCGGATTTAAGGTAACCGCCTTTCACCTCGTAGGCATTGGCTAACAGATAGGTCACCGGGGTTATAATGAAATGCAGACCAAGCACTAGATTGTAAAGCTCATTAAATGAACCCATTTTGTAATGGGTTAATCCATACAAAAAAGCTGCCGAGGTTAAAGCGCCAGCAAGCCACTGCATCCAAAATGCTCTTCCTGGGTCAGTAAAAGACTCTAAGATTGAGTTGCGGCTATTACTGCGGCTGAGTTGAGAGGTTTGATTAAGTGTATTCATACATACTCCCTCCTAGTACTGCGGCTGTCGTTTAACAGCTTTAGCTCTATCACTCACTGCAACTAGCCATTCGAGATCTGCCTGCTGGTTTTCAGGGATGAACGTCGACACCTGGGCCAACTGCTCCAATGTTGGTTTACGCCAAGGGCCTAAAATGTAAGCTGCTTCTGCCACCTCATAAAACCATTCGTCCAACTCACCTTGCATCGCTTTAACGTAGGCTAGTTGCGAATAGGTATTGGGCCAGACTGGGCGTGCCGCTATTGCTTGCGAGTAATAATTTTCTGCTTTTGAGCGGGTGAGTTGTGCTACTGCCTCGCCTACTGGTTTATCGAAATGCAGCCATTCGTTGATGCGGCCTAGGCGATCTAGGTATTCGCCGTTTGCGGTGAACGGGTGTCTTGCTACCGCTGTTTCTGATGCTTCTTTTGCTATGCGCCAGGCTTTAATGGAAGGTGGCGTTTGCTTTTGTTGCCAATCTTCTTGAAACGTTCTGGCTTGGTAATCTGCAAGGCCTGCACTGAATAGCGAACCACCAAAAAAGATCAGGGCTCCCCCAACTCCAAATAATAGGACAAAGGCTATAGTTTTCACTGGGTTAGGTGCTGAACGATTCATATTAGGCCGCCTGACTAAAATGAATGTTTGCGATCTCAGCTGCATTGGCAGCGATTTGATCGGCTTGTTGTTTGTTGGTTAACGTTTCAATAACACCAAAGGCATCCGCAATCTTGGGTGGGCGGTGCTGAATGTTGTGTGCATCGGAGGCGATGATGGTGATTTTTTCTTCCGCTAAGAATTTATGGGCTATCTCTTGGCAAGCAGACCCAAACCCACCGGTAATCGATTGGGCGGTTACCTGGGTTAAGCACCCTAGCTGTAAGAATGGCTTTAGCTTAGATGGCTTCGCCATGATGCCTTTATTGCGCTCTGGGTGGGCGATCATGGGTGTAATCTCTTTTGAGATTAGCCACTTGATCAGCTTCTCTGCACCAAATGGAATTTCACCGTGTGGGAACTCAAGTAGCAAAACGTTTTTACCCTGGTACTCGCCTACAAATGGCAATTGACCTGTTACTGCCCACTCCATCAACTCCATACCAAATCGTACTTCTGCAGCCGCTGAGACTTTAAGGTTAATCCCACGCTCAGTTAGGCCCTGCTTGAACTGACTAAGCGCTGTTGCAATGGTTGCTTGGGTATTGTCGTAACGCCCGGGATGAATGTGGGGTGTACACACCATGTGGGTAATGCCGTCTTCGACTGCCAACTGCGCAAGTGAGATTGCGGTCGCTAGGTCTGGCGCTCCGTCATCTATGCCTGGTAGCAGGTGGTTATGAAGATCGACAAGCGTACGCATGGTTAACTCGCCTTACCGCTGCTGTAGCCGTAGTAATCGTAGTAACCGGTGTAGCTGTAGCCGTATTTCTGGGCTTTTTTGATGTCTACCTGATTCAGTACCACACCCGTTACCGGCACTTGGTTTTGTAACAACTGACCTACACCTTTCTTAGCCAGGTCGGTTTGCGTTGAATCTGACTTAATCACATAGATCACGGCATTGGCATGTTGTCCCAGTACCATCGCATCACTTACCGCTTGGGTTGGGGCACTATCGATTACGATGCGGTCGTAACGCGTTTCCAACTCTTTAAGCAGTTCTGCAAACTTATGAGATGACAATAGCTCTAGTGGATTTGGCGGAACGGTACCTGCGCCGATGACATCCATGCCCTCTTCTGATTGCAATGCATCCTCAATCGTTGCATTACCGCTAACAATATTGGCAAGACCTGGCGTACCCACTGGGTACTCAAATGATTTAGCTATCGTTGGACGACGCATATCCGCATCGAGCAGTAGGACTTTCTCCATCTGACCGAGTGCCGTTGCAAGGTTGACTGATACTGAGGATTTACCTTCGCCTGGTACTGAAGATGTCACCACCAACACTTTATGCGGGTTATCTAATCCCGATAGCACCACTCCGGTTCGAATGGTACGAATCGATTCCGAAAAGGCTTTGTTCTTATTGGAGTTAAACAGGCGGAACATATTTTTACGTTCCATCCCTTTTAACAGTGGTAATACACCTAGCACCGGCAGGTTGAGCTTGTTCTCTACTTCTTCTGTTCCTTTAAAGGTGTTGTTCAGCGAGTTAATCAGCAGTGTTAGACCTACCCCTAACATCATCGCTAGCACACCCGTTAGCGCCACAATCAAACTCTTCTTAGGTTTAACGGGGTCACTGGGTACAACCGCTTTATCCACTACACGCGCATTGGCTGACTCTAGGTCTGAGGTTGCCGATGTCTCTTTTAGACGGGTAAAGAAGGTGTCGTATAGCTGACGGTTGGTATCCACCTCGCGCTGTAGCTCACGCAGCATAAACTCTTTACGGGTAATGTCTTGAATCTCTTGCTTGTTAGCCTCGAACGAGCTCTTAAGTGAACGCTCATTGGCTGACGCTAGCTGATACTCACGCTGAATAGCTGCAGCGACCTGCTCAACCTGGCTTTTGAGGTTGGTTTCTGATGCTGCAAGTTCCGTTTGTGCCGACTGCATTTTAGGGTGTTTAGGGCCATAACGACGCGCCAGCTCTTCTACTTTGGAACGTGCACGCGCTTCATCGGCTTTAAACTGCTGTACGAGCGGATCGCCCAAAATAGCAGGCACGGTCGCAAGGCGGCGCCAGTTTGAAGACCCTAGTGATTCGATCTGTTTGTACTGACTCTCCGCTTCAGCGCGCGCACGACGCGCATCGATCAAACGCGAGTTGGTTTGCGAAAGCTCACCCGCCGCAACGGTGGTAACACCTTCTACGTCAACTAGGTTTTCACGATCACGAAAGGCTTGCAGACGTCGCTCTGAATCTTGCAACTTACTTTTAAGCGAACCGATACGCTCATTCATCCAGTTAGTCGCGGTTTGCGTCATATTGAGCTTGGCTTCTAGCTGGCTTTCGATGTAACCATTAGCTAATGCATTCGCAATATCAGTAGCGATTAGGCGATCTGTGCCCTCATATGCAATTTCAACCAACTGCGTTTTACGAACAGGCGTTACGCTTGTATTCAACATGACCTTTTTAACTACCGCTTCAAAAACCTCTTGCTCAGTTAGCTCAGCATCTTCTGCTGCCAAATCACCGGGCAGTGTCATTGGTAGGTAGTTTTGAATATTGAAGTCGTTAACCAACTTCTTAACATCCAGTAGTGGTTCTGGTGCTTGGCGCGGGTCAAACTCTGGGTGCTCAACTAGGTTTAATTGTCGTACCACTCGCTCAGCTAGGTCACGTGATTTAAGAAGCTCAAACTGCGTTAGCAGGTATTCGCTACCGCTGCCATCAAGGCCGTAGACCTGCTCAATCGATACCACTTGCGCTGATTTCTTCTCAATCAGGAGGGTCGCCGTTGCACGGTAGATAGGCGTCATGCTCAACACGATTAATGCAGAGATCATCATTAGAATGACGGTAAGGGAGATGATGCTCCACTTGCGGCGCCAAATGACGTTCCAGATCTCCAGAAGATCAATGGTGTCTGCTTCTAGTAGACGATTGGAGATGGTTTGTCGCTCTTGGGCGATATTGGTTGTCATACTAGAAGAAACTCTCTTCGATCTTAATCATATCGCCAGGTAGGATCGGCGTATTCATATCCGCTTTTTCAGCATTCGCTTCAGATTCGCCATCACGCACAATGAACATCTTTCGCTCTGACGCCCTATCCGTTAAACCACCGGCTAAGGTGATCGCTTTTTGAAGGTTAAGACCTGGCTTAAATGGGTAACCACCAGGGGACTTCACTTCACCGCTGATAAAGAACTCGCGGTACTCCAAGACACTGACAGAGACTTTAGGGTCGATCAGATAGTCGCCTTTGAGCCCTTGGATGATGATGCTCTCTAGTTCAATGGCAGTTTTGCCGTTTGCACGCACCTCACCCAAGAACGGGAAGGACAAAGTACCCGCATCGGTCAGACGAATTTTGTCAAAGCTAAGATCTTCTTCGCCGAATACGTTGATACTGATGACATCACCCGAACCTAGACGGTAGGCAGAATCACCTGCAGCGAAAGAGACGATGGAAACTAAAGATAGAGCCAAAAAAGCGATGGAACGAATTAACTGCACGTTATCACCTGTTTAGAAAATACGGGGGCAATTGCCCCCGAAGTATCTAGGCTTAAAACTGAGGATTAGAACCCTGCAACTACACCAATGTGGTAGGTGTTTGAATCGTATGCAGCAGACGCCAGTGTTGAGCTCTTGTCTGTACGACCAATACCTGCGGTGAAGTCGATTTGTGGACGGAAAGCGTAAGTCAGATTAAGCGCGGTAGTATCCGTCTTATCGTTTTGACCCGCACTAGAACCACCTTTGTACTTCTCTTCAAGCTTAGCAAAGCTCAAATCACTTTTAAGTGACGAGTTCCACTGGTGCATCCAACCAATCTTGTAAGAATCAGTGTCTTTATAGTTCTCTGTCGAACTACCTTCACCTACGGATGTAGAAGCATCAAATGTAAAAGTTGCGTGCTCTTTAGGATTCCAAGTGATACCAGTTTCCCAAATCGTTGTCGTACGATCAGCGATCGATGCGCTAGAGAAGTCCTTCTTAGCAGAACCTACTTTCAATGAACCCGTCGTTTTACCCGTCATATCCCAAGTCACACCGGCAAGCAGACCATTTGATTTACTGTCTAGGGAATTCAGACTGACATAATCAAAGTTGTTGTAGCGGTATTCAACAAGTGCTTTCGTAAAACCACCTACCTTGTAGTAGGCCGTCGTAGTGAAACCACTGACATCCGACTCTTTACCGTCGTGCGCTGCTAGATCGTAACGTTTGTCCGTACGATTGTAGGCGAACTCAAGCTGCATTTTTGCTGCTTCGGCACCGTAACCATACTTAACGCCATACGTTGTCGAATCAAAATCTTCAGGTGAAGTCGCTTTGTTATCTTCATCAGTCGTTTTAGAAAGATTCAGGTCTAGGCGGCTACGTTTACTGAATTCCATATGGCCAACTGCGCCAATTGTGAAATCCGTGTTATTGGCATTGCTATTGTCAGAGTAGCTCTCACGACTAGCTGACAAGTTAAGCGAGTAATAGTTAACGCCACGCTCAGCAAGCACTTCAACTGCTGGAGCAAGGTTAGTTACCCAAGTACTGCGTGTATTAGTCGCAGTTTCCATCCAGTTATCGTTGTGCGTTTGCGTCAAAGATACTGTTGGCTTGATCACCAAACCACTTGCGGTTTTGATACCGCTTACTTCCAGCGCGCTGGCTGAAAATGAAACTGTTGCCAAAGCAACAGCCATTAAAGATTTTTTAAACATGCAACTAGCTCTCGTTTAAAGCTTTAAAAACAATTCAACAACTCAATCGAAAACTTAAGAGCCGCCGCCACCACCTGTTGGCGCTGGTGCAGCTGCCGCTACAGTTGGTGCAGGCGCTGGCGCTGCTGCTGGAGCAGGTGCAGGTGCTGGAGCAGTCGCTTCCGCAGCCGCAGTTACTTCTGCCGCAGCTTCTGGTGCAGCTTCAACCGCAGCCTGAGTAATTGCCGCTGTCACTTCAGCAGGTGCTGCTGCAATTGCTGCTTGAGTAATCGCTGCTGCTGCCGCTGGTGCCGCTGCTACCGCTGCTTTAGTAATTGCTGCTGCCGCTTCTGGCGCTGCAGATACAGCCGCTTTAGTAATCGCTACAGCCGATGCTGGAGCAGAAGCTACCGCTGCTTGAGTGATTTCAGCAGCCAGTTGAGGCGCTGCTTTAACTGCTGCTGCCACAACTGCGCTAACAGCATCAGGATTTGCACTTAAACTTTCCACCGCTTTCCCCATTACAGCTGCGATTTGATCTGGTGTTGCGTTAAGTAGTTCTTGCTGAAGCTCAGCAGACAGCTCAACACCAGTCTCTAATACTGCATCTAGAGCAGCTTGATCTGCCACCACCATTGATGACCCTAAAGCCATCGATAAAGCTACCGCCAGCAATGACTTGCGCATATTTTGTCTCCATTAGAGTACATATATAGATTTTCAATTCCTAAATAATATACATATAAATCAAAAAACCCAAGTATTTATCGCATAAATTCTTTCCACCTCCCCCCCCGATTTGATACAAAAACTAACGTTCCTTGGCTTTAATCAAAATAAAGAAGACTTAAATAAGCACGGTTGCAATAATGCGACACAGACACTAATGTCTCTCTGTAATCAAACACTTAATTAATATTTAAGAGACTTAAATTGAGCAGAGCATCTCGATCCCTCGCCGACAACATTCACATGGCGGCGTTCCTAGCCATACTGCTGACCACCCCGCTTTATCTCGATACCACACGAAACCGAGACTGGGGTGACGGGCTATTTATTCTCTTAACAGGCGCTCTATTAGCCAGCTGGGCGTTTCGTGCTGCCGTTGGTAAACAACTATCAAACCCAGCCTGGACACCCGCGCTACCAATGATAGGACTGCTCGTTGCCGTTCAGACCTGGGTGGGACTTTCCATTGTGATGGGCACTACTGTTGACTTCGGATCTACAGCACAGTCGTTTTTGCTAGGCATCGCCTACACTGGCTTTTTTATCCTCACTATTGGCCTATTTAGGACTCGCAAACGCCTTACCCTACTGATTAGCGCTTTACTGATTAGCGCCACTCTGCAAGCTTTCTACGGGACGCTGATGACGTTAACGGGGATTGAGTGGCAACTCGTTGAAGAGAAGACCCAATATCGTGGTGTAGCGACTGGCACCTTCTACAATCGTAACCATCTGGCCGGGTATCTAGAGATGATGCTAGGCCTAGGCCTAGGTTTAATGCTGGCTTTTAAAGACAACCGTCGCATGAGCCTGCGTAACCTATTCGAGCTACTCATGGGCCCTAAAGCCCGGATTCGTCTTGCATTGGTGATTATGGTCATTGCGCTGGTAATGACACGTTCTCGCATGGGTAATACCGGCTTCTTCGTGAGCCTCATGGTGATTGGAGGACTCTATACCGCTTTAAACAAAGAGAACCGTTTACGCAACGTACTGCTGCTAACCAGCTTGATCGTCATTGATGTGCTCGTGATTAGCCAATACTTCGGGTTAGAGAAGCTTAAAGACCGGCTCATCAATACCCGCTTTGAAGATCAGGTTGTAATACAGTCAACCACGGATGGACAACTTGAACAGCGCGTACTCAAAGCCAACGAAGTTCGTGATGATCTAAACGAATACTCTTGGCCCATGTTTAAAGAACGCCCTTGGCTAGGCTGGGGAGCAGGCAGTTTTGAAGCGGGCTTCCAGAAGTTCCCAGGGCCCGAGATCGGTAAATTCGACCATGCGCATAATGATTACATGGAGTTCGCCATTGAGTTTGGCGTTATAGGGTTCTTGCCCCTTTTAGCTTTTGTCTTGCTGGCACTGTTTAACAGCTTAAGGGCGCTTTTTAATCTAGAGTCTGCATACCGAAGCGGGATTGGCTTTGGTGCCTCTATGGCAATCATTGCCATCGGCATTCATTCGATCACCGACTTCAACCTTCAAATCCCAGCTAACGCTGTTACTTTTATCGTGGTCTGTGCAATCGCAGTTTTAGCTAACACACACATCAAAACAAAGGATAAAAAGTGAGGTCATTTACAGCGCATTTTAGGCTTAATTTACCCTCCAAAATTTGGTACATTTTGAGTCACAAAAGCGGTTTTTTAGCTAAAAAATCCTCAATCGAATAGCCAGTAAATTCAATAGCCGGCCTAAAACGGGGGCTCTTTTGGGGGCCTTTT
This sequence comes from Marinobacterium sp. xm-d-564, assembly GCF_013283345.1. NCBI lineage: Bacteria > Pseudomonadati > Pseudomonadota > Gammaproteobacteria > Oceanospirillales > Oceanospirillaceae > Marinobacterium > Marinobacterium sp. xm-d-564. Next base: position 157,422 of record NZ_WBYO01000005.1, on the reverse strand, counting down.
TCTTACACGAAAAATCACTAAGTTATTGATTATCAAATTCTTGTAAGGACTATTCGATTGACGCCACCTCCACCATACAAAATTAAAAAGGGCCACCCCGAAGGGAGTGGCCCTTTTTGTTTGTATTCGGCGCGACTTGAGAACCCGCGGAGCGGGTTCGACAAAATTGCAGGTTAGCAATTTTGGTCTGACTTTAGTCAGGTCCGAAGGACCGAGGGCCAGGACGGCGCGAGTCACACCCGCCACACATTCCCATAAAAATCCCGCCCCACCTCCAAAATCCTCAACTACACTTAATCCATACCCACCCACCTAAAAGGATACACATGGATAAGATAATCACCCCATTAGTCACTCTCATCTTCGTTGCATCAGGCAGTGCTAAGCTGCTTGGTCTGGAGTTTGAATTAGAAGCCTTTGAACGCTGGGGTTACCCGCTCTGGTTTATGTATTTCACCGGTGTCGTCGAAGTGATCGGAGGCTTAGTTATTTGGGTTAAGCGGCTTCGCTTAATCACATCAGTAGGGCTCAACTGCGTGATGATAGGTGCCGTGGCCACTCATCTGTTGAATGCTGAATGGCCAATGCTAGGCGTTGCAACGGTTATCCTAATCCTAACCCTTATCAACACTAGACGTTTTAAGAACGATATTAAACCAGTGTAAAAGCAGTATCTTGAGCAGTGACTGTTCTGAGGTTAGGCTAGGTGCCATTAGAATCAAAAGGGTAAAACACGATGGCTAAAGGTTACTGGATGGCTCATGTCGATATCTCAGACCCAGAGGGTTACAAACTCTATCAGGCCGCTAATACTGAGCCATTTAAACAGTATGGGGCTAAATTTTTAGTCCGTGCAGGCGATAACCAACAGGTTGAGGGGAGCGTACGATCACGCCATGTGATCATTGAGTTCCCGAGTTACCAACAGGCGTTGAATTGCTACCACTCCTCTGGCTACCAAAATGCTAAAGCGCTACGTGAACATGCAGGCATTGCTGATCTAGTGGTTGTCGAGGGCTACGAAGGCCCTCAACCTGGGGAGTAGGTATTTACACCTTCTCCATCGGCCTACCCGGTTCACTCCAACGCACGTGGTATTTTCCATCATCACGATCTGTTCGCTCGAATGTATGCGCACCAAAATAGTCTCGCTGACCTTGCAGTAGGTTGGCAGGCAGCACCTCGGTTCGGAATGAGTCGTAGTAACCTAGGGCGGAACTAATCGCCCCAGCAGGGATACCCGCTAGAGCTGATTGCGCCACAATCGCGCGCCAATTATGTTGATGTTTAGCCAACTTTTCAGAGAAAAACGGATCCATTAGCAGGCTTGGCAGATCCTGATTACGCTGAAACGCTGCTGAGATCGGCTGAAGAAACGCTGCACGAATAATACACCCGGCACGCCAAATTCTTGAGATGGCGGATAAATCGAGCGCCCAACCCTGTTCTTTTGCTGCCATCTGCATCAGATGATAACCCTGCGCGTAGGCACAAATTTTTGCACAGTAGAGTGCATCATGCAGCTGTTCAATTAACTGCTCTTTGGGAGTATCTAAAGTAACATCTGTTGGGCCAGACAGAACTTTAGACGCTTCAACGCGAATCAATTTAAGGGTGGATAGTGAGCGAGCAAAGACTGCATTGGTCAGCGTTGGCGCAGGTGTACCTAGCTGAAGGGCACTAACCGCGGTCCATAAACCGGTACCCTTTTGACCCGCTTTATCAAGAATGACATCGACCAACGGCAGGCCGGTAAACTGATCCTCTTGATCCAGAACTTCAGCACTGATTTCGATCAAGTAGGAGTGCAGTGGGCCACGACTCCATTCTCGGAATACACAAGCGATCTCGGAGGGAGCCATCTGCATGGCGTACCGCATGAAGTGGTAGACCTCACAGATCAACTGCATGTCGGCATACTCGATGCCGTTATGAACCATTTTTACGTAGTGGCCTGCACCAGAATCGCCAATGTACGTCGCACAAGGCTCACCCTCAGTGACTGGATTACCGGGCTCACGACGCTCAATAGGGAGTCCTGTGGTTGCATCCACTTTCGCTGCGATCGCCTCCATAATAGGGCGTAAACGTGACCAAGCTTTTTGATCGCCAGATGGCATCAAAGAAGGGCCGAAGCGTGCACCGACTTCACCACCCGATACCGCAGTAGAGAAGAAGGTAAAGTGCTCTTTATAGTTCACTTCACGATCACGAGTGTCGGTCCAGAGTGAGTTTCCGGTATCCACAACGATATCATCGCCTTCAACGCCTGCCTCAATCAGCTGACGGCAGACTGCATCGACAGGATCACCTGCTGGCACAGAGACAAAAATGGTTCTTGGTGAAGGCAAAGCCGCTAACAGTTCACCGAGCGATGAACAGGCTTGAATCGGTTGAGGGCGATCCGGAACTTCAGCAGCTGCTTGAGCGATCGCGTCATCTACTTTGTTGGCATCCAGGTCAAAGGCTGCAATTTGGTAACCATTATCAACGAGGTTGAGCACCAAGTTTTTACCCATAACGCCAAGCCCAATAAAACCGATCATCTCTCTATCTGCCACTACCTAAGCCCCAAAAAAGTTGTTTATCTGAACCACGCTATTCTAACGTTTTTCAAGCTTGAAAACTCTACTCTATAAACCTCAATGCCTTATCTGGTAAAATTGCGCGGTTTTCAACTATCCAGATTACGCCGGGGAGATTATGGCCAATATCGTTGTATCCGCACTCTATCAATTTGTTCGCTTCGAGGAGTGTGAAGCACTGCGGCAGCCTCTGCTGGAGTTCCTGAACGAGCAAGATATTCGCGGTACGTTAATCCTGGCTAAAGAGGGTATCAACGGCACGGTCTCTGGTAGCCGTGAAGCGATCGATGCGCTCTACGCATGGTTTAAAGAGCACCCACCGCTGGATCAAGTCAGCTCCAAAGAGTCGTTCTTTGATGAGCAACCCTTCTACCGCACCAAGGTAAAACTGAAACGTGAAATCGTCACAATGGGTGTTGAAGGCATCGATCCACTGAAAACCGTCGGCACTTATGTCAAACCTAACGAGTGGAATGACCTGATTTCCGATCCAGAAGTACTGTTGGTCGACACACGTAATGACTACGAAGTGGATATCGGTACATTTAAAGGGGCCATCAACCCTCATACCGACACCTTTCGTGACTTCCCTAGCTACGTTAAAGAGCAGCTAGATCCAAGTAAGCATAAAAAAGTCGCCATGTTCTGTACTGGGGGTATCCGTTGTGAGAAGTCGACCGCGTTTCTCCGTGAACAGGGCTTTGATGAGGTCTACCACCTAGAGGGCGGCATTCTTAAATACCTTGAAGAGGTGCCTGCCGATAACTCGATGTGGGATGGTGAATGTTTCGTCTTCGACAACCGTGTATCGGTTGGACACGGTTTAGAGCCCGGTGACTACCAACTCTGCCACGCCTGTCGTATGCCGCTATCCGCTAAAGATCGTCAGAATGAACACTTCCAAGAGGGGTTAAGCTGTCACCACTGCTACGACAAAGTAACCGATAAGCAGCGTAAACGTTTTCAAGAGCGCCAGCACCAGCTCGAATTGGCAAAAGCGCGTGGCGAACATCACTTGGGTAAAGACGCAGTGCACGATTTCGAGCAACGTCGCCAAGAGAAAAAAGCGAAACGCGAAGCTCAGCGCAAAGCTAATCAGTAATGGCAGAGTTCAATGCAAGATAACCAGCATATTATCCTGCATTGATACCCTATCGTCTGTGAGTCTTAAAGATCAGCCAGCGGATTCACCGGCCATGGCGCTTCAAAGAACGCTTCAACAACGGCTGACTCCACAGTATCAACCGACTTGAACATCCAGTTTGGACTGCGATCCTTATCGACCAACAGTGCTCGAACGCCCTCAGGAAATTCAGGGTGTTGGCAGCACTGAACGGCCAGTACCAGTTCGGACATAAACACCTCTTTTAAAGAGAGATGACGAGTGCGTTTCAACTGCTCAGCAATTAAATGAACCGACAGAGGCGACCCGTGAGTGATCGCCTTTTGTGATCGTTGAATCCATGGATCGTCACTCTCAATGTTGGCCATTGCTTGCATCAACTGAGTTAAGTCATCCTGATCAGTCACCGATTGAATGAAATCATAGTGATCTTGAATCGGTGACTCTTGTCGAAACGCCGCTTGCGACTGCTGCTCTAACTGGCGAAGCGTCTGGTTGACCGTCTGAACACTATCACAGTGCCATTCGGCTGATTGGAGGCCAGTCACCATCTCAGTGTATCGCGCCGATTCAATAAAGCGATCCGCTAACCCTAAGAACAACGCATCCGCCGCGAAGATAGGGTTACCCGTTAAACCCAAGAAGAGTCCTGTACGACCCGGCATCCTGTTCAGAAAGAATGAACCACCAACATCGGGGAAGAGCCCAATCGTCACCTCTGGCATCGCCATGTGTGACGTCTCTGTCACGATACGGTGGCTGCAGCCATTCATCAGCCCCATACCACCGCCCATCACTATGCCACTGCCCCAACAGATGATCGGTTTAGGGAAGGTGTGAATGCGGTAGTCCAGACGGTACTCGTGTGTGAAGTATTCGGTCGGGAAGTTGGGGTTATCGCCTGAGGTAATCGAGCGGTAGAGTCTAACCACATCCCCGCCGGCACAAAATGCCTTTTCTCCGACGCTAGTTAATAGCACCGCTTTGATGCAGTCATCCTTTGCCGCCTGGTCCAGACGAGGCTCGATCAGCTGAATCATCTCCAACGTCAACGCATTGAGGGACTTCTCAGCATTCAGGGAGATCTCTAACAGCTTATAACCATCTTGGGTGGGGTATTCGTGAAACTGAACAACGCTCATTGCCATGACTCTTATGATTTAACGACAAGGGACAGCCTACTAAAGAGCGGGACGATGTCAAAATCTATTTGCAAAACCTTATTGCAAATGCAAATGATTCTCATGTAGAATCGCATCATTACTTCAATAAATTAGTAGTAATGATTCTCAAATGTTCTAAGGCTCTTATTTAAGGAATGAGTAAGGCCGGTTTATAATTCGTACCTTCAAGGAGAAACAAACATGTGGATTCGTCGTATTAGCGCTGTAGCAGCACTCTGCTTTACTACCACTGCTGTCGCTGACATTAACCTCTATTCATCACGTAAAGAGGCCCTGATTCAACCATTACTGAATCAGTTTACCGAGAAGACAGGTATCGAAGTACGCCTGCTCACCGGTAAAGATGATGCACTGTTAAGCCGTTTGAAGATGGAAGGTGGCGCCTCCCCTGCGGATCTTCTTATCACTGCAGACGTTGCACGTCTTCACCGCGCGAAAGAGATGGGTCTAACTCAGCCGGTTGAATCCACTGCATTGAACGAGGCGATTCCTGCCAACCTGCGCGACAGTGACAACCACTGGTTTGGTATGACCAGTCGTGCTCGCCCAATCATCTATGCCAAAGATCGAGTTAATCCAGAACAACTCAGTACCTACGAAGCACTAACCGATGAGCAGTGGAAAGGTCGTATCTGTATTCGCTCCTCAAGCAATGTCTACAACCAGTCACTGATTGCCTCTGCGATTGCTGCTAACGGTGTCGAAGCAACAGAAGCTTGGGTTGAAGGTCTAGTGGCTAATTTTGCTCGCCCACCGGCTGGCGGTGATACTGACCAACTAAAAGCGGCAGCCGCGGGTGTCTGTGACATCGCTATTGCCAACACCTACTACTTAGCGCGTTTGGTTCGCTCTGATAAAGCGAGTGACAAAGCGGTTGCTGATCAGCTAGCGGTGTTCTGGCCCAATCAGAACGATCGCGGTACCCATTTCAACATCAGTGGTGCTGCATTGACGGCGTCATCTAAGAATCGTGACGAAACAGTTGCCCTACTTGAGTACATGGTGAGCCAGGAAGCACAAGAGTGGTACGCTGAAGTCAACAATGAGTACCCTGTCGTAGCCGGCGTTGAGCCATCCAATGTACTAAAAGCCTTTGGCACAGCTAAGAGCGATGACGTGGCACTGTCTAAACTTGGCGAACTGAACCAAGAGGCCCTTCGCCTTATGGATCGTGCTGGCTGGAAGTAAAACAGATGAGAGTTAACTATCAATAGTATCCGAGCAAATTGGGTAGCCTTATCGATCGCCGGTCTGGTTGCCCTTCCCATTCTAACCGTTGTTAGTCAGTCCCTATTTGCTGGATCTGAGGCTTTCTCTCACCTTCTTGATACCGTCCTCGCCGACTACGTTCTCAACTCTTTAATCCTGATGGCTGGTGTTGGTATCGGCACCGTCATTATGGGAGTACCGGCTGCTTGGTTGGCAGCGATGTGTGACTTCCCCGGTCGTCGTTGGCTCGATTGGGGAATGCTTCTTCCGTTAGCTATGCCCGCCTACGTCATCGCCTATACCTATACCGGTATGCTCGATTTTGCCGGCCCAGTACAAACCCTACTGCGTGAACTGACCGGTTGGGGCTATGGTGACTACTGGTTCTGGGAGATTCGATCTCACAGCGGTGCCATTGCTATGTTGGTGTTGGTGCTCTACCCCTACGTCTACCTGATGGCTCGCGCGACCTTCCTTGAGCAGTCAGCTGTTAGTTTTGAAGCGTCTCGCAATCTTGGTTACTCACCGTTTCGAGCCTTTATCAAGGTCGCCATTCCGATGGCTAGACCCGCCATCATTGCCGGCGTCAGTTTGGCCTTGATGGAGACACTGGCCGACTATGGAACAGTGCAGTACTTCGGTATTCCAACTTTCTCTACTGGTATCTTTAGAACCTTCTATGGCTTTGGTGATGCCAATGGTGCGGCACAGTTAGCCAGTCTGTTGCTAGTGTTCGTGGCGACATTGATCTTTGTCGAGCGCTATTCACGACGCAAACTGAGCTACAACGTCCGAGCAGGATCTCGAGCGATGGCTAGCCGAATTCAGCTTAACGGTGGACGCGCTTGGTTGGCGGCTCTGGCTTGTTTCATTCCGTTTTTCTTTGGCTTCTTGTTGCCGGCCGGTCAACTGCTCTCTTGGTCGGTGTTTGATGCGCAAATGCCGTGGAGTGACTTCCTCATCCTCTCTTGGAACTCTTTCTATTTGGCAGGTCTTGCAGCGCTAATCGCCCTTGTTCTGGCCACGCTGCTGGCGTACACCCAACGCTTTAATTCCGGTTCACTGGTGAAACAGGCCACAGAGTTCGCCGCATTGGGCTACGCACTGCCGGGTACCATTATCGCCATTGGAGTCTTAGCACCGCTAGTGTTTGTCGATCAGAGTCTGCTTGCTTTCTCCGAACGCTTCGGCTTAGGTATGAGCGGGTTGATCTTCAGTGGCACTCTGTTTGCTCTGTTGATCGCCTACACCGTGCGCTTTTTAGCCGTCGCGCTTGGCAGTGTGCAGTCTGGCTTGGGGCAAATTAGCCCTAGCCTGGATGAAGCGGCCAAAGGGATGGGACGATCCCCCTTTCAAGTGTTGCGACAAATCCATGCGCCCTTAATGAAGAGCAGTCTTCTAACTGCACTACTGGTGGTCTTTGTTGACGTCCTCAAAGAGCTGCCGGCTACGTTAATGCTGCGCCCGTTCGACTTTAACACCCTGGCCGTTCGGGCCTTTGAGCTGGCTTCGGATGAACAGCTTATCGAGGCGGCACCACCCTCATTAATGATCGTTGCCGTTGGGCTAGTCCCAGTTTTGTTGTTGAATCGTGCCATAAGCCGCCACAAGCACTAAGGAACTCTATGAGTATTGAGTCAAACATACCGACATCTACACACCTAAGTATTGAGAATGCTTATGCCGGGTATGCTGATCTGTCGGTTGTGAATGGGGTCACACTGAACATTCAACAGGGCGAACTCATCTGCCTGTTGGGGCCCAGTGGCTGTGGCAAATCTTCGCTACTGCGTTGCATTGCAGGATTTCACGCGCTCTCTAGCGGCAGCATCATGCTGGGCACAAAACGTCTGGATGATGGAAAGTCTCAACTCCCGCCGGAACAGCGCAACATCGGTATGGTGTTTCAGGACATCGCTCTGTTTCCCCATCTTAGCGTCAGGGAAAACATTGAGTTCGGACTGTTTGAGTGGTCAAGCCAACAGGCTAAAGCCCGAAGTGAGCAGTTACTTACAATGATCGGCCTACAAGGCATGGGCGGTCGTTACCCACATGAGCTATCAGGTGGACAACAGCAACGTGTCGCCTTAGCGAGAGCACTGGCACCCAAACCCGATCTACTGCTACTCGATGAGCCCTTTTCTGGCTTGGACGCCGCACTGCGAGATGAGCTCATTCCGGAAATTGCCGAGCTACTAAAGCAAGAGCAAATTACCACGCTGATGGTGTCACACGATCAGGCAGAGGCCTTTGCTTTTGCAGATCGCGTTGCGGTTATGAATCAAGGCAAGCTGGAACAGATCAGCCTGCCTGAAGCGATCTATTACGAGCCGAAAAGCCGGTTTGTAGCTGAATTCATCGGCGAAGGTGAGTTCATAAAAGCAGAGTACGTCGATACCCAGCATGTGAACTCTCTGTTTGGCCAGAGCCGCTCAACCACCGAGGTGAGTGAGGCACCCTACAATAAAGAGCTATTTATACGACCGGATGATGTCGAGATTGTTGAACAGAGCGAGGTTAGCGCACAGGTAGAATCCAAGCGTTTTCGTGGTGGGCAATCTCTATTGAGTGTGCTCTTGGAGGATGGCCAGTCACTTGCGGTGACCTGTCATGCAGTTCAAGCCCCCAGCGTGGGTGATACGGTCTATCTAGCATTGAAACAACACCGATTTTTAGTCACGGATGACCTAGGTAAAATTGAACCTAAAAACGAGGCCCGCTAAGATGTCTCTTAGCGTCTGAACAGTAAACATTGACGAGAACAACTATGTCTTCAAGCAACCAAGAACTTAAAAAAGCGGGACTCAAAGCGACTCTTCCGCGCATCAAGATTTACCAGCTACTCGAAGATGCCAATGAGAATGACCATTGGAGTGCTGAAGACATCTACAAGCACCTCATGCTTCAGGGCGAAGAGATAGGTTTAGCCACGATCTACCGTGTTCTGACTCAGTTTGAAGCGGCCGGTCTTGTTATGCGTCACCGTTTTGAGAACGGCCACTCAGTCTTTGAGCTGGCGTCGGATGACAACCACGATCACATCGTCTGTGTTAAAACCGGTGAAGTTAAAGAGTTTAACGACCCCATCATCAACGCTCGCATCGAAGAGATCGCGAAAGAGCACGGCTATGAGATGACCGGTCGAACTCTTCACATCTACGGCCTTAAGAAGAGCTAATGCAGGCTACGGGCGATCGCTCTTTACAGGCAAAGTTCACCATCTCTCTATTGATGTTGGCTCTGTGCCTGGTTGCCCTATTCAGCCTGACCATTGGCTCATCAAACACTTCTCTCGCCAGCTCACTTTGGGCGTTAATGCAGGGCGAAGCCATCGGCATTCAAGAGCAGGTCATCCTGTTTGATATTCGCGCCCCCAGAACAGTCATGGGCCTATTGGTCGGCGCTAGCTTAGCTGTCTCGGGTGCCATTATGCAGGGGCTGTTCCGCAACCCTTTGGCTGATCCAGGTCTTATTGGTGTCAGCTCCGGTGCAGGTTTGGGTGCCGTGACAGCCATTGTCATAGGTGGGCTGTTACCCATCTCACTCTTAAATAGTATCGGTGGATTTCTGGTCCCAATCGCGGCCTTCTTAGGTGGCTGGGGCTGTATGCTGATTCTCTACAAGATCGCGACGCGTCAAGGCAGAACCTCGGTCGCCGTGATGCTGTTAGCTGGCTTAGCACTCAGCGCCTTTGCTGCGGCACTGTCGGGATTGTTGATCTACTACTCCAACGACAGTCAGTTGCGTAACCTAACCTTCTGGAATCTTGGCTCCATTGCCGGTGCTAGTTGGAGCTCACTGAAAGTCGCTGGGCCGTTGATGCTAATCTCGCTACTGTTAGCTCCGTTACTCGCTTCTGGCTTAAACCGTTTAGCGCTGGGTGAAGCCGCTGCCATGCATTTAGGCGTTTCGGTGCAGCGTCTTAAACGAGCCGCTATCCTACTGGTTGGATTATCCGTTGGGGTCGCCGTAGCCGTTTCAGGTGCGATCGGATTTGTCGGCATCATCGTGCCCCACCTGCTGCGCCTGGTCATAGGACCAAACCATCGCTATCTACTGCCTGCCGCGGCACTGTTAGGCGCTATTGCTCTTATGTTAGCCGACATTCTCAGTCGTACACTGATTGCACCGGCGGAGCTACCCATCGGCATTGTCATGGCGATATTGGGTGGGCCATTCTTCCTCTACCTGCTGCTGCGTAATCGTAATCTGCTGGATCTCTAATCATGATTATCACCAAGGATCTCAGCGTAGGATTCCACCAAACCGAGGTACTGTCGAAGGTCGATTTTCGCGCCGAACCGGGGCAGTTGGTCTCGATTGCAGGACCGAATGGATCGGGGAAAACCACCCTATTAAGGGCACTCTCAGGTGAAATTGATTACCGAGGCGAGATTCATTTTGATGGCGAAAACCTAGCTGATCTTTCACACCAAACACTCGCCAAACGCCGCGCGATTCTACCGCAAGCGACCCAGTTGGCTTTCCCCTTTACTGTGTTGGAAGTGGTACAGATGGCGGACCTAGATCGCCGATCAGAACGTCCATTTCAGGCTCTCCAGCGTGTCGGTTTAGAAGGCTTTGAATCACGTTTTTATCAAGAGCTCTCTGGCGGTGAGAAACAGCGCGTTCAACTGGCACGTATTCTGGTACAAGTCTGGCAGCCTGTGATCGATGTTAAAGCCAACTGGCTGCTGCTCGATGAGCCAGTCTCCTCTTTGGACATCGGCCACCAAATCGAAGTGATGCAACTTGCTAGAGACTATGCCAACGCTGGCGGTGGTGTCATTTGCGTCATGCACGACCTGAACTTGGCCGCGATGTTCTCGGACAGCATTGCACTGTTTGAGAAGGGACGACTGCTGATCCAAGCGTCGCCCGATGCCGTGTTAACCGATGACAATCTTTCAACAGCCTATCAGTGGCCGGTTCGAGTGAATCGGACACCGACTGAGTCCATGCCCTTTGTCCTACCGCAAACGGCTAAACGTGATTAATGTTACTGCTTAAGGAGATCACCATGTTTAGACACACTGCCCTTATACTCGCGTCTCTCAGTATCACTGCTTGTGCTACAGCACCGGACCTTCGGTTTAAAACCACCGAAGAGATCAGCGACCTTCTTATTGAGAAGGACAAAGCAACCATCGAGATGCAGCTCGGACAACCGCGTACCATCGCACAAGAGGGGCCACACACTTGGGTCTGGACCTACCACTCAGACATGATGCCCAATAAGAGCCCGAACCAAGGGAAGTGCGAGCTGGTGATCACCTTCGATGATGACAAACCGATCAAAGCGGTGGTCAACTCGACTGAGTACTCACCCTTTGTGCAGGAGCTGCAGACCTGTAACGATCTGGTGCAACAGCTGCAGTAATCACTGTTGCTTTTATACCGCCGGGTTTTAAGTGGCTGGGTAGATCTGTTGTGGATCAATGGTCGCTGAGCCAGCCTCTGAACTGAACCAGATCTGCCCATCAGTAATCGACGCGCTGATTTGCGCACCGCGCTCGGCCAAGGCGGTTAACGCCTCACTTTGATCCTCGCTGATGCGGTAGATCGTCAAACTCTTATAGCTAGCGACCAACTTTTTCACACCTTCCCACCAAGGGTTGAAGGCCTGATCTGAACCATAGGTGATCAAAACCGTCTTTTGTGAGCGGTTGCACGCCTTCTTCAAACGTTTTTCACTCGGCAACCCCACTTCTAACCAGAGCTCGATCTCATCAGCGTAGCTCTTTAGCCATAGATCGGGTTCATCCTCTTCACAGAGGCCACGGGTAAACTCCAGACGCTCTTGCGCGTTCATCACAAAGGCTAACAGGCGCATCATCATGCGCTCATCTGTCTCCGAGGGGTGTCTGGCAAGTGTTAGTGAATGATCGGCGTAGTAGTTGCGATCCATATCGGCAATTTGCAGAAAGATTTTAAAAACGGTGGAGTTTTGCGCCATATCTGTTCCCTAAAAACAAACTGTCATTAGTGACAGATAAAAAAGTTGTGACTTTATTGGATTTTACTACAAAGCCGTCTATGCTGACTCTAACTGATTGCGAAAGTTGTGTTGTCTTCGCATAGATAAACAAAATATGAGTGCTCTCAATGATCCACATGCTCGACAGCATTAAACGCATCCCTCTCTGGCTGAAAGTCGTCATTCTCGCCATGCAAGGTCTATTCTTTTTTGCGGTAGGGATCACGCTGCAAGGATTCTATTCAGACCACCAAAGACATCTAGCTTATGAGCGAGCGACGCAACAGCAGAAGCTCTATCGCAACAGCATTACCAGACTGGGTGAGTTTCGTGGGCTCTGCACACTGGCGCGAATTGAACCCACACCCTCTAGTGAGCTCATTCAGCTCTGCGAAAGCGCCAGTTTTAACCTAGTCGAAGCGCTGGAAGCGATGGATTACCCAGACGCCGAAATCGATCAGATTCTCTCCGTCGATGGACAGTACTACGAGATCTTTTTAAGAAAGAGTGCCTATTCTGAGCAACTGTTAAAAGAGCTTTTTCAAATCTACCGTGATTCAGGAGTACAGTTGGAAGAGGGCACCCTCTCGTACACAGCCGGCCGAACCATCTTTGTACACCTACCCGATCTGATTGAAAAATTGGGTGTCCTTCGCGGCATAACGGGCTTAGCCAATTCTGGACTGGCTCCACGTAATGCTCTTTACATTGCAGAAGGTCGAGTTACGGAGATCCTTAGCAACACCCGAAACACCATAGAAGCCTTCGAACAGGCCAATGCAAGTAGCTCCCCGTCAGAATTTTTACTCGATTTTGAAATCATCGAACAGCAGATCGTTGAGCACTTTGAGCGATTAGATCGATACCGTTTCATGGAGTTGAAAGATCCAACAAAAGACTACGATCTCGATCTCTTTTTAAAAGCAACTGAGGCCCTTGACGAAATAGAGCAATTGTATGATGTCACTGAAGAGACCTATATAAGCTTATTGGCATCAAAACATGATAGGACCGATCAACTAGCAGGGCGATCCATTCTCTTTGCATTGGTGACTCAGTTTCTTTTAATACTGATATTCCGATTTATGCTGCGCGCCATTCACCAGATTGAAGAGACCTCTGAACAAGCGATGCAAGCCTCTTCATCGCTTGCAAAAACACTAAAGCAGCAAGATAAGATGTTTGCCATCATTGGGCACGAATTAAGAACCCCTGCTGCCGCCTTAAATATGCAACTGAATGAGCTGCGGCTTCAAGATGGGCACAACCGGCGAATTGAGGAGGTACATGCCACGTCCCAACACCTACTCGACGTGCTGGATGATATGAGGGTAGGCACCGATAAATCATTAATCACTGAGAGTCGAGTCGAGACCCAACTTTCGGTCTATCGCATCATTAAAGAGGCTAGCCACACTCTCTACTACACGGCCAATCAATACGGTGTCGATATTCAGGTGCGCGGCAACAGTGATGGGAATCATATTGGTTTTAAAAAACAGATTCGCCAAATCATTATTAATATGACTAAAAATGCCATTGTGCACAGTCAGGGCACTCAGGTCACATTAGATCTAAGTCATAAGGCTTCAGAAGAGGAAACCGAATATCGATTGCAGATCATTGATAATGGCAAAGGCATTCCCGACAAAGATGTTGATCGACTTTTTGAGGCCTTTGAACGAGGCGACACTAAAGCGTCCGGAACCGGTCTCGGTCTGCATATCAGTCGCGAACTTGCACGCAGTTTATCTAATGGAGATTTGGTCTTCAGCCCTAACCCTGAAGGGGGTGCCATCTTTACCCTGAGTTTCACACTCAAACAGGCCAAACACGAAGAAGCAGCAGCAGCAGCAGCAGCAGCAAAAGAGCATGCAATCAAAGGCAAAAAGATACTACTAGTCGAAGATACCGCCACATTAAGAATGCTTGGCAAAACCATACTGACACGCGAGGGTGCCGAGGTGGTTGATGTAGAGAACGGTCAATTAGCCCTAGACGCCTACTCTAAGCAGAGCTTTGACCTAATCATTACTGACATCATGATGCCGATAATGGATGGCTATGAACTGACCGAAACGCTGAGATCCTGGGGTGCAACGCTTCCGATTATTGGGGTTACCGGTGCCACGGTGGGTAATGAGGCAGACAACCTGCTGGCGAAAGGGGCCGATCGAGTGATGCCGAAGCCTTTGAATCTCGACCAATTAGAGACAGCGTTAAAAGAGATAGAGGCGAATTAACTACCCCGTTGGAGCGGTCTTAAAAAGGCCGCGATGCTTTACCGTTCATCGCCTCATCTGCGATAAGGCTCCAACAAGAGCGTTTAGAGAGACTGCACGAACCGTTGGAGCGATCTTGCAAAGGTCGCGATGCTTTACCGTTCATCGCCTCATCTACGATAAGGCTCCAACAAAAAGCGTTAACGAGAGACTGCACGAACTGTTGGAGCGATCTTGCAAAGGTCGCGATGCTTTACCGTTCATCGCCTCATCTACGATAAGGCTCCAACAAAAAGCGTTAACGAGAGACTGCACGAACTGTTGGAGCGATCTTGCAAAGGTCGCGATACTTTAACGCTCATCGCCTCCTCTTCGAGAAAGCTCCAACAAGAGCGTTTAGAGAGACTGTACGAACCGTTGGAGCGATCTTGCAAAGGTCGCGATACTTTAACGCTCATCGCCTCCTCTTCGAGAAAGCTCCAACAGATATAGGGCAAGGTTTAGCAGATACGCTCACCGGTTTGGATATCAAACGCGACCGCTTTCGCCGTATTAACCTGCACCTCTGTACCAGCGCCTGCCGTCATGCCCGCTTTAGGGGAGAGACGTGAGTGAACATCAATGCCGTTCCATTGACCAATCGCCATAGTGTCAGCCCCCATAGGCTCCACAACATCAAAGTCCAACTTCATGCTGTGCAACCAATCCTGATCTTCAGGTGCCGGCTTAGGCTCGGTGATCATCTCTGGACGAATGCCCAACACCACACGATCAAGGCCTTTTGCAGCAATTGCCTCGGCACAAGGCAGTTTTAGGTGATGAGTTTCACCCGCGGATTCAACAACCGCTTGCCCCTCTTTGATGTCGACCTCAATAAAGTTCATCGGCGGCGAGCCCATGAATCCTGCGACAAACATATTGGCTGGGTTGTTGTAGATCTCGTCCGGAGTACCCAACTGTTGCACGATGCCATCTTTCATAACGGCAATACGATCAGCCAGAGTCATCGCTTCGATCTGATCGTGCGTCACGTAAACAATGGTCGTGCCAAGACGCTTGTGCAGCTTCTTGATTTCAGTACGCATCTCTACACGCAACTTAGCATCCAAGTTCGATAGAGGCTCGTCGAATAGGAAGACGCGCGGCGAACGCGCTAGGGCACGGCCCATGGCAACACGTTGACGCTGACCACCTGAAAGCTGGCTCGGCTTACGATCCAGTAGGTGATCGATCTGAAGCAGCTTAGCCACTTCGTTGACGATGCGATCACGCTCCTCTTTAGGGACTTTACGCATCTCAAGGCCAAAGGAGATGTTGCGCGCAACGTTCATTGTTGGGTAGAGCGCGTAGCTTTGGAAGACCATCGCAATGTCGCGATCTTTAGGCGATGCTAGAGTCACATCCTTGCCGGCCAACTCGAGT
Organism: Marinobacterium sp. xm-d-564; assembly: GCF_013283345.1. NCBI lineage: Bacteria > Pseudomonadati > Pseudomonadota > Gammaproteobacteria > Oceanospirillales > Oceanospirillaceae > Marinobacterium > Marinobacterium sp. xm-d-564. The sequence goes on along the minus strand of NZ_WBYO01000005.1, from coordinate 141,700 downwards.
GTGCCGCTGGTCGCATCTTCAAGACCCGCGATGATATTCATCAGCGTAGACTTACCACAGCCTGATGGGCCTACCAGAATGAGGAATTCACCATCCTGAATGTCGATGTTGATTCCTTTAAGGATGTCTGTTTCACCAAAGGATTTAGTGACGTTATCGATTAATAGAGAGCCCATAATTGTTATCCTTTTACCGCGCCAGCTGTCAGGCCGCGTACAAAATATTTACCTGCAAAGATGTAGACCAACAGAGTGGGAAGCGCTGCAATCACGGCAGCCGCCATATCGACGTTGTACTCTTTACCGCCCATTGATGTATTGACTAGGTTGTTCAGTGCCACCGTGATCGGTTGCGTGCCCGGACCTGAGTAGACCACGCCAAATAGGAAGTCGTTCCAGATCTGAGTGAACTGCCAAATGATCGTAACCGTGAAGATAGGTAGAGATACCGGCAGGAAGATGTGGCGGAAAATCTGGAAAAAGCTTGCGCCATCCAGTTGCGCCGCTTTCACCAACTCAGTCGGCACAGAGACATAGAAGTTACGGAAGAAAAGCGTTGTAAACGCAACCCCGTAGATGACATGCACCAGAACCAGACCGGTCACCGTGTTCGCCAAGCCCAATTCAGCCAGTAGACGCGCCATCGGCAGCAGAATTACCTGAAACGGAATGAAGCAACCAAACAGCAACATACCAAACATTAGGTCGCTGCCGCGGAAACGCCACTTCGAGAGCACGTAGCCGTTCAGCGCACCTATAACAGTCGACAGAATGACGGCCGGAACGACGATCTTCACACTGTTCATAAAGAAGGGTGCCAGACCCTGACACTCGGAACCGGTACACGCACTGCTCCACGCTTTGATCCAAGCGTACAGGGTTGGATCCTGTGGCAGTGCCAGTAGGTTACCGCTACGAATCTCTTCGATGTCTTTAAACGAGGTTGTCAGCATCACATAGAGCGGCGCTAGGTAGAACAGCGCAAAAGCGAGCAGACAGCCATAAATAAATAGACGACCTAAGTTAAATGAACGATTAGCGACCATTTTTTCCACCTCGTAGTTCTGAGTAGAGGTACGGCACAATAATCGCCAACACACCCATCAACATAATCATCGCACTGGAGGCACCCACACCCATCTGCGCTCGGTTAAAGGCGTAGGTGTACATAAAGTTAGCCGGTAGGTCAGACGCGTAACCCGGACCACCGCCAGTCAACGCTTGCACCAGGTCAAAGCTCTTAATCGCAATGTGAGAGAGAATGACAATCGCACTGAAGAAGACCGGACGCAGAATAGGCAGAATCACATACCAATAGGCTTTCATCTTGCTCGCGCCGTCAATCTCAGCTGCTTTAATCAAGCTGTCGTCAACACCACGAAGGCCCGCAAGGAACATCGCCATAACAAAACCACTCGACTGCCATACCGCTGCAATCACGATGGTGTAGATCGCCATGTCCTGCTCAACCAGCCAGCGGAACTCGAAGTTCTCGAAGCCTAAATCACGGACCAGTTTCTCAAGACCTAGACCTGGGTTGAGGATCCACTTCCAGGCCGTACCCGTGACCACAAACGAGACCGCCATGGGGTAGAGATAGATGGTACGCAGCGTACCCTCTAAACGAATTTTTTGATCCAGTAGGATCGCTAGGAACAGACCTAGCAGTAACGAGACCGCGATAAACAGAACGCCAAACACTACCAGGTTATTCAGAGCCACATCCCAGCGCGGGTTAGCAAACAGCTTGGCGTATTGATCAAAGCCGACAAAGTCCCACTGAGGCAACATTCGACTCTTGGTAAAAGATAGCGCTCCGGTCCAAATCATAAAGCCATACATGCAGACCAACATCACCGCGGTGGTGGGGGCTAACACAATTTTTGGCAATAAGGACTCTAGCGTCATTGGCTTTTTAGCCTTTGACACACTCATCGTGAATCTCCTAAAAAAATAAATAAGAGCCCCCAGGGTTGAGGGCTCTTGGTCGGATTACATCGCTGCTTGGATAGAAGCGATTAGCTGAGCTTTACCCTCAGCAGCCGACTGATCTGAGTTGAAGAAGTTAGTAGCGGTATCGTAGATAGCACCAGAAACGGCTTCAGGGACAGCCATACCGTGCGCGAAGCTTGGTACTAGACCGCCAGTTTGTGCAGAAGATACAAAGGCATCCATTGACGCGTGTGCACAGCTATCGAACTCGTCACGAGCCATGCCTAGACGTGCTGGAATAGACCCTTTGTTAAGGTTGAAGACTTTCTGGAAGTCCTGACCTAGGATCTGCTTAGCCATCTCTTGTTGAGCTTTCTGTGCGTCAGCATCAGACTGCGCGAAGAAGGCAAAAGAGTCGACGTTGAACGTGAATGAACCTGACGTGCCTGGTGCTGCAACACATGCGTAATCAACGCCTGGTGTCTTACCCGCAACCGTGAATTCACCCTTAGCCCAGTCACCCATGATCTGCATGGCTGCTTCACCATTGATGACCATTGATGTCGCAACGTTCCAGTCACGACCTGGAGAGTTCTCATCGATCAGACCGCGGATCTCACCGAATACGCGGAACACCTCTTCAGTGGTTGCGCTGTTAAGAGCGTCTGCATCTAGCTCAACGAATGCTTTCTGGTAGTACTCAGGACCGCCAACACCAAGCACAACGGCTTCAAATACAGTCGCGTCCTGCCAAGCTTGGCCACCGTGCGCTAGTGCAATGTAGCCAGCGTCTTGGATCTTTTTAGCTTGAACTAGAAAATCGTCCCAAGTGGTTGGGATGGTAGCGCCCGCTTTTTGGAAGATCTCTGGGTTAGCCCACAACCAGTTTACGCGGTGTACGTTTACTGGAGCCGCTACGTATTTACCATCGTGCTTCATTACATCCGAAACCACACCAGGTAGAAGTGCATCCCAGTTGTTCGCTTTAGCGACGCTGTCGATGTCTGATAGGAAACCTAGCTCACCCCACTCTTGGATCGATGGGCCTTTGATCTGTGCTGCAGTCGGTGGATTACCCGATACTGCACGTGACTTAAGAACGGTCATTGCGTTCTCACCGCCACCACCAGCAACTGCGAAATCTTTCCAGCCCACACCCGCTTCAGTCAGTTTCTCTTTTAGGTATGCAACCGATTTCGCTTCACCGCCACTTGTCCAGTAGTGAAGAACTTCTACGTCAGCAGCTTGTGCTGCAGTTGATAGTGTTGCTGCAGCTACGCATGCAGCTAAAGTACGTTTGATCATTGAGTAAACCTCTTTATTGTTGTTTATAGGTAAGAATACCTAGGGAACCTGCGGACAGATTCACTAAAATCAATATAACAACTTGAGTCTTACGCAGAGTTTCGTTCTGTTACAAAGTGTGACAATGGAAAACGAAGCTCAACGATCAAACCGCCCCCTTCACGATCAAGCAGCTCAATACTGGCTCCGTGCAGCTGGGCAATCGACTTAACAATGCCCATGCCCAGACCGACATGAACCGATGAGGGCGCTTTATCGATGCGATAAAAAGGCTCAAAGACTCGCTGCTTCAATTCATCACTGAGACCCGGGCCTCGGTCACACACCTGCACCACCAACTCATTGTCTTCCGGCTCTTTATGGCCAAAGATCTCGACTCCACGCCCGTAGTGCAACGCGTTATCGATCAGGTTAGTAAACAGGCGTTCAAGCGAGAGACGGCGACCCTCTAAGACAAACTCATCGGGCAGTGTCGCAGAGCTGGGCAGCCCTTCGATCTCTGCACTGGCAAGGGCTGACTCAATCACCTGTTTCAGATCGATCTGTTCGCTATTCTCGTGAATGGCGCCATCTTTAATCATCTGCAAGGACGCTTTGACCAGCAGATCGACGTTCTCAATGTCGCCGATCAGGTTATCACGCAGTTTATCGTCATCAATCATCTCAACCCGCAAGCGGGCGCGTGTCAGAGGGGTTTTCAGATCATGGGAGATTGCGGCAAACAGCTTCTCACGATCGGAGATGAACTTCTCTAGCCGTTGCGCCATCTGGTTAAAGGCACGAATCGTTGTCTGCATCTCCCGCGTACCCTCGGCCGGAATCAGAGAGGGGGTTTTTCCGCGCCCCAGAGCATCTGCCTCACGAGCCAACCTTCGCAAGGGTCGAACAATACCGGCAACCAGCAGGGTCACCAACACAACCACGGTCAATGTCACAGCGACTAAAGAGACCAACCGCTCAGACTCAAACAGAGTACTGCCCATGAAATCCCCACCGGGGAATACAGTGGCCAGATAGACCCACTCGTCCGGGTTTAATTTAAGCTGCACAACAACGACAGGGCTGTCATCACCGGGATCTAACAGGGCAAACCGCTGCCATTTGGGTGGCAGCTGCACCATTAGGTTGTCATCAGAGAGAATGCGAAGATTCGAAAACGCTACAAACTCAACGGCAAAGTCTTCAGATTTATAGGCTAATTGGCGGGCTGCATTCTGTTTTACACGCTCACCAACAAGCTGCTGCAGCTCAGTGTTGGGCAAGGTCTCTAGATGAATCTTTTGACTGTTAATCGAGACAAAGTAGCGCGTGCCGCCCATATCGCGCAGCTGATCGAGTACGATGTGTCGATATTCACGCGGCAGTTTAGAGAAGAACTGAATCGTTTGACCTATGCGCGCCCCCATCACTTCCGAGATCTCGACGAGACGCTCGCGTTCTGCCTGTTGAATCTGGCGTGTCCAGACATAAGAACTGACCGCCTGTGCCACTAAGACACCGATGATCAACACCAGAGACATGCGTGCAATGATCGACTTAGGCATCAGCCGATCGCGTAGGCGGGACCAAAAACCGATCATTTTAGAACCAGGTGGTACCCTTTGCCGCGAATGGATTTGATCGTCTCATCCTCGCTGAAGGGGGTCAATTTGGTGCGGAGTCGACTGACTAAGGTATCAATCGAACGATCTTGCGGAAGCGCCGCATGCCCCTTAAGCTCCATGCTGAGCTGATCACGGCTGATGACACCGTCATGGCCATGCAGTAGCGCCAACAGATCAAACTCAGCCCCAGTCAAACTAAGCGCTTCACCATTGACTGACACGGTTCGTTTCGCCCTGTCTAACAGTAGAGTAGAGCTAGCAGTTGGTGATTCGACGGGGGCGGATCGACGCAGCAGCGCTTTAATGCGAGCCAACAATTCGCGAGGGTTAAAGGGTTTACCCATGTAATCATCTGCACCCAACTCAAGACCCAGGATACGATCCACATCGTCACTGGCAGCGGTGAGCATAATGATCGGCAAGTTGGAGTCCTGACGCAGAGTACGACAGAGAGCCAGTCCATCCATGCCCGGCAAACCGACATCAAGAATCAACAGCTCGGCAGCACTGTAGTCGCCCTCAAGCAGCGCTTCAGCCGACTCAAACGCAAGTACCGTGAAACTGTTTTTCTCTAAGTAATCCGAGAGCAGTGAGCGTATCTCGTGATCATCATCAACGAGTGCAATGACAGGCATGTAGGGTAACTTCCTAATTGTTATCTTTTTACTCTAACGAGAAACACTTACGAGAGCTAGCCTTACTAAGTTCACCACCAAATTACCGTTGGAGCGATCTTGCAAAGGTCGCGATTCTTTCAATCCCCATTCGCCTCATCTTCGATAAGGCTCCAACTAAGTGCATTGAAGGGGTACTGCACGTACTGTTGGAGCGGTCTTAAAAAGGCCGCGATGCTATTTGCTTTCAACAAAAAACCCCATAGCCTAGGCGATGGGGTTTTTTAATCATTGGGTGATTAGCCTTCTAGCGTACGAGCTCTTTCAAACATGTAAGGCACCGTCGTCATACCAGCCAGTACTACCGCACCCAAGATCAATAGAGGCGCAACAGCTGCCATGCCCATTGATACTAGCAGAACCGCTGCTGCCACGTAGACGGCTGCAAGGATAAGCGCCAGTGAACGTTTCAAGGTCACAGCTACAGCCACGGCACCCAACACAAGCACGAGAAGCGACGCGAAGGATTGCCAGTTGCCAGACACAATGGCTTGTAGTTCAGCCACAGCCGGCGCATCCAGTAGGCGAGCCGTTTGGTTAGCCGCAAGATCAAGTCCAGCTGCTTGCATTGCCACCATGCTGTTGTGCTCATGCAGTGAAATCGCCGAGCTGATCAGTGCAGAACCCGGTGTTAAGCAGGCAAACAGAGCAAGAACCAGAGCCACAACACCCAGCATACGCTGAACTTTAACCGCTGATTTAGATTGGCGAACAATATCCAATCCAACGGCAACCAAAATGATCAGACCCAGTACCACCATCTGCCAGAAAGTCTCTAGCTGAGCCAGGGTCAGACCGTTATTGATCAGTTTCAGAAGGATGACACCCATGAAGGTACCGATGATCGTACCGCGGCCACCAAACAGAGAGGTACCACCAATAACAACCGCAGCAATGGCATCCAGCTCCCACATCTGGCCGTAGTCAGATTTTGCATAAGGCGCGCGACCTAGGAAGAGCATCGCACCCAATGCAGCGCCCATCGAACAGATTACGTAGGTGTAGAGAGTGTAGAGACGCGTATTGATACCCGCTTGGCGAGAGCCCTGTTCGTTACTACCAATCGCATAGATGTATCGACCCAAACGCATGTTGGATACAACGACCGCCAACAGAATGAAGAAGACGATGAAGATGATCATAGACATCTGGAAGGTACGGAAGAAGTCCATCCAGTGCTCGTTCACGAAGGCGCCAATCGACTCCATAAAGCCGCTCAGTTCACCCGCTTTGTAATCAGCACGAAGTTCGGCAAAGGGGTTGTAGCGACCAAATAGGTCGAACGTTTCAGGTAGCTTAGGTGTTGCACGCGCATCCGTTGAAAGGTGTGCCGTACCACGCCAAATCGAAAGACCCGCCAGGGTAACGATAAAGGCCGGCATCCCGAGATAGGCGACCAACGTGCCATGAATAATACCCACTAATGCACCCATCGCTAGGCCAGACATGATCGCTAACCAAGGTGGGAAACCCCAGTAGCTAACAATGTAACCGGTGACCGCTGCGATTAAGCCCATAACAGATCCAACCGAAAGATCGATACCTGCCGCAAGAATCACCAACGTCATACCACCCGCAACAATACCGATAGCGGCTGAGTTGTTCAGAATGGTCATTAAGTTAGTGGGATGGAAGAAGGGTTTACCATCCGTTACTAGCTCAATGGCTAGAGCAAGAATCAGAATCGCCAGCAGTGCGCCAGACCACTCTTTACGGAAGAAAGAAACCGTAACGCCGATCGCTTTATCTTGAAGGCTTTTAGAAGTCATTATTCAGGACCGTTTGTTTTAAACAGTTAAAGAAGAGATCGGGCTAATGCCCGATCTCGACGGAGTGTAAGTAAAACTTACTTGATACCTACTAGGTCTTTGTAAGCACCTGAAGTAGATGGAGTCACTAGGAAGAAACCAGTGTCGATGCGTGGTGATACATCTTTACCCTGTGATGCAGCAACCGCAGCTTTGATGCCTTGGTAACCCATCTGGTAAAGCATCTGAGCTGTGTCAGCGTGTACCCAACCTTTATCCATCGCTTCGATTGCGTCAGTTGCGCCGTCGAAACCAACCAGTTTGATGTCACCTGCGCCTAGGCCAAGGTTTTCCATCGCTGCTTTAGCACCCATAGTGCCGCCGTCCCATGCGTTAGCAACCATTTTGATGTCGCTGCGTGAGTTTAGGATCGCTTCAACACCTTCCTGAGCTTGGTTAGAGTCCCACTCAGTTGGTACTTCTAAGATTTCAGAGTTTGGACGAGCTGTTTTGAACGCTTCAACGAAGCCGTTACGACGCTCTTGGCCAGTAGACTGAGCTTGGTTACCCGTCACGTAGATGATCGCATCGCCATCGTTGATCAGAGTTGCTGCAACAGCACCCTGTACTTTAGCCACTGCGTAGTTGTCTGTAGCAACGAATGACGTAACTGCAGCGCCTGATACGCCAGTATCGATTGCAACAACAGGGATACCTGCATCCATTGCATCGTTTACTGCTGGAGCAACACCTGAAGAGTCAACTGGCGCGATACCGATTGCATCCACACCCTGTGCTACTAGGTTTTCGAACACTTCTAGCTGGCTTGATAGGTCGCCTTGGAATGCTGGACCTACAGTTACTAGGTCAACGCCCGCTTCTTGAGCTGCGTCTGCTGCACCCTGGTTGATCATCATCCAACCTGAGTTTGTTGCTGATTTAGTGATGTAGCCGATAGAACCTGCGTATACAGAGCCAGACATAAGTGCGCCAGCAGCCATTACGCTAAGCATTTTTTTCAATTTCATGTGTAGATCTCCACATTTGTTTGTTTTTGTTTTCGGCGGTCTGTTTCGATGCCTAACTGCGATCTTCTAATACTTTATAGCGCCCTGTCAATAATTAAATTGAATTGATTTAATTATTGACTCGCTCTTAATTGTTAGTCATATTTAGTCACATTCAAATAAAGAGAATTTTCGTTCAGGAGTCTTAAAGTGTCTCAAAAAGTCTTAGAGATCAGAGGGTTAACCAAGCACTACGGCGGTGTACACGCGCTGAATGATGCGGACTTTGATCTTGCTCCGGGTGAGCACGTAGCGATTGTTGGAGATAACGGTGCGGGTAAATCGACCTTCGTTCGTAACCTAACCGGTGTAGAGCAACGCACTCGCGGTTCGATCAAATTCTATGGTGAAGAGGTCAACTTCGACTCTCCTCTTGAGGCTCGCGATGCTGGTATTGAGACCGTTTATCAAAACTTGGCACTGGCAGATGAACTAGACGTGCCAGCCAATATCTTTTTGGGACGTGAAAAGACCAAATTCAATCTTGGCCCATTCAGCTGGATGGACAAGAAAGGGATGCGCCAAGAGTCAGAAGCACTGCTTGAAAAGACCGGCGTTAAGATTCCTGACCTAAGCCAGTCCTTACGTGGCATGTCGGGTGGTCAACGCCAGTGTGTAGCAATCAGCCGAGCGGCAGGCTGGGGCGAGAAGTTGATCATCATGGATGAGCCAACCGCCGCTTTGGGTATCCAAGAGACCACTCGTGTTGAAAACATTATTCGTGGCTTGAAAGATCAGGGCATCCCTCTAATTTTGATCAGCCACAACCTTCGCCAAGTCTTTAACCTTGTGGATCGCATTATTGTCTTCCGCCAAGGTCGTATCGTTGGCAACGTTGTAGCGGCTGAAACGACCGGCAACGAGATCGTCTCGTTGATCACCGGTGCAGCAGATCAGGGTGTCCACGAAAACGCGAGTTACATCTAATTATGCGCAGCGCTTCGGCTTCTCAACGCGCCTCTGGTTCAAACCAGGTCGGTGTTCGCCAATACAATGAACGACTCATCCTCTCGTTAATTCGTGAGCATGATGCGTTGACGAAAGCCGAAATTGCCAAAGCAACCAACCTTACTCCACAAACCGCCTCAACGATTATTAATCGATTGATGGAACAGGACCTGTTAATCGCAGGCACTAAACGCCGCGGCGGTTTGGGACAGCCTTCTACACCCTACGCCCTCAATCCTGAAGGGGCGTACAGTATCGGTGTCAAAATTGGCCGCGCCTCGTTGGAGGTGCTGTTTATGGATATGACAGGGAATATTCGTACCCGCATATCGCACGAATACCCCTTCCCGACGCCTAAAGAGGTCTATGCCAAGATCGAGCAGAGCATCAACACGCTTCTTGAACCTCTTGACGAGATGCAACGCGATCGCGTTACCGGTGTTGGCCTGGCAGCGCCGTTTGCGCTGGAAGGTTGGGGCGATGAGCTAATTGAAGCGAAAGAGGCTTTAGCTGAGTGGGCGAAAATCGATCTGCTCGAAGAACTAAAGAAGGTCACCGACCTAGATGCGGCCATGCTGAACGATGCAACAGCAGCTTGCCTAGCCGAGCTAACCTACGGTAATCCGCAGAGCTGGGAGAACCTACTCTACTTCTACGTGGGTACGTTCATCGGTGGTGGTGTCGTTCTTAACGGACAGATTCTTCCAGGCAGCCATGCCAATGCCGGTGCACTGGGTTCAGTTCCGAGCGCCAATGGCAAGCAACTGATTCACCATGCGTCACTGCACCAACTTGATAAACGATTGAAGTCAGAATCGATCGTGGCGGATTTTGCCAATCTATCGGAAACCCTAGAACAGGATGCCTGGGCTCTGTTTACAGATTGGGCTGACAACGCAGCACCCTACATTGCCCAGACCATTGCGGCAGGTTCTGCCTTTGTGGATCCAGATGGTGTGATCATTGATGGACGCCTACCGGCAGTGGCGACACAGTACTTAGTACTGGCGATCAACCGTGCTTCGAGCGATGTGAACTGGGAAGGTCTCAACAAACCCCCGGTGATCGCAGGCAACCTTGGATTTGAAGCCCGCGCGTTAGGCGGTGCACTCCTGCCGATCTACTCTAACTTTGGCTTAGATAACCAAGCCTTCCTTAAGGCCGCTCAGTAGCAGCTAAAAGGTTGGAGCGATCCTCCGCCCCCGTGGGAGCGATCTTGCAAAGGTCGCGATTCTCTTTCAAACCTTTCGCCTCATCTTCGATAAGGCTCCAACAAAGAGCGTTCGTTGGAGCGGTCTTAAAAAGGCCGCGATGTGCAAAACCTGCATCGCTTCCTCTTCGAGAAAGCTCCAACAAATACTCAGCGAAGATCAAAGCAACAAATTCGTTTCATACTCACGCAACGCCGCCTGGGCTGCAAAACGAATGTGAGCATTCGCTTCACCGTAGGCCTGATACCCACCGATACGCTGCACAACTTCAAAGAAGACACCCTGTACTTCACGCGTGTAGAAGTGCAAAAACTCACCGTCATCATTCGCATCATACAAAATATTAAAGCGCTGTAACGTCTCAATACGCTCAGCAGAGAGACCAAACTTACCCTTAATTTCACGGTAATAGTTGTTGGGTACCGGCAACACCGATTCCGAATTGACCTGCGCTGCAAAGGCCAAAATATCCTCACACTCAAATGCGATCTGCTGCACACCGGCACCATGGGTTCGCTGAATAAAGCGCTGCGGTGACGCCTGACGAGCCTCGGTCATGTTGATTGGAATCTTCACCTGTCCGTTCTGACTAGAGGCCACTCGACTGGTCACAAGGCCATAAATGTCAGGCAGATCCTGTACAGGTGTAATGTCAAAGTTGAACACCGATTTATAGAAGAACGCCGCCGATAGGAAATCGGTATTAGTGACGGACTGCGCCATATGATCGACGCGTTTAACACCGACTTTCGGCAGCTCGACACCCTCGACCGATTCAAAATCGACATCAAAGAAACGGAACTTCTTATGACGCTCAACAAGATAGACCAAACTGTCGCCAACACCGCGCAGCGCTGGAATATTCAACTCACCAGGGCCTGCTGTGTTATTGAAGCGTTTAATTTGATACTCGTCTGCCTGCTTCAGCGACTCTTTGACACTCGACGTCGTCAATGCCAAAGCACACACTGATGCGCCGTGTAGCTGGAAGTGCTGGTGAGCTTGACTGGCAGGCTCACGGTTAAGCACTAGGTTTACATCACCCATCTGCATCAGACCGACATCCTTGGATAGATGTTTGTGAGTCTCTTGAAAGCCTAACGAATTCAACATGGAGACGATCGATTCGCCCTCTTCACCGGCAATCGCAAATTCAATGAATTCAACGTCGGTAATCTCAGCCTTAGGTGTTTCATCCTTACACTGTTTGTCTAGCCAGATCAGAGAACGCATACCATCTACAGCACGCTCTTTGGCAGGAGAAGCACGGAACTCATCGTTGAAGATCTCGTGCGAAACGTAGTCATCAAAGCCTTTGTCACACAGCACCTTCATGAAATCGACGACCGGCAGATCCCCCTGACCCGGGAAGCTGCGATAGTGACGGCTCCAGCTCATTAAGTCGCTCAAATGCATGACAGGCGCATCGGCCACCTGAACCAGAGCGATCTTATCAACCGGAATATCATCGCGCAGACAGTCGAGTGTGTTGCCTCGTGAGAACATATGGAAGGTATCAAGGTTGATGCCTAGCGCTGGATGGTCGGCACGCTTAACCAGATCCCAAGCATCCTCATAATCAGCAATAAAGCGCCCCCAAGAGAGAGCCTCGTAGCCCATAATAAAGCCCTCTTTTGCTGCCAGCTCAGCTGCTTCGTTAAGGTCCGCAGCACAACGTGCTCGATCATGACTGGCATGGGGAGAGACACTGGAACAGCACAAAATTCGTTGAGTGCCCAGCTCATGCATCATCTCGAATCGACTCTGCATGTGATAGAACTTTTGACGCTTTAACTCAGCAGGCAGACCTTCCAGATCACGGAACGGCTGCAGCGCTAGAATATCCAAACCTAAGTCATCGGCAATCGACTTCACCTCACGAGGTGAACCAGCAAACTGAATCAGGTCATTATCAAAAATCTCAACCGCATCAAAACCCGCATCCGCAGCGGCTTCAAGCTTGTTTGGCAAACTGCCAGAGAGAGTAACGGTAGCAATTGATGTTTTCATAATGAGGACTCACATTGGGTTACTTTGAACCAAACGGTTCAAAACTATGAGTGCATATTAGCAAATACCATTTAAATTAATAAATAGTATTTAATTGATTAGATATAACTTAAAGGAAATTTATCTTTTACGAATCAAGGTAAGCAGCAAAAAGACGCTGGCGGTCATGCCCAAGAAAACCTGCGCCAGCGCTTCCAACCCAACGCTAGAGACTAGAAGCCCCAAGGAGAGGGGCATAACCACTAAACCAACACCGGCAGCAGAGATCTGCATGCCGATCAGGTTGGTCACATGCGCTTTTGCGACTCGCTCTGAGGTGGTTGAAAGCAGTGCTGGGAAGGTTGGTGCAAAGCCAAGGCCGACCAGAGCAAGCCCATAGACCCCACCTGGCCCACCTAATTGAAGGGTGAACAGAACCAATCCAATCAGTGACATTAACAGACCGAAGAGCGTCAGGTTCATCTCACCAAACTTGGGCGCAAGCAGGCCAGCAAGGATTCGACCAAGGGTAAAAGAGCCCCAATAGATCGTTACCCAAAGCCCTGCCGTGGCAAGGACCACATCCCGCGATTCCGTCAACAGGGTAAATGCCCAAAAGCCCAAACCAATTTCGGCCGAGGTGTAGAGAAAAAAGGCCAACATACTTAGCCATGCCGCCGGTAGTTTGAGCGTGGCGAGCATGCTGGCATTACCCTGCTCTTCCGGTTCACCAGCACTAGGCTGGTCACTCCATAAGCCGCGATAGTGGATAAAAGCAGAAAGCATCAATAACATCAAAAACGCGACCAACAGATAGCCAGGCCGCCACAGACCTGTCATCGCCAGCGATAGGGTCATGATGGCAGGACCTAGAGTGACTCCGACACCAAAACTGGCATGCAACCACTGCATGATACGGCTTGAGTAGTGTTTCTCCACATAGGCATTGAGGCCCGCATCGATACCACCACCGCCCAGACCGGCAATCAGTGCGACAAAGGGCATCCAATACCAGTCAGGCACAACCATAAACAGCACCAATGCGATGACGGTAAGTGAAGCACTTTGAATCAGCAGGCCAGCCAATCCAATACGATTAACAATTGCACCGATCATGAAGCTGCTCAGAGCATAACCGACGGTTCCGCCGGTCATGATGATTCCGAGACGATCCAGAGTGGTTGAGAACTCATCGGCCATAGTGGGCCAAGCCACACCGAGCAGCGCATCAGGCAGGCCTAAGGAGATGAACGCGATAAAACAGAGAATTAAAAGAAGGCGGCTAGGATGCATGTAAAACTCACTAAAAAGAGCTTCAATCTAGCGAAGCTGTAATGAAGTTACCAATCCAAAATGTTCTTAAATATCAGTTGGCGACAAAGCGCAGGATCATCTCTTGTACCTGCTGATTAAGATGACTTTGCCCCTCTTCCGTAAATAGATCGTTGCCAAAGGCTGCACTGAAGGTTGAGCGGTTTGAGTTATTGAAGAAACAGGCTGAACTGATCAACCAGTGAAGCTCAATGACACTGATGCCCGATCGAAAAACACCCTCCTCAACACCTCGTTGGTAGATCTCGCCAAGCCGATCGATGGCAGGGTTGTTAACCTCCTCAAACGCCTCTTTTGCGATCAGATTGCGTCCCTCGTGAATGTTCTCAATCATAACCAGGCGAATAAACTGCGGATTGTTGCGCTGATGTTCAAAAGTGAACGCCACCAGTGAGCGAAGCGCCTGCTCGGGATTGAGATCATTCAAATGCAGCTGTTGCTCGCCCAAACGGATATCTCGGTAGGCAGCCTCAAGAACGGTACGGTAGAGCTCTTTTTTATCGCCAAAGTAGTAGTAGATCATCCGCTTGGATGTATCGGTTTTTTCAGCGATCACATTGACCCGCGCACCGGCATAGCCTGAGGTGGCAAACTCTTCGGTGGCGACACGCAGGATATTGGCTTTAACTGCTTCAGGATTACGTTTTTTTGCGGCTGAACGGTTCGATGTAGAAGGGATACTCATTTTACTTTTAACCAAACGTTTAAAAAACGGTTATAAAGGTTCTAACAAATTGTTTTAACCAAATAGTACAAAAAGCTTGAATGCCTGTATAGGGCTATGGCAAATTTGCACTACTTAGTTTTAACCAAGTAGTACAAAAGCTAAGAGCAAGACAATAAAACCAGCTTGCTTGGGGTAGGTGGTTTTAGACATCTTGCTACAAAAAATCTTGGAAACGTCATCTCTAGGCGTGAAACGATAATAAATTGGAGAGCCCAATGAAAAAGGCGATGCTAAAAACTCTTGTTGCTACTGCTGTAGCCGCTGCTTCTGTTTCAACTTTTGCAGCACCCACTATCAAACTAGGTCACGTTGACGGCGCTGACTGGCAGACATCTAAAAAAGGTGCTGCTGGTGTCATCTTCAAAAACATTGTTGAAGGTGAGACAGATATCAAAGTAGAACTTTTCCCAGCAAAAGCTCTAGGTAACGAAGGCGATCTAGTTCAGCAAGCACAGGAAGGCACTACGCACATGGCGATCGTTTCTGGCGCTATGGCTAAAATCTGTAAAGAAGCTGACGTTCTAAACATTCCTTACACATTCTCAAACGCAACGATCGCCTGGGACGTACTTGACGGTCAGTTTGGTCAAGATCTTGCTGCACACTGTCTAGAAGAGACTGGCCTACGCACACTTGCATACGGTGAGACAGGTTCCGTAACTTCACTAACAACGTTCGTGAGATCAAATCTCCAGCAGACATGAAAGGTCTTAAGTTCCGCGTTCAGCCAATCCCTCTATACGTAGAGATGGTTGAAGGTCTTGGCGGTGAACCAACGCCTATCGCTTGGTCTGAACTTCCAAACGCACTTACAACTGGTGTTGTTGACGGTCAGGAAAACCCTGTCGGCACTATCTACAACAACAACCTTCACAAGCTACAGAAGTACATGGTTCTTGATGGCCACGTTTACGCTGCTGACTTCATCGTAATCAACGACGAACTCTTCCAGTCTCTAAGCGCTGCTGAGCAGGACATCATTGCTAAAGCCGCTCGTACTGCAGGCCTAATGGGTCGCGCAATTCAGCAGTTCAACACGGCTGAAGGCGTAACGAAAGTGGTTGCTGAAGGTATGAAAGTACACTCACCAACAGCTGACGAAATGGCTCAGTTCAAGAAGCTTGCACAGCCAGCGGTTAAAGAGTGGCTTGCTAAAGAGCTAGGTAGCGATGAGTGGATCGCTAAACTAGACGCTGCTGTAGAAGCTGCTTCTAAGTAATACTCCAAACCTCTTCAGGTTTGCACGGCTCCGACCATCCGGTCGGAGCCTATTTCTCAAAAAACTTATAACTGTCGGTATGACTTATGCACACTCTATTGCGTAAGGTGACCCGCTTCGTCGGTACCTTTTTTGCAGCAGGTTCAGCCATCTCTATGGCTTCAGTGTTCCTGATCATCTTCATAAACTCAGTACGCCGTTACACCATCGGAGAGTCGATCCCATGGGGCGAGGAGTTACCCGTCTACCTGGCAGTCTACGGAATTATGTTTGGCATGGCTTGGGCTTACCTGCTCGATCGCCATGTCTCTTTTGATCTTGTCGCGGGTCTGCTGCCTAAAGCAGCCCACAAACCGATCAATTTCTTTGTGGACCTCTGCATGGTCGTTATAGGTGCGCTGTTGAGCTACTCCGGCTACCTCTTCATGATGAAGCGCGGCAAAGTCGATGCATCCAGCATCCTTTCAAGTGCGCGTGAACTTCGAGATCTATTCGGTATCGAACAGCTTGCGGTTCTTGGGCAGATGTACCCCTACTACTTCGCTATGGTGCTGGGTGGCGCCATGCTTGCAGTAGCAGCACTACTGCGCCTGCTAAATCGAGCTGCGAATACCGATCAACATGAAGCGGAGGGCGCATTCTAATGACTTATGCCATTCTTCTAGGCGGTATCTTTATTGGCCTACCCATCGCTTTTGCCATCATCGCTGCACTGCTCTACTTCATGGCTGTGGGCGAATTCCCATACCACCTTCGCATCGTGGCAACACAGATGTTTGGTGGCATGGCCTCTTACCCACTATTGGCGATCCCTCTATTTATTCTTGCCGGCGAGCTGATGAATGAGTCGGGTATCACCAGTCGTATCATCGCATTTGCGAACGTTTTGGTCGGCAAAATGCGTGCCGGCTTAGCCATGGTGAATATCTGGGCTTCGGTCATATTTGCCGGTCTCTCTGGCTCTGCGGTTGCGGATACATCGGCGATTGGTCGTGTCTTTATTCCAGAGATGGAGAAGAAAGGCTACCCACGTGAGTTTGCTGCTGCCATTACGGCGGCCTCTTCCGTCATTGGTCCGATTATTCCACCATCGATTCCTGTCATCATCTATGCCCTGACTGTGACGGGTGTCTCGGTACCCGCGCTATTCATGGCCGGTGTGGTTCCCGGTGTAATGCTTGCGATCTTCCTTTCGGTCTACGTCTACTTCTTCAAAGGCCACTACGAGAAGCAGGGCACAGAGCACGAACTTGGCGAAAAGCAGAGCAACTCTCGCGTCCTGATCCAAGGGATTATTCCTCTATTGATGCCTGTCTTCGTGGTTGGCTCAATACTGATGGGGGTCGTGACGCCAACGGAAGCGGCCAGCTTTGCCGTGGCCTACGCCCTGTTTGTCGGAATCTTTGTCTTCAAAGAGCTGAAAGTCTCTAAACTGGCCGGTCTTTTCGCCCGAGCGATGCGCGACAGCTCGATCATCATGGTCGTTATCGGTGCGGTTGCTGCTGCTAACTGGTTGATGAACTACAACCGCGTTCCCAACATGATCACTGACTTCGCCTTGGAGTACATGACGGTTCAGTGGATGTTCTTAGTCGGCGTCATCATTCTCTTCTTAGTGGTCGGTCTGTTCCTAGAGGGCATCGCGGCAATGTTGGTACTGGTGCCGATTCTGCACCCAATTGCTGTGAGTCTAGGCGTCGACCCAACTCACCTTGGCATCATAATTATCTTCAACCTAATGATTGGCTTGATCACACCACCAATGGGACTCTGCCTGTTTGTCGCGGACTCCATCGCTAAGGTCGGTATGGCGAAGCTGAGCAAGGTGATTTTGCCGCTATTCTTAGTGGAGCTTTTAGTTCTTATTATTATCACGTTCGTTCCAGATTTGGTGATTGGATTACCAACAGCACTGGGCTTGCTGTAAAGGATGACAGCTATGAAGCAACTTAAACTGGGTTTAATCGGTAACTCAATCTCACAATCGCGTGCCCCTTTCCTGCACAAGATGTTGGGCGATATCTATGGCTTTGATGTCTCTTACGACTTGAAGGATCCGGGTCAAAGTGACAAAGAGGCATTTAAAACCATGCTTCAATCACTTCGTAATGATGGATTTACCGGTTGCAACGTCACCTTCCCCTTCAAATCCATTGCCGTTGAGTTCGTTGATGAGCCCGATGAAGCGGTACGTGAAGTAGGTGCAACCAATACACTCTACCTAGCCAATGGTGCTGTAAAGGCAACAAACACGGATTACACCGGTTTTATTCACGGCTACAAAGCTCAACGTGGTGACAAGCCAGCAGGTGAAGTACTGATGCTAGGCGCCGGCGGTGTCGGACGTGCGGTTGCCTTTGGACTGTTCCATTGTGGCGCAACTAAGCTGAACATCTTTGACCTGAACATTGAAGGGGCTGAAGCGTTAGCGGCTGCAGTACGGGCTAAAGGGTACAACGCTGAGGTTATCTCTAAAGAGCAGCTAGCCGAAACAGCTAAAGCCGCAAACGGTTTGGTCAACTGTACGCCCGTAGGACATTACGCTACACCAGGTATCCCACTTGATCCAGAACTATTTGGTGGCCAAGAGTGGGCGTTTGATGCGGTCTATGTCCCATTAGAGACTGAGTTTTTGACTGCTGCACACGAAGCGGGTTTAGATATCGTCAGTGGCTTTGACCTCTTCTTCCACCAGGGCATTGATGCCTTTGATACCTTTACTGGCATCAAAGCCGATGGTCATGAAGCTTTGGGACGCTTCATTGAAGAGTTTGACATTCAGAGCACGTTTATTAAATTAAAATAGTTTGCCATCGCTCCGGTGACTGGTTTTAACCAGTCATCCGCTTTATCAGCACCTGCTAATTCTGAGCGTAACAAGAATGCGGATGACAGGCTGAAGCCTGTCACCAATGTTACTCATAATGAGTCGATTACTACTCCGTGGATCAGCTTTATAGAGACCAGCAGCAGTCCGACTTCTACTAAGCCAAAGAACCATCGATCCTTCAAAATCTTAGTCAGCTTAGCCCCCATAAAGGTACCCAACAGTGCACTGGGCACCATCCAAAGCGCCAGCGTTAAATCCTCTGTGGAGTAGCCACGAAGCGCTAGGTAGGGTGGCAGTTTTGAGAGGTTGATCACAGCAAAGAAGAGCGTTGCTGTCCCGGCAAACACCAGTTTCTCCAGTTTTTGTGGCAGAACATAGACCTGAAAGGGTGGGCCACCAGTATGGGAGATAAACGAGGTAAAACCGGCAATGGTGCCCCAGATCCAACCGCCCACTTTGGTCGGTTTTTTCGCCTCTTTTACTTGGCGCTTACCAAACCAGATATAGGAGACAAACGTGAGGCCCATAATACCAATCAGCAAGGCGACAAACTGATCAGAGACAATGGATGCCGTTGCCCAACCAATAAACACCCCTAGCAGACCCGCGGGGATAAGATTTTTCAGATTGATCATTGAGAAGTGTTTTCGATAGAGCCACACCGCCACCATGTCACTGATGATATAGATGGGTAGCAACAGAATGGCACCCGTCATAGGTGACATCACTAGGGAGAGGATCGGCACCGACAACATAGCAATGATGGGCAATCCACCTTTTGATAGGCCAACAAACCAGGCGGCAATCAACGCAATGACAAAGGCTGTACTTCCAAATTCAATCAATTAGGGAAACCTGCACTGAACATAAAGAGCTTCAAAGTATACGGCTCTTTTTCAATCTATGTACAAAAGATGTTGCACTCATGTGGCAGGATCTTAGACTAGGAAGCCTGCGAATAAGTCCATAGCATCTCAGCGAGATCTGAAATGTGTAGATACAAGGCGCTTTTTGCCGCTAATGGCCGTAGTCCTTAGCAAGAAGAGCAACACAGTAGATGCACATTACAGGTCACGCCCTGCGGGGCTTACAGTCAAATCCATCTTCAGCGTTGTGCTTTCTCGACTTAGCCCGCTAGGCCTTCGAAAACACGCCTTGATAATGAATTTGACTGTAAGCCTGAGATGCCATGGACTTGTTCGCAGGCTTCCAAAGCGACCAGTTGTCTGGCAAACAGTTAAGGATAGAACCATGGCAAAAATACTTCTGCTTCACGGCATCAACCACGCAATGTTCGGCAAGCGTGATCCGAAACATTACGGCACCTTTACGCTGCAAGATATCGAATCGGCCGCAGCTAATTGGGCTGCTGAGCAGGGGTGTGAGCTTGAGTGCTACCAGACAGACATCGAAGGTGAGCTGGCACGCAAAATTCATCAAGCGTTTTTGGAAGATGTTGATGCGATCGTTATCAACGCAGGTGCTTGGACTCACTACAGCTACGGTCTCACCGATGCGTTGGCGATATTCAAAGACAAAGGCCCTATCGTTGAGGTGCACATGTCCAACGTTCACGCGCGCGAGGAGTTCCGACATAAATCGGTCTTCTCACAGGTCGTTATTGGTCAGATATCAGGCTTTGGTTTGACCAGCTACAAGTTGGGTATTACCGCAGCAGCGGACGCACTTAAAGGAGCCTGATTGCATGAAAGGTTGGTGTCCAGTTTGTGAAACTCGACGCCCTATTCAACGTGAAGAGGGTATGGGCACTGACTACATTTGTACAAGGTGCAAAACAAAACTGTCACTCAGTGGTAAGAATCAAATTCTTATCTTGCCGTTTTTTTTAGCCGTTCTATGGTTAATTATCACTACGGTGTTTACCGAGAGAGAGGCTTTTAATGCTTATGAAATAGCTGCTCTACTGTTATCAATCCCACCTTTTGCACTTTATGCTTTGCGCTTCATCACTTTTGAAAAAATCAAAGATCAGTAGCTTCAGCAGATAGCAATTTAGCCTTTAAAGATACCCCCCAACGGTAACCCCCTAATGAGCCATCACTTCTGACCGCACGATGGCATGGCACCCAATAAGCAATGTTATTTGCACCCAGTGCTGATCCAACCGCACGAACGGCTTTTGGCTTTTTAATGTTCAAAGCAAGCTGCGAGTAGCTCACTGTATCACCCTCTGGAATCTGACAAACCGCTTGCCAGACCTCTTTTTGAAATTCTGTACCGATCACCCATGCTGAAGGTTTGGGTTGATGACAAAAACTCCCAAACAACTCAACCGCCTTCTCATTCGAGATGTACCAGTTTGCGTTGGCAAATCGTTTGCTTAAATCATCCCAACCACAAACCTCATCCCCTTCATAAAACCCAAGAAAAAGGAGACGGTCGTTAAACCATGCAGATCGAGCCACACCAAACTCAGTCCTTATGTCGCCCGTTAATATATCGAGCTGAGAACCTTGATTTTGTAGATGAGCTTTCGGTAACGCTATTAATTCCAAATGACTCATGACTAACCCCGCTAACTTTCTTTGACTCGCTGTTATTAATTGTTAACCCAAACGTCACCAAACTGTCATGTTTAAGGCGTTTAATCACGCTACTAAATTGATAAACAATAAAAAGGTAGCTGCACAATGAATCATAGTGATGCGCTAGTAAGAATGCACCATCGTGGCTTTAACGTTTCTGAGCTTAAAAACCAACCTAATATTGACCGCACCGATCTTGATGCTGCGTTGAAAAAGATCGAACGCGAGCATGAAACCTCTAAAAGAGGTCTAGCTCAACACTCGCAAGCAAGCTTTGCGATGCGACTTTAGACGCTAATTGCTCCAATAGCCCCTCATCTTCGTAGATTAATTGGACTTACACGAACCTTTGGTTATAAACTTATTCGATCGGGCGCTCTAAGCTAAATTTAGCTCCATAAGAGCAAACGAAAGTTCATGAATTGAGGTGGATATAATGAAAAAGACTCTACTTGGCCTAACAGCCGCTGCTCTTATGGTTCCTGCAACTGCAATGGCTGAGCGTGATGGCGCAACTGTATACAACACATACTGTCTAGCTTGTCACATGGTTGGCGTTGCTGGCGCTCCTAAAATGGGTGACGCTGCAGCATGGGCTCCACGTGCCGCTAAAGGTATCGATGCGCTTCTAGCGACTGCTAAGACGGGTATCAACGCAATGCCTCCAATGGGTACTTGCATGGATTGTTCTGATGCTGAACTTCAGGGCGCTATCCAACACATGCTAGATTCCTCTAAATAAGTTTTAGACGTCTCTACAAATAACCGGCCTAGTGCCGGTTTTTTGTTTTCTGGCATACAATAGCGGCTCTTAAAAACTCTCGGGGTACAGCTTGTCTGATCTAATCTGGTGGCAATACCTTCTCATTGCACTCATCTTTGTCTGGAGCGGCTTTGTTCGAACCGGCCTTGGCTTTGGTGGTGCCGTACTCGCCCTACCGTTTCTGCTGTTAATCGTTGATGATCCCCTCATCTTTCTGCCCATAATCGCCGTGCACCTGCTCATCTTTTCAGGGGCTATTACGCTGGGGAATCATTTCAAAGCGAAGCGTTTGGGAACCAGTGGGCTCAAAGAGAATGTCGATTGGCCCTATCTGAAGAAAACCCTAAAAGTGATGATTATCCCGAAGCTGATTGGGGTATTCGGGCTCTTAACACTGCCCAACGAGATCATGTCTGGGCTAATTTTTGTCATCGTCATCGTCTATTCAATTGGTTACATTCTTAATAAACCCTTTAAAAGCAACTCCGCTTGGATCGATAACCTCTTCTTAATGCTGGGAGGCTATGTCAGTGGTACTTCTTTGATTGCAGCGCCACTGGTCATGGCCGTCTACGCTAGCCATGTCGCTAAAGAGCAACTGCGCGATACTCTGTTTGTTCTCTGGTTCATTCTGGTGGTTATCAAGATGGGATCCTTCTTTGTCGTAGGCGTCGATCTGCAGTTAATCCACCACCTCTGGTTGCTGCCCTGCGCATTCATCGGCCACCTTCTTGGGCAAAAGCTGCACCGCTATCTGGTCAAGACCGATTCCGCCCGTTTCTTCAAAATTATTGGCACAGTGCTGATCATTACCAGCACCATCGGTATTGCACGGACCTTTGCTTAAGGACAGGGTATACTACAAAGCTTGTTCGCAGTTTTCCTAAATTTAAGGACTGAGTAATCATGGCAGAAAGCAAACAGACAACGGACTTCGAAGGCTCCCTAAAACGGTTAGAAGCCCTGGTTTCAGAGATGGAGAAGGGGGATCTCTCTATCGAAGAGGCACTAAAATCCTTTGAAGAGGGGATCAGCCTGACCCGCGAATGCCAAAACATTCTGCAATCGGCCGAACAGAAAGTCGTGATGCTAACAGAGCAATCCGGCGAGCTGGTTGAACAACCGTTTAACGAATCTGAACAAGCCTAATGCCGCAACCGATGTTAGCCCTGTACCGACAGAGAGTTGAAGCTGAGCTCAGTCGACGTTTAGCTGAACGTAACGGGATTGACCCTAGCCTTCATCAGGCGATGCACTACAGCCTGATGAATGGAGGCAAGCGCCTTCGTCCCACGCTGGTCTACCTGGCCACTGAGTTACTAGGTGGACAAATTGAGCAAGCGGATACGGCCGCGTGTGCTTTGGAGTGCGTTCACAGCTATTCACTGGTGCATGACGATCTACCGGCTATGGATAATGATGAGCTGCGCCGCGGCAAACCAACCTGCCATATCCAGTTCAATGAAGCGACCGCCATATTAGCCGGTGATGCACTGCTAACCTGGGCATTTGAACTGCTCAGCCAGCCTATTGATGCACTACCAGCGTCCACTCAGTTACAGATGGTTCATACCCTAGCTAGATGCAGTGGTGATCTGGGTATGGTTGATGGACAAGCCTTTGACCTAGGCTCAGAGGGTAAAAGACTGAGTCTAGAGCAGCTGAAAAGCATGCACGCAGCTAAAACGGGCGAACTCATTCGTGCAGCTCTGCGTTTAGGCGCTTTAGCCAGTGGTAATGCTACCGATACGGATCTAGAGGCACTCGATCGTTACGCGCAAAAGATTGGACTAGCATTTCAGATTCAAGATGACATCTTAGATATCGAAAGCACCACAGAACAACTGGGCAAACCCCAAGGTTCTGATGAAGAGAGAGACAAAGCCACCTACCCTGCACTTATTGGGCTTACTCAAAGCAAGCAGTGGTTGAATGAATTGCACCAACAGGCGATTGAAGCTCTAGAAACCTTCGGTGAACGTAACCAGTCATTAATAGCCCTTGCTGATTTTGTCATTGCCCGTAACCATTAATGATTACTGATATCCCCACACAACGTCCTGCGACTCCACTGTTGGACCAGATTGACACCCCTTCAGATTTAAAAGGGTTGAATCTGGGCCAATTACAGCAGCTAGCGGATGAGTTACGTCTCTATCTGCTCTTCTGTGTCGGTCAGACTGGGGGACATCTTGGTGGCGGACTAGGGGTTGTCGAACTGACACTAGCGCTTCACCAGCTATTAGACACACCAGACGATCATCTGGTTTGGGATGTAGGTCACCAAGCCTATCCGCACAAAATTCTGACGGGTCGTCGTGAGGCGATGCTTAACATACGGCAACGAGAGGGGCTTACTCCCTTTCCCGATCGAGCTGAGAGTATTTACGACTGCTTTGGCACTGGGCACTCCAGCACCTCTATCAGCGCCGTTCTCGGCATGGCGATTGCCGACACACTGCAAGGCAATGATCGTAAATCGGTGGCTGTTATAGGTGATGGGGCTCTGACGGCTGGTCAGGCCTTTGAAGCACTCAACCACGCAGCACATACTGATGCGAATCTACTCGTCATTCTGAACGATAACGACATGTCGATCTCGCCCAACCAAGGGGGATTGGCCACCTATCTAGCCAAGAATCTACGTGAGCAAGCACCCACTAACCCTGTGATGCCTCTATTTGAAGCACTGAACTTTGAATACTCTGGCCCTATTGATGGTAATGACCTGAGCCAATTAATCCCTGCCCTTAAGCAGTCATTGAGCCAAACAGGGCCTCAATTCCTGCATATTAGAACTCGTAAGGGGTTTGGGTTTAAGCCAGCTGAAGAGGATCCGGTCGGCTATCACGCCATCACTAAACTGGAAAAACCATCAGAGATCAGTGCTCCTAATCTGAAATACAGCGATCAGTTTGGCCAATGGATCTGTGAAACTGCTTCAAGTGACCCTCGAGTAGTCGCGATTACCCCGGCCATGAGGGAGGGTTCTGGCCTTGTGCAATTCGCTGACCAATACCCAACACGTTACTTTGATGTTGCCATTGCAGAACAGCACGCAGCCACCTTTGCAGCCGGCCTTGCGGTAGGTGGGATGAAACCGGTTCTGGCAATCTACTCAACTTTTTTGCAGCGCGCTTTGGATCAGGTCATCCACGATATCGCCCTGCAAAATCTCGACTGTTTGATCGCTGTAGATCGTGCAGGATTGGTTGGGGAAGATGGTCCAACCCACTCAGGTATCTTCGATATCCCAATGCTTCGCTCGCTACCCGAGGTTGTCATTATGACGCCCTCCACACTGGATGAGCAGCAGCAGATGCTGACTCTAGGCTACCAATACAATGGCTGTGCTGTGGTCCGCTACCCTCGAGGCGAAGGCGTTAAGAGCAGAACTCCATTAGCGTCCTTAGCCATGGGTCAAAGCCGGTTGGTAAGAGTTGGTAAAGGTGGCGTCATACTCAACTTTGGCCCTCTTTTACCAGCAGCCGAGCAGGTCGCTGATCAGTTGGATCTTGGCTTAATCGATATGCGCTTCGTCAAACCACTCGATGAAGCTATGCTTGAAGAGCTAGTGAATACTTACTCTCACTTTATCACCCTGGAAGATGGGGCTATTGCGGGCGGAGCGGGCAGTGCTGTGAATGAGTGGCTGACTCATAATGGCCAGAACTTACGTTGTCTTAACCTTGGCATTCCCGATCGTTGGATTGAGCATGCGACTCGGGATGAACAGTTACAAGATGCCGGCTTAGATGCTGACTCAATTCGAGAGCAGATAGAGCACTTTCTACAGACCTAAAAAAACCCCAGCACTGCTGCTGAGGTTTATCAATGCACCAAATCAGTACCAACCTATGCCATTAAGCATCCGGTTTGAAATGCACTTCGCTCATCATATGACCGAGTTTACCCATTTTCGTCTCTAGGTAGTGCTCGTTGTAGCGGTTCTTACCGACTTGCAGTGGCACACGCGACGAGACATTCACACCATACTCTTCGAGTGCAGCGACTTTACGCGGGTTGTTGGTCATTAAGTTAACGCTCTTAACACCGATCGCATCCAACATTGGCTGACACATTGAGTAGTTACGCATATCAGCGGCAAAACCTAAGCGCTCATTGGCCTCTACCGTGTCACAGCCAGAGTCTTGCAGGTTGTAGGCTTTGACCTTATTCAAAAGACCGATACCACGGCCCTCTTGGCGTAGGTAGAGCAGAACGCCTTTGCCCTCTTCGGTAATGCGCTTTAGGGCCTCTTGCAGTTGAAAGCCACAGTCACAGCGCAAGCTGAACAAGGCATCACCTGTTAGACACTCTGAGTGCATGCGGGCTAGAACGGGTTCGTCACCTGCAACATCACCGTATACCAGCGCGATGTGCTCTTTACCGCTCTCGACCTCTTCGAAACCAACCATACGGAATACACCCATAGGCATTGGCAATTTACATTCCGCTATCAGTTTAATATCCAAAATCTTATCCTCAATTCGATGCATCCTTGCATCTTTACCTCTGAATTAGTGAAAGGTATTACGACCAGATCACTAAAGCAGATTGCTATACAGCATAGTTTACCGCTTGCACGACCCCTAGCGCCATCAATCCAGCCAATAGATCATCCAACATAATGCCTAGGCCACCCGAGACGCGTCGGTCTGCCCAGCCTATCGGCCAGGGCTTCCAGATATCGAATAGACGGAACATCACAAACCCGAACACGACCCACTCCCAGCCCGTCGGAAGCGCAATAAAGGTAATCCATAGGCCAACAAACTCATCCCAGACAATGCCGCCATGATCATGAACACCCAGATCGTCTGAGGTTTTGCCACACAACCAGCAACCCAATAAAAAGGTCACCAACATTAATAAAAGATAGGGTATCAGTGCCCAATCGTTGAATAGGTACCAAATAGGAATGGCCGCAAGCGTACCGACGGTGCCGGGTGCTTTTGGCGCGGCACCACTGCCCAAACCAAAGGCTAAAAAGTGAATGGGGTTTCGCCAGATACTGGCAGGCGCTCTATTCATGTTCGTTTCCAAAATGGTTGAAACCCAATGAGGCAGGCAGAGGCACAGGTTCGCCCGATTTCAACAGTGTGATCCCTGTTTGTTGTGTGATCTTGCCTACTAGAGTCAGGGGTAGTGCTAGACGTTCACTGATTTGTTGAAGTTCAGGCACTCTATCCTGTGGAAGTGTAAAGCAGAGTTCAAAATCCTCACCGCCTGAAAGCGCCCATCTCTCTGCCAAATCTGGGGCAAGATCTTTAATGTCGGCTGATAGAGGTAGTGACTCAGTATGGATCTCTGCCCCAACACCCGAAGCGGTTAATAGATGCCCAAGATCCGCTAATAGACCATCCGACACATCCACGGCTGAATTCGCAATTCCACGCAGCGCCTCACCCAGCGCAAGTCGCGCGGTTGGGCGATAGTAGCGTTCAAGTAGGTAATCAGACCCACTTTCACACTCAGCAGTTAATAGCGCTAATCCGGCTCGGGAATCGCCTAGAGTGCCGCTGACCACAATGGCATCGCCAGCTTTAGCACCGCTACGTTTAAGCGCCATGCCTAACGGAACCTCTCCATGCACCTGAGCCGTAAACACTTGTTGTTGCCCTGAGGTGGTATCCCCGCCGACCAATATCAGTGAGTAGTGATGACAGGCCTCTGCTAAACCTTTTGAGAAGGCTGCTAACCACTCTCGCGTAGGCCCATTCAGTGTACAGGCAAGTGTCAGCCATTTGGGGAATGCCCCCATTGCCGCCAAGTCGCTGACACTACTGGCAACTAATCGCCACGCCAAATCTTCTGGATCGATGTCCGGTAGAAAATGAACACCTTCAACCAGCGTATCGACAGAGATAGCGAGTTCGGTATGGGGACTGGACGTTAACAGAGCGCAATCATCACCAATGCCGAGTTGAACACTGGGATGATCGCCACTGATGGAGTCAAAATAGCGGCGAATCAGATCGAATTCGCCTGGCATTACTTACCGCGGTTGGCTTTGATCTCGACAGCGCGGACTTTTTGCGCCAGCTTATCGAGGACGCCATTAACGTACTTGTGGCTCTCGGTTGCCCCAAAAATTTTCGCCAACTCAACGCTCTCGTTGATAGCGACTTTATAAGGGACTTCGATACGATTGATCAGCTCATAAGCACCGATACGAAGTACGCTCACTTCCACCGGATCTAACTCTTCGACGTTACGATCCAGATAGATGTTAAACGCTTGATCAAGCTCTGCTTTTTGCGCATTCACGCCTTGCAACAGTTCAGAGAAGAGCGGTACATCGGTTTCACTCATGTCGTTGTCGACACGAAAATGAGCCTCTACCTCATTCGTTGGGTTTTTTGTCAGCTCTTGAGAGTAGAGTGCCTGCAGCACAAAGCTGCGAGCGTTGCGACGCTTCTCTGTATTAGAGACTTTTTTGCGCTTAGGAGCCTGTTCTTCGCTCATCTTAAACCTCAAGTTGGCGAAGAAGACTCACCATCTCAACAGCTGATAGCGCGGCTTCAGCGCCTTTGTTACCTGCTTTCGTGCCAGAGCGCTCGATTGCCTGCTCGATAGAGTTCACTGTCAGAACGCCGTTTGCAACTGGGATATCAAAGTCGAGAGATACCTGGGCTACACCTTTAGACGCTTCGTTAGAGACGTACTCAAAGTGTGGCGTACCACCACGAATTACCGCACCCAGTGCGATGATTGCATCATCTTGTTTCTGTTGAGCGACGCGCTTAACCGCCAATGGAATCTCAAACGCACCCGGTACACGAACGATGCGGATATTATCTTCAGAAACGCCGTGGCGTTTAAGAACGTCGATAGCACCTTCTAATAGGCTCTCTACGACAAATGAATTGAAACGGCCAACAACGATTGTGTAGCGACCATTTGCAGCGACAAAATCGCCTTCAACTACTTTTACACTCATGATCTTTTACTCTGCAAAAGGGATGTATTCATCAATCTCAAGATCAAAGCCTGAGATTGCATTAAATTTCATTGGTGAACTGAGCAGGCGCATTTTGCCTACCCCAAGATCACGTAGAATCTGTGAACCAGTACCTACTGTCAGGTAAGCGCCGGACGCGCTGACATTCACTTTAGACGGTTTAGAACCACTGGTGATCTGGCTGATAGAGTCGCCAAGATCGATGCGATTACCACTATCCAGAAGCAGGGCAACACCCTTACCTTCTGCAGCGATACGCTCTAGTGCGCGACGCAGTGTCCACTTAGCTTCACTCTCCTCAGCTACGCCAACCACGTCACGCAGAACTTCAGAGCGGTTGTGTACACGAACCATAGTCGGCTCATCAGCACTGATATCACCTTTGTGAAGTGCAAGGTGGGTACAGCCGAGGATCTCATCGTTATAGGTCGTGTAATTAAACTGACCGTAATCTGTCTCCAGTGAACCTGTGTCTGCCACCGTCACTGTCTGCTCATTAGTCGTACGGTAGTGGATTAGATCCGCAATAGTACCGATCTTCAAACCGTGCTCTTTGGCAAAGATCTCAAGGTCGGGACGACGCGCCATGGTGCCATCTTCGTTCATCACTTCGACGATCACAGACGCTGCGCTCATACCTGCCATACGAGCCAAATCACAACCCGCTTCTGTATGACCTGCACGGCTTAATACACCACCTGGCTGTGCCATCAATGGGAAGATGTGACCTGGCTGAACGATATCCTCAGGTTTAGCATCACCACGCACGGCTGTACGCACAGTATGAGCACGATCAGCGGCTGATATACCCGTGGTCACACCTTCAGCCGCTTCAATAGAGACCGTGAAGTTGGTGGAGTAGGCTGCACCGTTGCTCTGCACCATCAGCGGGAGGTTCAGACGTTCACAGTGTTCACGCGTCAAGGTAAGACAGATTAGACCGCGGGCATTCTTTGCCATGAAGTTGATGTCATCTGGACGCACCATTTCGGCCGCAATCACTAGATCACCTTCATTCTCACGATCTTCATCATCCATCAGGATAACCATCTTACCTTGGCGAATGTCGTCGAGTAGCTCTTCGACGCTGTTTAATTGCATATCCACTCCTAAATTAACGCCTGTGCATAAAGCCTGCAGAGGCCAACATCTCCAATGAAATCCCTTCACTGGACGATTCAGATTCCTGCTTCGTTTGAAGCAAACGCTCCAAGTAGCGAGCGATCATATCTACTTCGATATGAACACCATGCCCCACTTCATACTGACTAATGATCGTTGTATCTGCCGTATGAGGCACAATGTTGAGGTAAAAGCTGTGTTCATCAACGCTGTTCACCGTCAAACTTACACCGTCTATTGTAACCGATCCCTTCGGCGCGATATAGCGAGCTAACGAGCTAGGCATGTCGACGGCTATGCGCACTGAGCGGGCATCGCGCTCAATGGAAGCGATGCTACCCACAGCATCGACATGTCCAGAGACTAAGTGCCCGCCTAAACGGGTTGTTGGCAGCAGTGCTTTTTCCAGATTGACCGCTTCACCGGGTCGCAGATCCATCAATCGAGTATGTGCCAGACTCTCTTGCGAAACATCGGCCGTAAAATGTTGTTGATCATACTCAATCACGGTGAGGCAGACCCCATTGGTGGCAATACTGTCGCCTAACGCCACATCGGACATGTCCAATTGACCCGTTGCTAGGGTCAATCGAAGGTCGCCACCAACCTCTTGTTTGGCAGCGACGGTACCGATCGCTTCTATAATTCCGGTAAACACCTTCTGCTCCTAAACTGTCCAGGTCATGCGAAGATCATGACCAAACTGTCGGACATCTTTCAGTTTCATCTCGATCGCTTCAGACATCTCAGTTAATGGAAGCTCAGCTAGAGGGCGGGCATCAGACCCCATCAATTTAGGTGCCATATAGTGAACCAACTCATCTACTAACCCTGCTGCTAGCATGGCACCGGCTAACTGGGAGCCACACTCCACCAACACCTCATTACAGGACTCTTTTTCGGCCAAATAGCTAAGCAACTGTGGCAAATCGATACGCCCTGCTTCATTCGCTAGTTGAACCTGCTCAGCACCCTCAAGTGGGTTGCAGTTGTTTGCAGCGACAACCTGCAAGGTTCTGCCAGGCAGCGCCAGCATCTGTGCTGAGGCTGGCAGCCTGCCCTGCGAATCCAGTACCACGCGCAAGGGTTGACGACCTTCAGTCAGCGGCACAACCGATGCCGGCAACTGAGCTTCCCGAACCGTCAAAGCAGAATCATCTTGTAGAACCGATCCGACCCCGGTAATCACTGCACTACTGCGGGCTCGCAGTCGTTGCACATCGGCTCGCGCTTCAGGGCCAGTGATCCACTGCGACTCACCCGATGCCATGGCCGTTCGGCCATCAATACTGGTGGCAAGTTTCAATCTAACAAAAGGACGGCCGCGCTCCATTCTGGAAAGAAACCCAGGATTCAGTGCCCGCGCTTCACTCTCAAGTAACCCGGCAGCCGCATCGATTCCCGCCGCTTTCAACATTGCAATGCCTTTTCCGGCGACTTCAGGGTTTGGATCAACCATGGCCGCAACGACACGCGTCACTCCGGCGTCGATGAGTCCTTGAGAGCAGGGTGGCGTCCGACCAAAGTGGCTGCAGGGTTCCAGAGTGACATAGGCAGTCGCACCGGTTGCATCACCGGCCGCTTTTAACGCGTTGACTTCTGCATGGCCCTCACCGGCGCGCTGGTGGTAACCCTCGCCGATAATCACACCATCGCGCACCAATACACAGCCGACTCTGGGGTTAGGGTCTGTGGTGTAGGTGCCTTTAGCCGCCAGCTGTATGGCTCTTGCCATGTACTGGCGATCTTCGATCGTAAAACTCAAAGTAGCTCGTCTCCAAACAGATCTGGACTATCTGGAACCTGTGGTTCCTGTTTTTTCTGACGAGATTTACGACTCGGTTTCGATTTAGGTTCTGGTTGGGCGTTAGCCGTCAGTGCCGATTTCGAGGCACTTTTAGTCTCAACTACTTCGGGCTCAGCTAGACGCTCAATTTCAAGTTTAAACTCATTGATGTCTTGGAAGTCACGGTAGACCGAAGCAAAACGAACGTAAGCGACCTGATCAAGCTTACGCAGTTCAGCCATGACCGCTTCGCCGACCAGTTTTGACTCAATTTCACGCTCTCCCGGTGCACGCAAACGCTGCTTTACACGGTTCAAACAGGCTTCAATCTGTTCAATACTGACCGGGCGCTTCTCTAGGGAACGTGTAATACCTGAACGGAGTTTCTCTTCGTCGAACGGCTGGCGACTGCCATCATTCTTAATCAGACGCGGCATTAACAGTTCAGCCGCTTCAAAGGTGGTGAATCGCTCATGACAGCTCACGCATTCGCGACGACGACGAACTTGCTGACCTTCTGAGATCAGTCTTGAGTCGTTCACTTTGGTGTCCGATGCGCCACAGTAGGGACAATGCATATTGGCCTCTCAGTGCTGTTAAAAGAGCGAAAAAGGGCAGCTCAATGCTGCCCTCGGTATTCTATGTGGTTGAGAGCGAACTCTCAAATCCACAATTAAGCGTAAACTGGGTACTTCGCGCAGATCGCTTTAACCTGCTCTTTCACGCGGTTGATCACATCATCATTGTCGATGTTCTCAAGCACGTCACAGATCCAGTTAGTTAGCTCAGCCACTTCAGCCTCTTTGAAGCCACGACGAGTAACGGCTGGAGTACCGATACGTAGACCTGAAGTGACGAACGGTGAACGTGGGTCGTTTGGAACCGAGTTCTTGTTCACAGTGATGTTAGCACGACCTAGTGCCGCATCAGCATCTTTACCGCTGTACTCTTTGCCAATTAGGCTCAGTAGGAATAGGTGGTCATCAGTACCGCCAGAAACGACATCAAAGCCACGCTGCTGGAATACTTCAGCCATCGCCTGTGCATTCTTAACAACCTGTGCTTGGTACGCTTTCCACTCTGGCTCCATCGCCTCTTTGAAGCAGACAGCCTTAGCCGCGATAACGTGCATCAATGGACCGCCCTGAGACTCTGGGAATACCGCAAAGTTCAGTTTCTTCTGCAGCTCTTCATCAGCGCGCGCAGATAGAATCAAACCACCACGTGGTCCGCCCAGTGTTTTGTGAGTCGTTGTTGTCACGACGTCAGCGTATGGCAGTGGGCTTGGGTAAACGCCAGCAGCCACTAGGCCTGCAATGTGTGCCATATCGACAAATAGGTATGCACCCACTTTGTCAGCGATTTCACGGAACTTAGCCCAATCAACGACACGCGAGT
The DNA here is from genome assembly GCF_013283345.1 of Marinobacterium sp. xm-d-564. Classification (NCBI taxonomy): domain Bacteria; kingdom Pseudomonadati; phylum Pseudomonadota; class Gammaproteobacteria; order Oceanospirillales; family Oceanospirillaceae; genus Marinobacterium; species Marinobacterium sp. xm-d-564. The sequence continues at coordinate 108,536 of NZ_WBYO01000005.1, read as the reverse complement.
AAGCAGAGAAACCGGCAATGATCATTTTCGGTTTATTTTCTAGAGCAAGACGCTCAACTTCCGCGTAGTCTAGGTCACCGTTCTCATCAAGACCGTACTGGAAGGCATTGTAGATACGGCCTGAGAAAGAGACTGCAGCACCGTGAGTCAAGTGACCACCGTGTGCAAGGCTCATACCCAAAATAGTATCGCCGGCTTTACAAAGCGCCATAAATACAGCCGCGTTAGCTTGTGAACCTGAGTGTGGCTGAACGTTTGCAAACGTTGCACCGAAAAGCTCTTTAGCACGCTCAATCGCAAGCGTTTCTGCTTTATCAACGTACTCACAACCGCCGTAGTAACGTTTGCCTGGGTAACCTTCCGCGTACTTGTTAGTAAGAACTGAACCCTGCGCTTCCATAACACGTGGACTGGTGTAGTTCTCTGACGCAATGAGCTCGATGTGCTCTTCTTGACGCGTCTCTTCAGACTGCATTGCTGCCCAAAGTTCTGCATCGTAGCTAGCGATGTTCATATCCTTACTAAACATGGAGATCCCCTGTATTGGTTCAACGATCTGACGACTTTGGCTGCAATCGAGAAGCCTGGTCAGCTCGAAAGATTTTGATGGCGCGCATTATAAGGCAAAACGGGTAGAAAAATCACTTGAAAAGCGATCAGGTCAACCTGCAATTGTTCTCAAGTTTAAGTGTGCCGCCCTGTGATTTGACCGCCCCCTATCTGGTATACTCTGCGCAACCTTTTTAAATGGGTCATGCAACGGCGTTGTAGCCCAGATATTTTGCTAGGAATCAACACATGGCACAGTTTGTCTACTCAATGAACCGCGTTGGTAAGGTGGTCCCACCTAAACGCGAAATTCTTAAAGATATCTCTCTATCCTTTTTCCCTGGCGCGAAGATCGGTGTCCTCGGTCTTAACGGTGCAGGTAAATCAACGCTGCTAAAAATCATGGCAGGCGTTGATCAGGATTACATCGGTGAAGCGCGCCCAATGCCCGGCATTAACGTCGGTTACCTACCGCAGGAGCCTGAGCTGGATGAGACAAAAACCGTTCGTGAAGTGATCGAAGAGGCGGTGGCCGATGTTAAAGGCGCTATGGCTGAGCTGGACGAAGTCTACGCAGCATACGCTGACCCAGATGCTGATTTTGATGCCCTAGCTAAACGCCAAGGCGAATTAGAGAACCTGATCACCGCCAAAGATGGTCACAACCTTGATACAGCATTAGAGCGTGCGGCCGATGCGATGCGTCTACCGCCTTGGGATGCTGAGGTAAAACACCTATCTGGTGGTGAGCGCCGTCGTGTTGCTCTGTGTCGTTTGCTGCTTGATCACCCAGACATGCTGCTACTCGACGAGCCGACCAACCACCTGGATGCTGAGTCGATCGCATGGATCGAACGCTTCCTCCAGGAGTACCCTGGCACCGTGGTTGCGATTACCCACGACCGTTACTTCCTTGATAACGCGGCTGGTTGGATTCTGGAACTGGACCGTGGCCATGGTATTCCATGGGAAGGCAACTACAGCTCTTGGCTAGAGCAGAAAGATGCACGTCTAGAGCAAGAAGCGAAACAAGAAGCGGCTCACCAGAAAGCGATCAAAGCGGAACTTGAGTGGGTTCGCCAAGGCGCTAAAGGTCGTCAATCGAAATCGAAAGCGCGTTTGAAGCAGTTCGAAGAGATGAACTCTAAAGAGTTTCAGACTCGTAACGAGACACAAGAGATCTACATTCCACCTGGCCCACGCCTAGGTGACAAGGTGATCGAACTGAATAACGTGACTAAGAGCTACGGCGATAAGCTGTTGTTTGAAAACCTCAACTTCTCAATTCCACCGGGTGCAATTGTCGGCATCATCGGTGCCAACGGCGCGGGTAAATCGACTCTGTTCCGCATGATTGCCGGTGAAGAGCAGCCAGATTCAGGCTCTGTCGAGCTTGGTTCAACGGTACAGCTTGCCTACGTCAACCAGTCTCGTGAATTAGATGGCAACAAGACGGTCTTCGAAGAGATCTCTGACGGTTCTGATATGATCACGGTAGGCAACTACACCACCCCTTCACGCGCCTACTGTGGTCGCTTCAACTTCCGCGGTTCCGATCAGCAGAAGTTTGTCAAAGATCTGTCAGGTGGTGAGCGTAACCGCCTGCATATGGCGAAATTGCTTAAAGAGGGTGGCAACGTACTGCTTCTCGATGAGCCAACCAACGACCTGGATATCGAAACGCTACGTGCACTTGAGGAGGCAATTCTAGCCTTCCCAGGTTCTGCGGTAGTGATTTCCCACGACCGTTGGTTCCTTGACCGTATCTGTACTCACATGATCGCCTACGAAGGTGACTCACAGGTGACCTTCTTTGAAGGTAACTACACTGAGTACGCGGAAGACTACAAGAAACGCTTCGGCAAGGATCACCAGCCAGAGCGCATCAAGTATCGCCGCATGAGCTAAGCTCCTATCACCATCAAAAAAGCCGCTTCTCAGCGGCTTTTTTTATCTCTCAATCCTGATCAAAAACCAAATCTGCCTTTCGGCTTCGTTCTACCACCGTTTTAGCGTTCGGAAGGTCGTTGTTCCAAGCTTTTTGCTCAGCCTGCTGTTGTGTGTAGCCATGATCTAACCAACGCTGAATCAGCCGACGTTCCAGCTCTTCAAATGTGGGTGATGTGAACACTGTCAGATCAAAATAGGGGGCCAACTCTGACCAAGGCGCTTCGTCTAGTAAAAGGTAGTTACCCTCTACTACGACCACTTCACACCCTTTAGGCAGAAGACCCGCATCGATATGACTCGCCTCAATTGAGCGATCAAAAATTGGGTAACGTACATCAGCATCCGCTTGTTTAATACGTCGTACCAGGCTGATCAATCCCTCTACATCGAAGGTGTCTGGAGCACCCTTTCGATCTAAACGACCTCGTTCGACCAGGACCTCATTGGTTAGATGAAATCCATCCATTGGGATAACAGCGGCCTGTCCATCCCCTTTAGTGTCATTGATAGTGTCGACCAGCTCCTCAGAGAGCGTCGACTTACCGGCACCGGGCGGGCCAACCACAGCGATGACAACCCGTGTGCCAAGCTGATGATAATTGGTTAACCATGAGAGTAGATGTTGTACCTGTTGTGAAATCATTACTGCTTACTCAGATTAGATAGAGTCCAGCGCTTCTGAGAGGCGATCAACGGCGATGATCTTCATACCCGGAACGCTCTCTTTTGGCCTGTTCCCTTTGGGCACAATCGCACGAGTAAAGCCGTGTTTAGCCGCCTCTTTGATTCGCTCCTGCCCGTTTGGCACAGGGCGAATCTCACCGGACAAGCCAACCTCACCAAAGACGATCAAGTCGGTTGGCAGTGACTTATCACGAAAACTGGAGACAATCGCCGTTAATAGCGCCAAATCCGCGCTGGTCTCCATGACTCGTATACCGCCAACCACGTTGATAAAGACATCTTGATCGCCGGTCATTAATCCACCATGACGGTTCAATACCGCTAGCAGCATCGCAAGTCGATTTTGATCCATTCCGACAGCCACACGTTTGGGGTTGGAGTGGTGCGATGTATCGACTAGGGCTTGAAGCTCAACCAGCATCGGACGGGTGCCCTCCCAGACCACCATCACGACGCTGCCTGGCCTTGCATTATCATCACGACTTAGAAAGATAGAACTGGGGTTCTTAACCTCTTTTAACCCTGTCTCCAGCATGGCAAACACACCCAGCTCGTTGACAGCGCCAAAACGGTTTTTATGGCTGCGCAGTGTGCGGAATCGGCTGTCGCTCTCGCCTTCTAGTTGCAGTGAACAGTCGATCATATGCTCAAGTACTTTGGGGCCAGCCAATGAGCCATCTTTGGTCACGTGGCCTACCAGAAAGATCACCGTACCCGTCTGTTTGGCGTAACGCGTTAAATAGGCCGCACTTTCACGAACCTGAGATACTGAGCCCGGCGCCGATTGCACATCGGATACGTGCATCACCTGAATTGAGTCGATGACTAACACCCTAGGCTTGAGCTGATCCGCCACATCACAGATGGTCTCGACAGAGGTCTCAGAGAGCATCTTCAGATCCCCAACCGCTAGGCCTAAGCGTTTAGCACGCATGGCGACCTGTTGCAGTGACTCCTCACCGGTCACATAGAGCGCTGGCATATCGGCCACCAGTGCGGCCATGGTTTGTAACAACAGAGTCGATTTACCGGCGCCGGGATGCCCACCGATCAACACGGCAGATCCAGGTACTAAGCCGCCCCCTAGGACTCGGTCCAATTCACCGATCTTACTGCTGATACGATCTGTCGCTTTCAGCTCCACCTCTGAGAGGCTCACCACTTTCGACTGACCCGCTTCACCGGCATAACCCTGACGACGCACGGCAGCCTGAGCACCACCTGCCGGTGCAGAGCCAAGACGCACCTCTTTCAATGAGTTCCAAGCTTTACAGGCAGTACATTGCCCTTGCCATTTACTGTAATCAGCTCCGCACTCGTCACAGACGTAGGCTAACTTTGCCTTTGCCATATAAGGTTATTACTCCATAGAAGTTGCGTAAGGTTTGGATTACGCGTACAAGATGTCTATCTATTTTGCATTAAGCGTAGATCAATAAGAAGAGAAGGAAAGATAAATGAAATTGGAAACACAAGCGGTACACGCGGGCTATCAAATCGATCCAACCACCAAGTCGGTTGCGGTACCTATCTACCAGACAACCTCTTACGCTTTTGACGACGCACAGCATGGCGCTGACCTATTCGACCTTAAAGTAGTCGGCAACATCTATACGCGCATCATGAACCCAACGACTGACGTTTTAGAGCAGCGTGTCGCAGCGCTAGAAGGTGGCATTGCCGGTCTTGCCGTCGCTTCAGGTATGGCAGCGATCACTTACGCCATTCAGACCATTGCCGAAGTCGGTGACAACATCATCTCGGCCAGTGATCTATACGGCGGCACCTACAACCTATTTGCACACACACTGCCGCGCCAAGGCATTGAGGTTCGTTTTGTTGCCAGCAATGACATTGCCGCTATCGAATCTAAGATTGATGCGCGTACCAAAGCGCTCTACTGTGAATCGGTTGGCAACCCATCGGGTCGTGTTGCAGACATCGAAGCACTGGCAGAGGTTGCACACCGTCATGGCATCCCGCTGATCTGTGACAATACCGTTCCAAGCCCTGCTCTTTGGCGTCCCATTGAACAGGGTGCCGATATCATCGTGACTGCTGCGACTAAATACATCGGCGGCCACGGCAACTCCATTGGTGGTGTGATTGTCGACTCCGGCAACTTCCCTTGGGCTGAGCACGCGGACCGCTTCCCACTACTTAACACACCAGACATCTCTTACCACGGTGTTGTCTACACAGAAGCCTTTGGTCCGGCTGCATTCATCGGTCGCTGTCGCGTAGTGCCTCTGCGTAATACCGGCGCAGCGATCTCACCAATGAACGTCTTCTTGTTGCTACAGGGCATTGAGACCTTGCCACTGCGTATGGAACGCATCTGCTCAAACGCACAGAAAATCGCTGAGTTCCTTGAGAATCACGATCAGGTAACTTGGGTGAAATACGCAGGCCTTGCCTCGCACCAAGATAACGCTCTGGCTAAAAAATACATGGACGGTAATGCATCGGGTGTCATGAGCTTTGGTGTCAAAGGTGGTCGTGAAGCAACGCGTAAATTCTACGATGCGCTGCAGATCTTCCTGCGCCTAGTGAACATCGGTGACTGTAAGTCACTCGCCTCTATCCCCGCCGAAACGACTCACCGTCAGCTGAATGCCGAAGAGTTAGCCTCTGCCGGTGTTACTGAGGATATGGTGCGCCTATCGATCGGTATTGAGCACGTTGACGACCTGATTGCCGATCTGGATCAGGCATTAGCAAGCGTCTAATACGAAGAAGAGCCAACAAAAAGCCCGCTGATGCGGGCTTTTTACTGTTTACTGGATCTAATCGTGATCGCAGAAGGTACTGCAGGTATGACCTTCAACCTGCTTGCCTTTCGCTTCAATCAGATTGACCGCGTCGATAAAGGTAGGACGGATCATCTCTCTGCCGCTAACCGTGAAGCCAAGATCACGCAATAGGCCATCACCGAGACCGTAAATCCAGCCGTGCACATTGAGCTCTTGGCCCCGCGCCCAAGCATCGGTAACCGTAGTGGTGTTACAGACATTTAACGCCTGCTCGACGACGTTCAGCTCACAAAGACGATCAACCTGGTAAGGTTTCGCTTCCCACTGACCGAGGAACTTGCGATGGTTGTAGTAGACATCACGAATATGGCTTAGCCAGTTATCGATGAGGCCGTGGCGCTCATCTTCCATAGAGGCAACGACACCACCACAGCCGTAGTGACCCACGACCATGATGTCTTTGACTTTCAATACATCGACTGCGTATTGAATCACCGACAGACAGTTCATGTCTGAGTGCACGACAAGATTCGAGACGTTGCGGTGAACAAACAGCTCACCCGGCATAAGATCCACGATCTCATTGGCAGGGACGCGACTGTCAGCACAGCCTATCCAGAGGTACTCCGGCGCCTGCTGTGCTGCCAAGGTTGCGAAAAACTCTGGATTAGCCCGGTGGATCTTTTCCGACCAGCCTCGGTTTTTTTCAAACAGCCCACTCAGTTTTTTCATAGTCTCTCGTCTACCGCAGTCTCAGTTTAATCCTGGTGCTTCTTATTTGTGGCGCTTCTTATTTATGGTAAGGGGCACTCAGCTCATGCACTGCATCGACAAAGATTTTGGCATGATCTGGGTTCACAAACTGGTGAATACCGTGGCCAAGGTTGAATACGTGACCGGTACCCGAACCGTAACCTTCAAGAATACGGCTCACTTCAGCGCGAATAGTATCAGCCGGCGCATAAAGTACCGATGGATCCATGTTGCCCTGCAGGGCCACTTTATCACCGACACGATGACGCGCATCTGCAATGTCTGTTGTCCAATCAAGACCCAGTGCATCCGCACCCGCATCAGCCATCGACTCAAGCCACTGACCGCCGTTCTTAGTGAACATGATCACCGGTACTTTGCGACCATCGTATTCACGAATCAGACCATCGGCGATCTTCTTCATGTAGTCGAGTGAGAAGGCTTGGTACATAGGACCGCTCAGAGCACCACCCCAAGTATCAAAGATCTGAACCGCTTGAGCACCGCTGCGAATCTGCTCATTTAGGTAGAGCGTGACCGACTCAGCAAGCTTATCCATCAATTTGTGGAGTACTTCTGGTTGTGAATACATCATCGCTTTGATGTGACGGAAGTCTTTAGAAGAGCCCCCTTCGATCATGTAAGTCGCCAGTGTCCATGGGCTACCAGAGAAGCCGATTAGAGGAACACGGCCGTTCAACTCGGAACGAATGGTCTTCACCGCATCCATCACGTAGCCAAGATCTTTGACTGGGTCTGGAACCGGAATCGCGTCAACGTCTGCCTCTGTGCGTACCTCTTTCTTAAAGCGTGGGCCTTCACCCGCTTCAAAGTAGAGACCTAGACCCATCGCATCTGGAATAGTCAGAATGTCAGAGAATAGAATCGCCGCATCCAGATCGAAACGCTCTAGAGGTTGAATGGTCACCTCACAGGCTAGATCTTTGTTCATGCAGAGTGACATGAAGTCACCCGCCTGGGCGCGTGTTGCTTTGTACTCAGGAAGGTAACGACCCGCCTGGCGCATCATCCATACTGGCGTGTAATCGACTGGCTCTTTCAATAGAGCACGAAGAAAACGATCATTTTTCAATTCAGACATGTTCGCAAATTCCTAAAAATAACTGCGCAGATTGTACCTGCTTTGAGCCTGTTAAGCAGTTAATAAAAAGCCGCTGGGGTCAGCGGCTTTTGATGTAGATCAGCGAGGATTAAACCTCTAGGTAATCAAGAATACCTTCAGCTGCGTTACGGCCTTCGTAAATCGCGGTTACGACCAGGTCAGAGCCACGCACCATATCACCACCGGCAAACACTTTAGGGTTTGACGTCTGGAACGGCAGGCGATCACCCTCTAGTGCAGCATCGACACGACCGTCTTGGTGAAGGTTGATACCGAAATCAGCCATCCAAGGCGCTGGGCTAGGACGGAAACCGAATGCAACCAATACCGCATCAGCAGGTAGGATCTCTTCTGAACCTTCGACCACTTCTGCGCGACGACGACCGTTCTCATCGGGCTCACCCATCTGAGTCGTAACCACTTTGATACCGGTTACTTTGCCGTTCTCACCAACCACTTCAACGGGCTGACGGTTAAACATGAAGTTGACGCCCTCTTCACGCGCGTTTTCGACTTCGCGCTTAGAGCCTGGCATATTCTCTTCGTCACGGCGGTAAGCACAGGTTACGCTCGCCGCTTTTTGACGGATCGAGGTACGGTTACAGTCCATCGCAGTGTCACCACCACCAAGCACAACAACTCTCTTACCTTCCATGCTGATGTATTCAGAAGCATCTTTCTCGTAGCCACGGCAGTGGTTTACGTTAGAGATCAAGAAAGGCAGTGCATCGTAGACACCGTCAAGATCTTCACCTGGGAAACCACCCTTCATGTAGGTGTAAGTACCCATGCCAAGGAAGACTGCATCGAACTGATCAACCAGTTCCTGCATCGTGATGTCTTTACCCACTTCAGTGTTCAGTTTGAACTCAACACCCATCGCTTCGAAGATCTCACGACGCTGAACCATGACATCTTTCTCAAGCTTAAACTCAGGAATACCGAAGGTCAGTAGACCGCCGATCTCTGGGTTACGATCGAATACCACTGGCTTAACGCCGTTACGCGCAAGGATGTCGGCACAACCAAGACCTGCAGGGCCTGCACCGATGACAGCAACCTTCTTATCAGTCCAGGTCACATTGGACATGTCTGGACGCCAGCCCATCGCAAAAGCGGTATCCGTGATGTACTTCTCTACCGAACCGATGGTCACCGCACCAAACTCTTCGTTGAGTGTACAAGCACCTTCACAGAGGCGATCTTGTGGGCAGACACGGCCACACACTTCTGGCAGTGAGTTTGTCTGGTGCGACAGAGTAGCCGCTTCAAACAAGTTACCCTCTGATACCAGTTTCAACCAGTTAGGGATGTGGTTGTGTACCGGACACTTCCATGAACAGTATGGGTTACCACACTCAAGACAACGGTGTGCCTGTGCATTAACGTCCTCTTGTTCAAACGGCTGATAGATCTCAGCAAACTCGCCACGGCGTACTTCTGCTTCGATCTTTTCTGGGCCCTTACGGCCTACTTCAACAAACTGAAAATTGTTGTGAAGACGGGTAGTCATAGTCCCACCTCTTGTCTAAGCCCAGACGCATCTGGGCGATAATCTAATAAACCTAAATCTTACTCTGGAGCGTGTGTCATGCTGTTTAGCAGAACATCTAGGCTCGCCGCTTTTGGCTTAACCAGCCAGAAACTGCCGAGGAAATCTTCGTAGTTATCAAGAATTTCCTGACCCCACGCACTGCCCGTTTCACGAACGAATTCGATGATCACTGAGCGTAGGTGGTTTTTGTACTGCTCCATGTGCTCGGTGTGGATACGGTGAATATCAACCAATTCGTGGTTGTACTTATCCACGAAGCTACGATCTTTATCCAGTACATAAGCGAAACCGCCCGTCATACCTGCACCAAAGTTGTAACCTGTATCACCCAGAACCGTTACCAAACCGCCTGTCATGTACTCACAACAGTGATCACCGGCGCCTTCAACCACGGCGTGTACACCTGAGTTACGAACACCGAAACGTTCACCTGCACAGCCCGCTGCGAACAACTTACCGCCTGTTGCACCGTATAGACAGGTGTTACCGATAATCGCAGTCTCTTGTGAGGCGTAAGTCACTTCTGAGAATGGTTTGATGACGATCTTACCGCCCGCCATGCCTTTACCAACGTAGTCGTTCGCATCACCCTCTAGAAGAAGGTTCTGACCACCGGCGTTCCAGACACCGAATGATTGACCTGCATGGCCACGGAACTTAAAGGTAATTGGGTTGTTTTCCATTCCCAAGTTGCCGTGTTTCTTAGCGATAGCGCCCGAGGTGCGTGCACCGACTGAACGGTCACAGTTAGTGATTGTCAGCTCAAACTCACCGCCGGCTGCTGAATCGATTGCTGCTTGCGCCATCGCTAGCATGTCAGTGTTTAGACGGCCTTCATCAAACGGAACGTTGCGCTCTTGCTGAACCGTCTGTGGACGATCTGCTGGCACACCGGCATCGCTGATCAGTGGCGAAAGATCCAGTGATTTCTGACGATCTGTTTTGCCTTCGATGATCTCTAGTAGATCAACACGGCCAACCATCTCTTCGACAGTGCGCAGACCCAGCTGAGCCATGATCTGACGAACCTCTTCTGCCACAAAGCGGAAGTAGTTCTTAACCATCTCTACAGTACCGCGGAAGTGATCGCTACGTAGACGATCATTCTGCGTCGCAACACCGGTCGCACAGTTGTTCAAGTGACAGATACGTAGGTACTTACAACCCAATGCAACCATTGGCATGGTACCGAAACCGAAGCTCTCTGCACCCAGTAGCGCGCCTTTAACAACGTCTAGACCCGTTTTCAAACCACCGTCTGTCTGCAGACGAATCGCACCACGCAGATGGTTACCGCGCAGTGACTGGTGAGTATCGGCTAGACCAAGTTCCCAAGGTGAACCTGCGTAGTGAATCGATGTTAGAGGTGATGCCGCAGTACCACCGTCGTAACCAGAAATTGTGATCAAATCTGCATAGGCTTTAGCAACACCACAGGCAATGGTACCGACACCTGGACGAGAGACGAGCTTCACAGAGACCAGACCTTCAGGATTCACCTGTTTAAGGTCGAAAATAAGCTGCGCCAAATCCTCGATCGAGTAGATATCGTGATGCGGTGGAGGCGAGATCAATGTCACACCTGGCACCGAGTAACGTAGGCGCGCGATTAGGCTGTTAACCTTACCACCTGGTAGCTGACCACCTTCACCTGGTTTCGCGCCCTGAGCCACTTTAATCTGCATAACATCAGCATTCACCAGGTATTCCGGTGTCACACCAAAACGGCCCGATGCGATCTGCTTGATCTTAGAGCGCTTAATGGTGCCGTGACGGACAGGATCTTCACCACCCTCACCTGAGTTAGAGCGACCGCCCAGTTCGTTCATAGCAACCGCTAGAGCTTCATGCGCCTCTGGAGAGAGTGCACCGAGCGACATTGCCGCTGTATCAAAACGTGGGTAAATCGCTTCAGCGGGTTCTACTTCGTCAATGCTGATCGGAGTGACATCTTTAAGCTTAAGCATGTCACGAATCGTCGCAATGCCACGTTCGTTAACCAGTTTAGCGTAACGGTCGTAGTGCTTCTGATCACCCGACTTAACCGCTTCGTGGATTGCTTGAACCACGTCTGGGTTGTAAGCATGGTACTCGCCACCAAACTTGTACTTCAGTAGGCCGCCATCAGTGATTGGCTTACGTGCGATGAAGGCTGTTTTAGCCAACGCCGCTTGGTCCTCTTCAAAGTGAGCAAATTTAGAGCCCTGAATACGGCTAGTAACCCCTTTGAAACAGAGATCAACCACTTCATCACTAAGACCGATCGCTTCAAACAACTGAGCACCACGGTACGACGCGATGGTCGAGATACCCATCTTAGATAGGATCTTGAACAGGCCTTTATCAATACCTTTACGGTAGTTCTCGTGGCTTTGTAGAGCATCTTGTAGCATCTCGCCAGTACGACAAAGATCAGTCAGCACACGGTAAGCCAAGTATGGGTAGACCGCGGTAGCACCAAAACCGAATAGAACTGCGAAATGGTGTGGGTCACGAGCCGTACCAGTCTCTACAATGATGTTGGCATCAGTACGGATACCTGTATCGATTAGACGGTGGTGAACGGCACCCGTCGCCATCGCTGCATGGATAGGTAACTTACCTTTCTCAATGTTGGCATCCGATAGGATGATGATCGATTTTCCAGCACGAACCTCAGCTTCCGCCTTATCACAGACAGCAACGATCGCTTTATCAAGCGATAACTCTTCTGGGTTGTAGTTAAGATCGATAACAGCAACTTCAAACCCTTTTTCATCGTTGTCACGAATACGGTAGAACTTGCTTGCAGAGAGTACTGGCATCGTCAATACAACACGACGAGCGTGATCCGCAGTCTCTTCAAATACGTTTTGCTCACGACCTAGGCAGGTCTCTAGTGACATCACGATCGCTTCACGTAGTGGGTCGATTGGTGGGTTGGTCACCTGAGCAAACTGCTGACGGAAGTAATCGTATGGCGAACGAATCTTCTCTGATAACACGGCCATCGGCTTGTCATCACCCATTGAGCCAACCGCTTCCATGCCACTTTCGCCCAACGGACGAAGCACCTGGTCACGCTCTTCAAAACTTACATTGAACATCTTCATGTAAGTCTTAGTCTCTTCTGGGGACATATCACTGAGCGCTTCCGCTTCAACGGAAAGATTCATCGTGTTCTCTAGACGCAGTGTGTTCTCTTTCAACCACTGCTTGTAAGGCTGTGCCTTCTTAAGACGATTATCGACATCATCAGTGTGCAGTACATCACCTGTCTCTGTATCGATTGCTAGAATCTGACCCGGTCCAACACGACCTTGAGCAACAATATCGCTTGGCTCGTAGCTGAATACACCGATCTCAGAAGCGGTACAGATCATGCCATCTTTGGTCATCACCCAACGAGATGGACGAAGACCGTTACGGTCTAGAAGACAGACCGCGTAACGACCGTCAGTCATAACCATACCAGCAGGACCATCCCAAGCTTCCATGTGCATCGAGTTGTACTCGTAGAATGCACGTAGCTCAGTGTCCATGGTGTCAACGTTCTGCCACGCAGGTGGAATGATCATACGAACCGCGCGGTAGATATCGATACCACCAACCAGTAGGAATTCGATCATGTTATCCATTGATGACGAGTCAGAGCCGGTGGTGTTAACGATTGGCTGTAGCTCATCAAGATTTGGAATCAATGGAGTAGCAAATTTAGAGGCGCGAGCACGTGCCCAGTTGCGGTTACCTTCAACCGTGTTGATCTCGCCATTGTGGGCAAGGAAACGGAATGGCTGTGCAAGAGGCCAGCGCGGTGCTGTGTTCGTTGAGAAGCGCTGGTGGTAGGTACACACCGCTGTCTTCAACTCAGGATCTGCAAGGTCTTTATAGAACACAGGAAGATCGACCGGCATCATCAAGCCTTTGTAGCTGATCACGCGCTCAGATAGGGTACAGATGTAGAAATCTGCATCATCAGACAGAGCGATCTCAACTTTACGGCGAGCCACAAACAGCGCAACTTCAAGCGCTTTTGCATCCATGTCTGACACATTGATCAGAACTTGTTCGATCTGTGGAAGCGTCTCTTTCGCGATAGGACCAAGGCAGCTGTCATCCGTCGGAACTACACGCCAGCCAGCAACGGTAAGGCCCTGCGCTTCAAGTTCGCGATTCATGACAGTACGAGCATTGTCAGCCGCCGCGGCATCCTTAGATAGGAATACCATGCCAACAGCAAAGGTGTCAGTTAGGTCGACATTCAACTCATTCTTAGCGGCTGCACGCATGAAATCGCGTGGCATCTGCATCAACAGACCACAGCCATCACCCGTCTTACCATCCGCTGCAATACCACCACGGTGAGTCATGCAGGCCAATGCTTCAATGGCGTTATCAAGTACCTTATGACTTGCTTCGCCCTGCATGTGGGCCATTAGACCAAAACCGCAGTTATCTTTAAATTCATCCGCGCGATACAGACCGTTGCTCATACGCTATTCCTACCTAAAAACTTAAATAAAATCAGGCACTTAAAACCTGAATACACCTCTAGAGAAATGACACAGAGGCAAAATGGGACCGTAATTCTACACTTCTACGGCTCTGGCTACAAATCGACCAAGAAAAAACAAAAAACGCGCCAAGTTGGCGCGTTTTGTAAGTCGGAATTTTTTTATTCGCCGCTGTAGTGCTGCTTTAGTGTCGATTTTAGGGCTTCGGGGTCGACCTCGCTGGTAACGACTGCCTGACCTAGCTGTTGCAGCAAGACGAGTCGAATCTGACCGTCTAAAACCTTCTTATCAACCGACATCAACTCAATAAACCGATCCGGCGTCATATCTGCTGGAGGTGCTATCGGCAACTTCGCTCGACGCAAGAGTGTTTCAACACGTGCTAAATCAGCAGGCTCTAACCAACCGAGACGCATCGAAAGATCTGCAGCCATCCACATACCTGCTCCCACCGCTTCACCATGCAGCCAATTTCCGTAGCCCTGATCAGTCTCAATGGCATGGCCAAAGGTGTGACCAAGATTCAAAATGGCACGAATACCGCCTTCACGCTCATCTTGTGCAACGACCTCTGCTTTGATTTCACAAGAACGTTTAATGGCATATGCCATCAACTCAGGATCACAGTCGTTAAGTCCATCGATGTTCTTCTCCAGCCAAGCAAGAAATTCAACATCGTAGATCAAACCGTACTTGATCACTTCAGCAAGACCCGCGGCCAACTCACGCTCTGGGAGTGTCTTCAAGACATCGGTATCGGCCAATACCGCTTTGGGCTGATAAAAGGCACCGATCATATTCTTACCCAGCGGATGGTTAACGCCCGTTTTCCCCCCCACCGATGAGTCTACCTGAGAGAGCAAGGTTGTCGGTATCTGAATGAAATCGACACCACGCTGATAGGAGGCCGCTGCGAAACCAGTCATATCTCCGATAACTCCACCACCTAGAGCGATCAGTGTGGTCGTGCGGTTGTGGCGCATCTGCAACAAGGCATCGAAAATAAGGTTAAGAGTATCTAAAGTTTTGAATGACTCACCGTCTGGCAGAATCACTTCGTCCACTTGAAGGCCAGGAAGCTGGTCACGCAGCGCGCTCAAGTAGAGTGGAGCAATCGTCTCATTGGTGACGATCATTACCTGCTTACCCCGAACCGCACCCGCAATATCTACTTTCTGAAAAAGATGGTCGCCTACGTAGATAGGGTAGCTACGGTCACCTAAGTCGACTTTTAACTCTTGCATGCGATGAATCCTGACTACGCGCTTTTCAGAACGCGATGTTTTTTAAGGGCTTTGACGATCTCACTGATGACCATACGCGGATGTCTGCGATCAGTGCGCAGTATCATATCGGCGGTGTCGCGGTAGAGTGGATCTCGTTTTTCTAAAAGGGTCTCTAGTGTCTTGCGAGGATCTTGGGTTTGCAGCAGAGGACGGTTGCGATCACGCGCGGTGCGCTCAATCTGCTGATCAATACTGGTTTCTAGGTAGATAACGAAACCACGGCTGCGGAGGAATTCTCGGTTGGCTGGGCGCATCACAGCACCACCGCCCGTCGCTAAGACGATGTCATCTTGCTGAGTGATTAGATCGATAACCGTCTGCTCGCGATCGCGAAAGCCCTCTTCACCCTCAACATCGAAGATCCAAGGAATATCGGCGCCAGCACGGTCAACAATCACTTTATCGGAGTCAATAAACTCCAATTTCAGCTCGTTAGAAAGCAAACGCCCTATGGTGCTCTTTCCAGATCCCATAGGGCCAATTAAAAATATTTTCAAAAAACAGCCTTACACTACCGCACGTTCAGTGACTCACGAATCAGTTTCGGGGTAATGAAGATCAACAACTCGTTCTTCTGTTCTGTTGTCTGTCGATTTCTAAACGCAGCACCAATAACAGGCAGGTCACCTAGACCTGGAACCTTCTGAACACCATCGGATGCTTCAGTACGGAATACCCCACCAAGCACTATGGTATCACCATCGTTAACCACAACCGAAGTAGTTAATTGGTTTGTATTGATAGAAATTTCACCATTAGCCAGGGTTGAGCCCACACTGTCCTGATTAATTGCCAGATCCATAGCGATTCGGTCACCTGGGTTTAGCTGGGGTGTAACGTTAAGCGAGAGCGCGACATCTTTGAATGCGGTTGTCGTTGTACCGTCTTCAACAGTTTGGTACGGAATCTGTTGCCCAGAGGTGATATTCGCCGCCTTACCATTGGTTGTAATCACCTTAGGTTGTGAAATCACCTCACCATTACCTGAGCTCTCAAGCGCAGAAAGTTCAGCCGAGAGCAGTAGCGAGTTTTTGATAAAGCCGACCGCTAGAGAGGGTCCTGCCACACCGAAGTCCACATTCAAACCAGACTGAGTGACGCCCGCCACACCTGGAGCCGTAATGCCTGAACCAAAAGAGAGCTGACCATCACCCAATACGGTGGTTGGGCCATTAGCAAAACCCCATTTAACACCAAGACTTTCTGAGAAGTTCGCCGAAGCCGTGACTACGCGCGCCTCCACCATGATCTGAGCGACTTCAACATCAAAGCGCTTCAGAGTACGGCGGATATCTTCGATGGCTGCGTTAGTCTCACGCACCATTAGGACGTTGGTTTGGTCATCAGCCAATACAAAACCACGCTCACTGATCAGATTGGCCGCCGAAAGATACTCTTTCATCTCAGAGGCACGGCGGTAGTCGATCTGGATGTATTCGGTTACCAGCGGCGCCAGCTCTTTAACCTGTTGCTGGTTTTCAAGCTCTTGACGTTCACGATCGGCGATTTGTGTTGCATCGCCCACTAGCATGACGTTACCCACGACACGCTTATCCAGCCCGTTGGTCTTCAAAATAATATCCAGCGCCTGATCCCAAGGGACATTCTTCAGACGAAGCGTGGTATTACCGCTCACTTCATCGCCTACCACTAGGTTCTTCTCTGCCACTTCTGCAATGATTTGGAGTACAGAGCGCACCTCTACATTTTGGAAGTTTAGATCGATCTCTTCACCGGTAAACGGGAACAGATCTTTCTGAAGATCCGCTTGAGCACTCAACGAGATCGGTTTGAAATCCAGCACTAGTTGGTTGTTGGATTGGTACGCGAGGTAATCGTAAGGGTCGCTAGAGGGCAGAATCAAAATTGCCGCACTGCCATCAGCATTCATCGAGTCGATAAAGTTAATCGGTGTCGCAAAGGCTTTGACATCAAGCTTTTGAGACAGCCCGGGTGCCAAGGTTGCCCCGACCAGATTAACAATGACGCCGTTACCCTCTTCGATAATATCCAATCCAGCACGATCGTCACTCAGAGAGATCGTCACCCGACCTTGATTGCCTTCTAGACGCTCAAAATCGACACCCACTACTCGTGTTGTGTCATCTACAGTGGTTTTTTGAGCAGGAGCTGCTTTAGATGCCGTTGCTGCAGTAGCGGCTGAAGCTTGAGTTGAGTTACCCATTGAGAGGATCAATTGATTACCCTGCACTGAGGTTTGGTAGCCAACCGATTCCGTCAGCTCGACAACGACACGAAGGCGATCGTTGGTTTCTGCAAAAAGCAGTTTTGATACGGGACCAGAGCCAACACTGATTGAACGATCCAACTGCTCAGATTTATCAACACCCCACAAATCAACCACCAACCTCGCAGGTGTATCCACTGCGTAAATTTTTGGTTCGGCCGGTTGATCCGTGAAGTCAAACCTCAACTCTGTCTGATTGCCCGGCAGCGCAGTCGCAACCACAGCATTTAACGTTTGCGCCGACGCCATCGTCGACATAAGCATCAAAGTGACCAGAGTAACTAAACGCTGAACCGACATATTTAATTTCCATCTCTTCATATTCATGGCTTACTCCAATCCCGGCAGTTTGACGACTCTGGGTCTGCTCATCCAGCCGCCGCGGCCGTTCGATACAATCTCTTTCAACTCAATACCGCGTTCATCAATATTCACTACAACACCATAATCGATGCCCATGCGAGCACCCATTTTAATCTGATGCACTTCAGAGTTACTGTCTCTGACTAGGGCGATCAATTGACCATCCATTGGCGAGGTAATTGTTCCTACCATCTGCAACTGCTCAACCGGAAACTCTTCCAAGTACTCTTTAATACGATTGAAATCAGGCATGATTGTTGGTGCAACCACGACCTCATCGTCATCGAGAAACTGTTGTGGCAATAGCGGTACAAAGGGATCACGCTGCCAAGGTCCTTCATAAACAAAGGCTTCGTAGGCGATCAGCTCAGGCAGCGGTTCAATGCCACCTCCAGGCGCCGCCAGCTTCTCACGAACAAAGAGTTTAAGGTCCGACGAATCATCTACCCAGATACAACCCTGCAAAAGAGATGCCAATAGCGCGATGAGAGAGAGATGTTTGATTGTTCTATTCATCACATCACTCCTCATCATCATAGCGGTAAGTTTTAGCGCTGATGCTCATGGTCAAAAGATCACCATTGGCTGGGCTAAGGTTGAAATCATGTAGGGTTACGATGCGCTTAACGCTGGCAACACCCGACACGAACTGACCCATCTGATGGTAGGTACCTTTAACCTGAATGGCGATCGGTAGCTCGACATAGAATGAGGCTTTGCGTTCTGGCTGCAGCGCGATGGAGTCTATTTCAAGTCCCGCGTTTCGACCTGTCGCACTGATATCCTCGAGCAGACCCGGTACCTCTTTCTCTGTTGGCAGTTGCGCCAGCATCTCAGCAAAGCGCAACTCAACGTCCGCCATTTGACGTCTCAGTGCATCCAGTGAGGCCACTTGGTAGGACTTCGCTTCAAACTGAGTTTTGAGTGTCTGCTCTTTACCAATCTCTCTGTCGAGCGACTCTTTTTGATCCATCACTAAGAAGTTAAAGCCGACACCATTAATAACGATGAACAAAAGAGCAAACGCGATCGCTTTTACGCCATAAGGCCAGCTCCAAGCTTCGGACAGATCTAAGTTATTGATGTCAAAACCGCGAAACGCGCGTTCAAACTTCTGTTTTAGGGAAACTGAGCTCATTGTGCAGCCTCCTCAACATTGGGGCGCTCAAGCGGCACTCGCAAATTAAAACTCTTCAAACCATTCTGTGTCGCGACTTTCGACAACGAGGGCTCACCAAACCAGATGGAGTCATTTAATGTGCGCATCAACGACGAGACATCTTCATTAGCAACCGCAAGGCCATTGATCGACATCTCTTGGCCAGAGCGGTTCAGTGACTGGTAGTGAATGCCATCAGGCATAACCTCTACCAACTCATCAAAGGTGCGAACAATAATAGGACGTGTACCCTGCAGCTCTTGAATTGCAGTCAGTCGTTCTAGCAGGCGTTCACGCTTATTTTTAAGCTCTTGTATCTCTTTCAGTTTGACATCTAGGCGCGAAATTTCGCTGGTTAAATAGGCATTTCGATCCTGCTGCCTATTCAACATAACTGTTAGGTAGTAGTAACTCGCTCCGACAATCGAAGCGGCCAACAGAGCAGTGACGATAAGTTGTGTGTAGAAACGTTTTTGCAGGAAAGCATTTCGCTCTTCACGCCAAGGTCTCAGGTTAATGGTTCTCATATTGCCCCCCGACACCACGCAAGGCTAAAGAGAGTGCTTTAGTCAAAGCGTTCTTCTCGGCATTTAATCGATCCATATTAATCTGGGATGCAATCTCTACCCTCTCAAACGGATCTAAACCATGAACCCTGATACCTAACTCACTACTCAATTTATCTTTAATACCAGGTAGAGAGGCTAGACCGCCCGTAATATACAGTGTCGATAACTGCTCTTGGGACCCCGAAGCTGAATAGAACTGCAAAGCTCTAGAGACCTGCTGAACCGCTGAATCAGCAAAGCTCTCCATGAGACTGATAAGCGAGGGATCTAGTTCACCGTGTCGCAGCTGTGCAGCCAATTCATCATGCGGCAGCTCTGTGTAGAGTTGCAGTTGCTGCAGTAGTTCCTCGCCCCCAAAGGTATGCTCACGATGGTAGCTAATCAAGCCATCCTTAAAAGCGTAAAAGGTAAGATTATGAGCGCCAAAATCGACAATCGCACAGGCTCTTCCAGGCACCAGCTCTTCTGGTGGGAGTGCGCGTTCATAGACATAGGTATCTACATCAACCACATCGCATTGGAGCCCAGCCAAATCTAGGCAATCCTCTCGAGCAGAGACGCCGTCGCGACGACAAGCGACAATCCCAATTCGATTAAATGCCGGATTACCTTGCACAGGCCCTAGCACCTCGAAATCCAGTGCAACATCCTCTATTGGATAGGGGATAAATTGATCGGCTTCAATTTTAACTTGCTCTTCAAGGTCAAAGCCGTAGAACAGTTCAGAAATTTGAATCTCTTTTGTGATCACGTCAGAGGCGGCTACGGATGTGATGGCTCGCGTGGCTTTCACACCCGCCAGACGTTGTGCTTTGACAATGGCATCGGCAACCTCTTCAGGTTTCTCAATACTGCCATCTACAAAGGATTTTTCTGGCAGAGAGATGACGCCAAAGCCGTCCAGCACAGGCGTCTTTCCACGAAAGCTTAAAGCAACAAGCTTAAGAGAGGAGTTCCCGATATCAACTCCCAAAACACTTTGTTTGTTACCACCAAAGAGTTTGAACACAAAAATACCTAATAATTAGTGGATATTATCTAACTTCACTCTAGACTAGGTCACAAAAGTTACAAGTGACATTATGGACCTAAATCAAGTTCTCGTTATAATCCTAGCTCAATTTAAGAAATTTGCAGATTAATGCGCATAATTAAAAAAATTATTAAATGGTTGATGGCACTGGCTGCAATTGGATTGCTGGGAGCCGTTTTGGCAGCCGGCGGAATCTACTACTACTTTAGCCCACAATTGCCTGACGCTGAGACCCTGCGTGAGGTTGAGTTTCAAACCCCTCTGCGCGTATACAGTGCAGATGAAAAGTTGATTGCTGAGTTTGGAGAAATGCGCCGAACGCCAATCAGCTATGCCGATATCCCGCAACACTTTATCCATGCTCTTCAAGCCGCAGAGGATGCACGATTTTTTGAACACCAAGGGATCGATCTTCGCGGGCTTTTTCGTGCAGCCTTTCAGCTAGCAACTTCTGGCAAAATTCAGAGTGGCGGCTCGACCATCACCATGCAGGTGGCTAAGAACTTCTTCCTAACGCGCGAGCGTACCTTTGAGCGTAAATTTGTTGAGATTCTGTTAGCACTCAGCATTGAACAATCACTCTCTAAACAAGAGATCCTTGAGCTCTACATCAACAAAATCTATCTAGGCCACCGATCGTATGGCATACAAGCCGCCGCACAGGTCTACTATGGCAAAACCATTGATCAGCTCAACATCGCTCAACTGGCAATGATCGCAGGTTTACCTAAAGCGCCATCAGCCTATAACCCCATTACTAACCCGCAACGAGCCCTCGAACGTCGTAACTGGATTCTTGGTCGAATGCAGGAGCTAGGCTTCATTACAACGACTGACTACTCCGACGCGGTCAATCAACCGGTTACGGCTAGCTACCACGGTGCTGATATTGAAATCCCTGCGCCTTACGTTGCAGAGATGGTTCGTGCGGAGCTCTATGAAACCTACGGTGAAAGGATCTACACCGAGGGTATGAAAGCCTACACGACCATTGACAGCACCATGCAGCGCAGCGCCAATCAAGCGCTCAGAACGGCGCTGCTGGCTTACACGGAACGCCACGGCTACCGTGGTCCAGAGCAGCATTTTGATCTAACAGAGATTGAACCCTCTGCACTGCAGAAAAAACTTAAAGCGACACCAGCCTATGGCGGACTTGAGGCGGCTCTGGTGAAAGCGGTGGATGATTCTGAAGCGACACTACTACTCGGTGATGGCAGTGAAACGACGCTGCGCTGGTCAGGTATCAGCTGGGCTCGAGCATATAAAGGGGTTAACTCAACCGGCTCTGAACCGAAAAAAGCATCCGAAGTGCTGGCTGTTGGCGATATGATTCGAATTCGCCAAACCGCTGAAGGCTGGCGTCTCTCGCAACTGCCCGAAGTGCAAGGTGCGTTCATTGCCATCAATCCTGAGAATGGCGCAATTCAATCCCTAACCGGCGGATTTAGTTTCTATCTAAACAAGTTCAACCGAGCCACTCAAGCGTACCGTCAGCCAGGTTCTAATATTAAACCTTTCCTATATAGCGCCGCTCTGAGCAATGGCTACACTCCGGGGTCAGTTATCAATGACGCTCCCGTTGTTTTCCATGACGTCAGCCTAGAGGGTAACTGGCGGCCTGAGAACGATAATGGAAAGTTTGGTGGTCCGACTCGACTTCGTGAGGCTCTATACCGCTCACGTAACCTAATCTCTATTCGTCTGATGCGTGCTTTGGGTATCGAAGAGACACGAAACTTCATACTCGGTTTTGGTTTTGAAGAGGATAAGCTTCCTAAAAACTTATCACTCTCGCTAGGCAGTGCTGATGCCACTCCGCTTCAGGTTGCAACAGGATACGCCTCGATTGCCAATGGTGGATTCAAAATCAATCCTTACATCATTGAGTCGGTGCTAGACCGTGAAGGACTACCTCTGTTTGCTGCCAATCCGAGTATTGCCTGCGGTAGTTGTCCTGAACGCCAGCAAGCAGAGTTAATCGCTCAAGAGCTCGCCGACATGGCTTCCAATGATACAGCTTCTGAGGCGCAAGCCAGCACCGAGAGTGACCCGCAACTAGTGACGTTAACGGGACAACCTCTCGCTGAACGTCTGCTAGATGAACGCACCGCTTACATCATTCACGACATGATGCGCGACGTCATTAAAAAGGGTACTGGTCGTCGAGCACTGGCTCTGAAACGTGGTGACCTAGCGGGTAAAACGGGAACAACCAATGATCAAAAAGACTCTTGGTTCAGCGGTTTTACCCCTAAATTGAGCGCAACGGCTTGGGTCGGCTTTGACCAACCGTCTCATCTAGGTAAGCGCGAATGGGGTAGCACGGCTGCACTGCCTATGTGGATCGACTTCATGGGAGATGCTCTTCGTAACATCCCTGAAAGTTACCTGCCTGAACCGGCAGGTATTGCGACGGCTCTGATTGATCCTGCGACAGGACTACTAGCTTACGAAGGACAGAAAAACGCTTACAACGAGATTTTCAAAGAGGAGCAGGTACCGACTGAGGTCGCTCCTAAACCGGGCAGTGAAGTCGCCCCTCCTACTTCTGAAGAGCTGTTCCGATAATCACTTAGGTTCTGTAATGTGTATAACACAAAAAAAGGGAAGCCAATGGCTTCCCTTCTTGTTTACCTCAGAGTGATTAGCTCAGTGGGTAGTTCTCTGGCATGCCTTTAACGGCAACACCTGAATCGATCGCTGCTTTAGCCACTGCGTAAGATACCGCGCCCAAAAGACGTGAATCTGTCGCTTTCGGCAGAATGTATTCACGACCGAACTCTAGGCTCTCTAGGCCGTAAGCATCCAGTACTTCTTGTGTAACAGGTTGCTTAGCAAGTTCTGCTAGTGCGATAACGGCTGCGGCTTTCATCTCTTCGTTGATCGCTGTTGCACGAACATCTAGAGCGCCACGGAAGATGAATGGGAAACCTAGCACGTTGTTTACCTGGTTAGGGTAGTCTGAACGACCTGTTGCCATGATGACATCTTCACGAGTCGCGCGAGCAAGTTCTGGCTTGATCTCTGGATCAGGGTTTGCACAAGCGAAGACAACAGGATTAGTTGCCATCTTAGCTAGGTTCTCTGCTGAAAGCAGATCAGGACCTGATAGACCAAGGAATACGTCAGCGCCATCGATAGCATCTTCAAGTGAACGTTTATCCGTTTCAGTTGCGAAGATCGCTTTCTCGGGAGTTAGATCATCACGACCCGAGTGGATAACACCCTTACGGTCGATCATGTAGATATTCTCGTTGCGAGCACCCATGTTGATCAACAGCTTCATACAAGCACTTGCTGCAGCGCCAGCACCAAGACATACAATCGATGCCTCTTCTAGCTTCTTACCAGCAAGCTCAAGTGCGTTGATCATACCGGCAGCGGTAACAATCGCAGTACCGTGCTGGTCATCGTGGAAGACTGGGATGTTACAACGCTCGATCAACGTGCGTTCGATTTCAAAACACTCTGGTGCTTTGATGTCTTCTAGGTTGATACCACCGAAGGTATCAGCGATGCGAGCGACAGTATCGATAAACGCCTGTGGGCTCTCAGCATCCACTTCGATGTCGATAGAGTCGATGTTTGCAAAACGTTTGAATAGAAGCGCTTTACCTTCCATGACTGGCTTAGAAGCCAATGGACCTAGGTCGCCAAGACCCAAAATAGCAGAGCCGTTTGAGATAACGGCAACCAGGTTGCCTTTGGCTGTGTAACGGTAAGCATTTTCAGGATCTTTAGCGATCTCACGCACTGGCTCAGCAACACCTGGAGAGTATGCAAGAGATAGGTCGCGTGAAGTTTCAGCAGGTGTAGATAGTTCTACGCTGATTTTACCTGGCATTGGAAACTCATGGTAATCCAGTGCTGCCTGTTTAAAGTCTTGAGACATTGTAGAATCCTGAATGGTTATAGGCCCATAGGCATAATGCAGATAGGCTAAGTTATGTTCTAGTTAAAGGTCGTTGTGGGATGATATAAAAATAACCTCTCGGTAGAAAGGTCTATTCTTGGAAACTGTCTAAGCAATTGGGCTTATAACCGTTTCACATTTTGATATGCCGTTTATCTAAAACCGGCAGCAAAAAGGGTTTAAATAACGAGCCCGGCTTTAAAGAGTCACGGCGATCCAAAATCCAGCCTCGCACCTCCAGTGAGTTGCCCAATGTAAAGGTGAGACTCCTGCTCCACTCTTTCGGTATGCGAACCGCCAATCGATCATCCAGTTCGACGTAGAGGTACTTTTTAGCCTGATCAATCTTGGTAATGCGTCCCGACACCAAATTGAAACCACCCTGTTCAATCTCTTTAGCGGCAGCAATGGATTTTGACCATACTCCTTTTCCTAGAGTTCTTGGTCTGTTTTCAGATGAGAAGAGACAATCCGCTAGTCGATCATTAGGGGGAACACTGATCGCCCAACCCAAACCCTCGTGGATCAAACGTTGCGAGAGCGTTTTCGATCCATCGAACAAGTAGCCCAATACACGACCGTAACGATCTTTAGGCTCACGTCCGAAATAGAGCTGCAAAGATTCTGACTCGTTTACCCAAGATTGCAATTGGCGTTTAGCCTGCAGGGCCCCCTCTTCAGCCCTTGGCTTTGAGTAGAGCTCAGGGGTATTAACGCCTATCAAGCGCACCTTTCGCCCATCGGTTAGATGAACGGTATCGCCATCGACCACTTTGGCTACCCGTACCGATTCAGATGCACCTTGTGGGGTACAACTACTCGCTTGCGCTGACTGACAGGCAATAAAAAAGGCACTCGCGATGAGTGCCTTTTTAATGTTCTGCATGCAGAGACCCAAGTTACTTCTTGAGGCTGCGAGCACCGAAGCGCTTGTTGAAGCGATCCACTCGACCACCGGTCTGAGCTTCTTTCTGCTTACCAGTGTAGAAAGGGTGACACTGACTGCAAACGTCGACAGCCATTGTGCTCTCTTTCATAGTAGAGCGAGTTGTCATTACGTTACCGCAAGAACAGTTGAAGGTAACTTCGTTGTACTCTGGGTGGATACCAGCTTTCATAGTATTAAACCTCTATGTTTTATGTGCCGCCACTTAACGCTTGATGCATATATTATGCTGCTTAAGCACCGCACGACTGACGAAAAATTCGCCGGGAAATGTCAAGGCGCGCAATTATACGCAGGCACTGTACGAATAACAACCACTGATCACCCAATACCTTGAAGCCGCTATTTCCAACTGCCCGATGGGTGCTAGACTTGCCCTTCGCTTATTAGACATTTTGACCATGATCGTACGTGTTGCACTACCGGTACCCCTAAACCGTCTGTTTGACTACGCCATTCCGCAAGGAGTGGCTGTGCCCGCTATCGGAGCTCGTGTGCTGGTCAAATTCGGGCAGCGCAGCTTGATAGGGATGATTCATAGTCTTAGCGAGCAGACCGAGGTGCCACTAAATAAGCTGAAACCTTTCGAAGCGTTACTCGATCAGGAGCCCCTCGTCGATGATGAGCAGATACAACTCGGTGAGTGGGCGGCAAGCTATTATAAGTACCCACTGGGCGATACCTTAATTCACCTTCTACCCAACTTAGCACGCAAAGAGCAGCACCCCTTCTCAGCCCCCGATTACTGGCGTTTAACCGAGCACGCCGATATTGAATCGCTGCCCAAACGGGCCGTCAGACAGCGCGCCCTGTTTACGCTCATTAAAAACCGACAGCCAATCAGCACATCCGCAATTAGAGAGGCTGAATTCACGTCACAAGTGCAAAAGGCACTGATTGAATCGGAGCAGATCGAACCCTGTGAAGCGCCTTTAATCGGTGCACAGCTGGTCAACACTGTCCTACCTAGCGTTGCAGGCTTGGCACTGAATGCTGAGCAACAACGAGCAGTTGATCAGATCAAACAGAGCGAGGGATTCAGCCCAATTCTATTAGTCGGCGTGACCGGCTCGGGAAAAACCGAAGTCTATCTACAATCGATCGAGCAGGCGTTGGCCGACGGCAAGCAAGTGCTGATTTTGGTGCCCGAGATTGGCTTAACCCCACAACTGGTTGAGCGCTTTACTGCTCGCTTCAACACGAACATTGCTTCACTGCACTCAGGCCTTACGGATCGAATGCGCTTTGAGGCTTGGCAGTCGATCCGGTCCGGGGAGACACGCATCGTCATTGGTACACGCTCAGCGATCTTCATTCCTTTTGCTAATCTTGGGATGATCGTTATTGATGAGGAGCACGACCCATCGTTTAAACAGCAAGAGGGTTTCCGCTATCACGCACGAGACCTTGCTCTGGTTCGTGCAAAACAGCTTGATATACCGGTCATCATGGGCAGTGCGACACCGGCACTGGAATCGCTACTTAACGTTCAACAGGGCCGCTTCAAAGAGTTACAACTGACACAGCGTGCGGGTCGAGCAGCGGCGCCCAGCTTTGAGCTGTTTGATACGAAAGGTGTTGAGTTAGATACTGGCCTCGCTCCAGAGATTATCAGTCGCATTAACGATCACATTACCCTTGGCAACCAAGTCCTGGTATTTATCAACCGCCGCGGCTTTGCCCCAACGCTGACCTGTCAGGATTGCGGATCAACCGTTGACTGTACACGCTGTGATGCACGCATGACGCTGCACCGCAAACCACCAAAGCTGCACTGCCATCACTGTGATCGACAAACCCCTATCCCGCGCCACTGTCAGCACTGTGGCAGTGATCAACTAAGACCGGCCGGTAGCGGTACGGAGAGAATCGAACAGAGATTGTCAGAGCTATTCACCCATACCAGCATCAAACGTGTGGATCGTGATTCAACCCACTCTCGCCAAGCCTTTGAGTCCTTGATGAACGAAGTTAACAGTGGCGATCCATGCATCTTGGTCGGTACTCAAATGCTGGCCAAAGGCCATCACTTTCCGAACGTCACACTGGTCGTCATCGTCAATACCGACGCAGGCCTATTCAGTGCCGATGTTCGTGGCATGGAGCGTACCGCGCAACTTATTATGCAGGTTGCCGGCCGAGCGGGGCGAGCGGAACGTCCGGGCGAAGTGGTGTTACAAACCCACCAGGTTGATCACCCTCTACTAAACACCTTGGTAACCTCTGGCTATCTCACCTTTGCAGAACAGGAGTTGATGAGTCGCAAACAGGCTCAACTCCCCCCTTTTGCTTTCCAAGCGATTATCCGTGCTGAAGCGAAAAAACAGGGCTGGGCCGAAGCACACCTTATGCGTTTAAGGAGATCCCTAGAGGCGTCCTACCCAAGAGAGCAGCTTCCGATGATCAGCGGCCCCTTCCCCTCCTTCATGGAGAAGCGCGCTGGCATGTTTAGAGCACAACTGATGTTCACGGGAGACTCTCGCACGTCGATCCAAGGCACTCTGAAAGCGGCACAAAATTGGTTGGAGCAAGACAAAGAGTCGAGTCGCGTTCGCTGGAACATAGACATTGACCCTGTCGATAGCTTTTAAGGGCTGCAAAACGATATAATGCAGCCAACTTTGTAGTGACAGACTACACCATCGATCTATTTCACTGAGTAAAGACATGAAAGAACAGATAGCGCTCCTGTTAAACGGCGCCATTGAAGCACTGAAAGCAGAGGGCAAACTCCCTGCTGATCTTGAGCCAAACATCCAAGTTGAAAACACACGTGACAAGGCGCACGGTGATCTTGCGACCAACCTTGCGATGACACTGGCCAAACCGGCTCGCCAAAACCCACGCGCTATTGCAGAGATGATTTTGCAAGCTCTTCCAGCTTCAACGGTCGTTGATAAAGCTGAGATCGCTGGTCCTGGCTTCATCAACTTCTTTGTCAACGATGCTGCAATCTACTCAGTAGTTGCCGATGTACTGGAGCAGACTGACCAGTTTGGCCGCAGTAAACCAACCAGCGATGATCGTGTACAGGTAGAGTTTGTCTCTGCTAACCCAACAGGACCATTGCACGTAGGTCATGGCCGCGGTGCCGCTTACGGTGCAACACTGGCCGACCTACTGGAAGCCGGTGGTATGAACGTTGAGCGTGAGTACTACGTCAACGATGCGGGTCGCCAAATGAACATTCTGGCGGTCAGCGTCTTTCTTCGCTACCTCGAGTTGCTTGGCGATACCATCACCTTCCCAGCCAACGGCTACCAGGGTGAGTACATTCGTGACATCGCTGCTAGCTTAAAAGCCACTCAGGGTGATGCACTGCAGTGTTCACTCGATGATCTCTATCTCGATGTCCCTGCTGATGAACCGGCAGGCGGCGATAAAGAGCTTCACATCGATGGGCTTATCGATCGCGCTCAAAACATCCTTGGCGCACAGTACAGAACCCTATTCGATGCCGGCCTGGACTCTATCCTAGGCGATATTCGCGAAGACTTGGGTGAGTTCGGCGTGAACTATCAGTGCTGGTTTAGTGAGCGCTCACTTACTTCCAGCGGTGATGTTGATGAGGCACTGAAACGCCTTGATGATAAGGGCTACCTCTACGAAGAGGGTGGCAATATCTGGTTCAAATCGACCGATTTCGGAGATGATAAAGATCGTGTGGTTAAACGTGCCAACGGCCAAACCACCTACTTTGCCTCTGACATCGCCTACCACATGAACAAGTTTGAGCGCGGCTTCCAAACGGTCATTAACGTCTGGGGTGCCGATCACCACGGCTACATCACTCGTGTCAAAGCGGCCATTCAGGCACTTGGATACGATCCAGAGCGTCTGGTCGTGAAACTGGTTCAGTTCGCCATACTTTACCGTGGTAGCGAGCGCGTTCAGATGTCGACTCGTTCAGGTTCATTCGTCACACTGCGTGAGCTTCGCGACGAGGTGGGCAATGACGCTTGTCGATTCTTCTATGTTACTCGTAAAGCCGATCAGCACATGGACTTTGACCTAGACCTTGCCAAGTCAGAATCTAAGGATAACCCGGTCTACTACATCCAGTACGCTCACGCTCGCATCTGCTCGGTACTGCGCAAATTAGAGAGTGAAGGGATGGCTTGGGACCAAGCGATGGGCTTAGCATCACTGGAGCGTTTGGATAGCGAAGCGGAGCGTGACCTTGTGACCGCACTGAGCAAATACCCAGAGACGGTTAAACAGGCTGCAGCCAACTTCGAGCCCCACCAACTGGCTAACTACCTGCGTGACCTCGCGTCGGATTACCACGCCTACTATAACGGCCATAAGATGCTGATTGAGGATGAAGCACTGCGTAATGCACGCATCACGCTTTCCATGGCGGTGCGCCAAGTCATCGCAAACGGTCTCACCATTTTGGGTGTGTCAGCACCTGAACAGATGTAACCATGTCGAATCGAGACTTTGCATCCAAACCCAAGTCAAATAGGCCTCGAGCTGGTGCCACTCGTACCACTTCGAGCGCTCGCAAAACACCGGCTGCTCCTCAACCTTCAGGAGTATCTGCAGGTTTAGTGCTTGCTGTTGTCGTGGCTTTGGGTCTGCTTGCTGGTCTGATCTTCTTTTTGATTAAACAACCGGCACCAACGAGCAATAGCAAAGCGGTTCAGCAGGTTCCAACACTGGAGCCCGTGATTCCCGCTAAAGTCGAACCCCGACAACCTGGGGAATCTCTGCCTTTAGATAACATCGACCTAGAGTCACAGGATGAGCGGTTTGGTTTCTACAAGCTATTAGAAGAGAGCGAAGTCCAAACACCTGAAGAGTCAGCCTATGTTTCGACCCCCAAAACGGCTTCACTGGATGCCGTTTACCGACTGCAGACAGGCTCATTCCGCAATGCACGCGATGCTGAAGCTCAGCGTGCACGACTGGCACTTTCTGGCCTGCCAAACGTGACCATGTCCCGTACAGAGGGGAGCAACGGCGTTTGGTACCGAGTATCGACTGGAAACTTCTCGACCTATAACGAGTTAAAAAGCGCCACAGCCAAACTCGAAAAGCTGAACATCCACCCAGTTAAGCGCAAAGTAAACTAGCCTTGAAAACGGGCGATTCATCCCAATAAATGCAGATAAGCTTATGATTGGGAAAATCTCTAATGACCACTATTGTTTCTGTTCGCCGCGGTGATCAAGTCGTTGTAGGCGGCGACGGCCAAGTCTCTCTGGGTAATACCGTAATGAAAGGTAGCGCCCGTAAAGTTAATGTCATCGATAAACACAAAGTCATCACAGGCTTTGCTGGTAGTACTGCCGATGCGATTACTCTTCGCGATCTATTTGAGCAACAGCTTGATAAACACCAAGGCAACATTGTGAACGCGGTTATCCACCTTGCTCGCGAGTGGCGCTCGGATCGAGTGTTGCGTCGATTAGAGGCCTTGATGCTGGTGGCCAACTCTGAGAAGACCTTTCTAATCTCTGGCAGTGGCGATGTGATCGAACCTGAAGACGGTGTCATTGCGATCGGTTCAGGCGGTAACTATGCTCTTGCGGCAGCTCGCGCGCTGGTCGATAACAGTGAACTAAACGCACGTGACATCGTTGAGAAGAGCCTTCAGATCGCAGCAGATATCTGTGTCTTCACTAACGCCAACCTAACCATCGAACAACTCGAGTCTGTCGCTTAAGGAGCCTTTTATGTCAGCTATGACCCCTCGCGAGATCGTATCAGAACTCGATCGTCACATTATTGGTCAGGATTCCGCTAAGCGCTCTGTTGCAATTGCCTTGCGTAATCGTTGGCGCCGCATGCAACTGAATGAAGAGATGCGCGGAGAAGTTACCCCAAAGAACATTCTTATGATTGGTCCAACCGGTGTGGGTAAGACTGAGATTGCACGTCGTTTGGCGAAGCTTGCCAACGCTCCATTCATTAAGGTTGAAGCGACAAAATTCACCGAAGTCGGCTATGTGGGTCGTGATGTTGAGACCATCATCCGCGATCTGGTCGACCAATCGATCAAAATGCTGCGTGAACAGGCGATCGAGAAGAACAAGTTCCGTGCTGAAGAGGCTGCAGAAGAGCGCATTCTGGACGCACTGCTACCTGAAGCACGCCCTATCGGTAGTGAAGAGCTAGACAAAACAGACTCAGCAACCCGCCAAATCTTCCGCAAAAAGCTGCGTGAAGGTCAGATCGACGATAAAGAGATCGATATTGAAATTGCTCAACCCAAAGTTGGTGTTGAGATCATGACACCACCAGGCATGGAGGAGATGACGAATCAGTTGCAGAGCCTCTTCGCCAACATGGGGCAGGATAAGAAGCAGTCGCGCCGTCTTAAAGTATCAGAAGCCTTCAAGCTTCTAACCGAAGAGGAAGCCGCTAAGCTGATTAAAGAGGACGACCTCAAACAGCAAGCGCTAGAAGCGGTAGAGCAGAATGGCATTGTCTTCTTAGATGAGATCGACAAGGTGTGTAAACGCGCCGAGTCTGGTAACGCTGACGTATCACGTGAAGGGGTACAGAGAGATCTTCTACCACTAATCGAAGGGTGTACGGTCAGCACGAAGCACGGCATGATCAAAACCGATCATATACTGTTCATTGCGTCAGGCGCCTTCCACTTGGCTCGCCCATCAGATCTGATTCCAGAACTCCAAGGTCGCTTACCGATTCGTGTAGAACTGGAAGCACTGACACCAGAAGACTTCTCTCGTATTTTGACCGAGCCCAAAGCCGCTCTTACAGAGCAATATAAAGCCCTGATGGCTACTGAAGGCGTTTCGATTGAGTTTACTCAAGAGGGGATTCAGCGCATCGCCGAGCTCGCCTGGTCGGTGAACGAGAAGACCGAAAACATTGGAGCACGACGTCTGCACACGATGATGGAGCGCCTACTTGAGGAGCTCTCTTTCAGCGCTGCGGATAAGAGTGGTCAAACCGTCGAAATTGATCGTAACTTTGTAGACCAATACCTTGGTGAACTGAGCGCCGACGAGGACTTGAGTCACTACATTCTGTAATACGAGGTTACCCCATGAGTTCTGTGCCCATGCCTAAACAGATCCATCTTCACAAGCGCTCTAAGACTCTTGAGTTGGTTTATGAAGATGGCAACTATGAGCTGACCGCAGAGTTTTTGCGTGTTCATAGCCCCTCTGCAGAGGTTCGTGGGCATGGCATTGGTCAAGAGGTCCTTCAGACTGGCAAGCGCTTGGTTGGACTTAAAGGTGTCGAAGCAAGCGGCAACTATGCTCTGAAGCTGATCTTTGATGATGGGCACGACTCTGGGCTCTATACCTGGGCCTACCTCCACGACCTAGCGCACAATCAACAGCAGTATTGGAGTGATTATCTCGCTCGACTTGATGCAGCCGGTGCTAGCCGAGACAACGGAATGATTGCGATAGGTTAACGACAAGCTCCCACTCAGTCGTTACAATAGCCCCATTGAACAGTTAAGTGGATCCAACCCCATGTCAGACAATCAGAAAAACACCACGCACTTTGGCTACCAAGAGGTACCGGTTGATGAAAAAGTTAACCGTGTTGCCGACGTATTTCACTCGGTAGCCGCTAAGTATGACGTGATGAATGATCTGATGTCGGGCGGTATTCACCGTATTTGGAAGCGCATTACGATCGAAAGTTCCGGTGCTCGTCCTGGACATAAAATTCTCGATATCGCTGGCGGAACAGGTGATTTAACACGCCGCTTTGCACAGATCGTTGGCCAATCAGGCAAGGTGGTGTTGGCGGATATCAACGACTCCATGCTAAAAGTGGGTCGCGACAAACTGATCGATAAAGGCGTTGCGGGCAACGTTGAGTACGTTCAAGCCAATGCCGAATGCCTCCCTTTTGAAGACAACACCTTCGATATCATCACCATCGCCTTTGGCCTCCGCAACGTGACCGACAAAGACGCTGCACTGCGCTCTATGAATCGGGTACTGAAGCCAGGCGGTAAATTGATGGTGTTGGAGTTCTCTAAAACTGAGAACCCACTACTGACAAAAGCCTACGACTTCTACTCCTTTAATCTACTGCCGAAAATGGGGCAGTTGATTGCTAACGATGCCGAAAGCTACCGCTACTTGGCAGAATCGATTCGCATGCATCCTGATCAAGAGACTCTGAAAGGGATGATGGACAGTGCCGGCTTTGTTCAGACGCGTTACCGCAACCTGACCCAAGGCATTGTCGCACTTCACACTGGGATTAAACCCTAACAGAGTCGGTTGAGAGGAGAGGTTTATGAATCTGATCGATGCGACTCTAACAGGCTCCATTGAATCAGCGATAAACGCTTATCTCGCTACGCGTCCTAGCGCTCGTAACACGCTCAGCAAGCTCGCCGGTCAGAGTTTAGGAATCACCCTGATACCACAAGAGCTGAGAATCACACTGATTTTTAGCGATGACCAAGTCGCCGTCATGCGTGAATTCGATGGCGAACCTACCACTCATTTAACGGGAGCAGCCTCAGATCTGCTTAAACTACTGAATGACCCCAATAGCGTCATGTTCGGTCAAGGCGTCGAGGTAAAAGGCGATTCCGCGCTGCTACAACGCCTCTCTCACGCATTTGATAACCCAAGCCTAGACTGGGAAGCTTGGTTAGCAGATCAAATCGGTGATCTTCCTGCCGCTATAGTTATGAAGCCGATCAATCAGTCGATCGAGTGGGCAAACAGCAGTCGTCAGACTCTGACAACGACCGCCAAAGAGTACCTCCAAGAGGAGATCAACTTGCTGCCAACGCGCGTTGAGTTTGAAGGGTTTATTGACGACACTCGACAACTGAAGCAGAGAGCTGAGTTGATCGAGCGCCGTTTAGAGAGGTTGTTAAAAGGCGCTTAGAAAGGCTTCACAACAACAAAGATAAGTATCGGCACGAAGATGAGTAGTGGTAACTCATTAAAGAGTCGAAAGTAACGGCCACTCTGAGTAAGCTCATCGCGCTTTAGTCTCTGTAAGTAAGATCGACACCAGAAATGGAAACCGATCAAAAAACCAACAAACAGCAATTTAGCGTGCATCCAGCCACCGCTAAAGCCATATCCTAGCCATAACCAGAGCCCTAAGCCCAGTGTGAAAATCGCCATAATGGTCATAAAACCGTAGAGTTTTGACGCCATAATCGACAAGCGCGCAACATCTTGCCCTGCAGCCTTACCCTCTACATAGTGCACGAATATACGAGGTAGATAGAAAATACCGGCCATCCAGCTCGTCATCGCCAGAATGTGAAACATCTTAATCCAAAGCATACAAACTCCTTAAAGGCTTACCAGGGTATTGAAGAGCCATCCCAAGCTAAAAATTGACCACTCTGCCCCCCGCGAGCACTCTCCATAACATCCAGTAGCGCACTGGCGGCAAAGGTCGTAGTAAAGAGTTTACCTTCCGGTACTCTGGCCTGAAAGGGTTTAGACAGTTCTGTATCGGTTGTACCTGGGTGCAGCGCCAACAGTTGAACCTTAGGGTGAGTTCTTGCAAGTTCGATACTGAGGGTTTTAATCAGCATATTCAGAGCCGCTTTAGATGCTCGATAGCCGTACCAACCGCCTAGTTGGTTATCGGAAATACTGCCAACACGTGCCGATAGAAAAGCTATCTGCAGCTCTGACTGACGCGGAATAAGACGCATCAACTGGGCCAGAAACGCCATTGGGCCGAGGGCATTGACCTGCATTACTTGTGTCATCCAATCAAGATCTATTTCGCGCAGAGACTTCTCTGGACGTTGAGTCTCGTTGTGCAGCAAACCTTGAGAAAAAATGATTCTAACGGGATCAAATTCAAGCTCTTTCAACTGATCGATACAGGGCTTAAAAGTATTAGTATCGGTTAGATCAAGGACTATCGGCTCGTCACCCGATGAGGATCTTGTAGTTGTGAGCACTCGAGTGTCAGGGCTGCGAATGGTGGACTGTTCAGCAAACGCCTGACCAATTCCGCCACTGCCTATGATTAAAAGATCGGCCATGGTGCGTCCAAAATTAAAAGATACGCGTTAAACAGCGTTCTGGATGCAAACTGCTGTCAGGTTCTCTAACCCGCAAGGGCCTGACGTTTTCTCTCTAAGCGGATTGAGTAGCTGAAGGTCAGAACTAACACGATCAAAGAGCCTAAAATCACACCTGGCCAGTGCCAGATCGACCAGAAGGGCTGCAGATAGAAACCACCCAGACTAGCGCCGAGGTAGTAGAAGAGTAGATAGAGTGAAGAGGCGCTCGCTTTGGCATGCGTTGCTTGCTTGCTGACCCAACTGCTGGCAGTAGAGTGGCTAAAGAAGAAGCCAAAGCTATTAATTAAGAAGCCGATGATGATCATAATGAGCGAATCAAACAGAGTGACACAACTGCCCACCGCTAAAATGGCAATACCCAACGCCATCGCTCTCGGCTGAGAAAGATAGTCTGACACTTTGCCCGAAATGGCTGAGCCAAAAGTGCCGGTCAGATAGGTCAAAAACAACATACCCAGCAGACTGGCAGGCAAGTTGTAGGGATCATCCGCCAAAACGAAGGTAATGTAGCTGTACTGATTAATGAAGATAAAGAAGTTGAGGCCGCCAATGAGATACGCGCTCAGCAACATCGGATTGGAGAGGTGATCGCCCATTGATCGTAGCATGGGGCCTACTCTTAACGGTCTGGATTCAAAGCGTTTCGATCTAGGTAGCAGATAAACAAAGGTCGCCACGCAGGCTAGGCTGATCAGCGCCATCACTAGAAAGGCGCCTTGCCACCCCAATGACTCACCCACAAAGCCACCAATTAAGCGACCGCCAATTCCCCCAAGGGTGTTACCGCCAATGTACAGACCCACCGCCAAAGAGAGTGCGCGTGGAGTAAATTCATCGTTCATGTAAGCGATAGCAATGGCAGGCAACCCACCTAATAAAAGCCCTTGAGCGGCCCGTAGTATTAGAAGTTGGTGATAGCCTTCAACCTGACTCAACGCAAATCCACAGCCCATCACACCCGCCAGCGTCAGAATCATGATGCCTCGACGCCCTAAAGAGTCTGACAGTGCACCGTAGAACAACAAGGATAGACCCAAGGTCAGCGTAGTGATGGTGAAGGTCCAACTGGCCTCTAGCGCTGAGACCTGAAACTCTTCGGCTAGGGTCGGTAGGAGAGGTTGAGTGATGTAGACATTGGCAAAAATCATGAACGACCCTAAACAGAGGGCCAAGGTGGCACGCCAATATTCGCGGCTGTTCGCTTCAATCATGGTTAATCTGCAATCCGTGCAATGAATGGGCGAAGCCTACTCCTTTAGATCGGTAGTGACAAACCCAACAACTCTGAATACTATTTGCGTTCAATTTTTTAGGAGACACCCATGCTGTCAGTTAACTCTTACTTTGATGACAATGTAAAATCGATCGGCTTCGAGTCAGCCGACGGTCCTGTGACCTCTGGTGTTATGGCACCGGGTGAATATACGTTTGGCACTAGCCAGAACGAAGTAATGAAGGTGGTACACGGTGAACTGGTTGTTCGCCTCCCTGAAGCCACTGAATTCCAAAGCTTTCCAGCTGGCAGCCAGTTCAATGTTCCCGCTAACAGCTCATTCGATGTCAAAGTAGCAACAGCAACTGCTTACCTCTGCTACTACAGCTAACCGGCATTTTTAAAAGGCCCTCTTCTTAAAGAGGGCTTTTTTATGTCTAAAGATTCGTTCAGAACAAAATGGCGCCTGTTAAATCAAAATTCTTCAGCTTAACCTGAGAATATTTCGCCCACTACGATTGTATAAAAGCCGACCAATCGCCCGTTTGTGCTATAATCGCGCCCCTAAATTTTTAAGCCCTAGTGGTTAAACCTCAGAATCGAGTGGCAAAAATGAGCAAAGAGACGTCTCTAGAAAAAGGCAAAATTAAAATTCTTCTATTGGAAGGTGTGCACCAGTCAGCCGTTGATACATTGAACGCGCAAGGCTACACCAACATTGAGTTCCACACCGGCTCGCTTCCAGAAGAGGAGCTACTAGAGCGCATCGCTGATGCTCATTTCGTTGGCATTCGCTCGCGCACTCAGCTGACTGAAAAAGTATTTGATGCGGCCGAAAAACTGGTCGCAGTTGGCTGTTTCTGTATCGGCACCAACCAGGTTGATCTGCAAGCAGCGACTGAACGCGGTGTAGCGGTCTTCAACGCACCTTACTCAAACACTCGCTCTGTGGCTGAACTGGTTCTTGCTGAGACCATCATGCTGATGCGCGGTGTACCAGAGAAAAATGCGGTTGCACACCGTGGTGGTTGGCAGAAAACGGCTAAGAATAGCTTCGAAGTGCGTGGTAAGAAGCTCGGTATTATCGGTTACGGTAGCATCGGTTCTCAGCTAAGTGTTATGGCTGAAGGCCTGGGTATGGAGGTCTACTTCTACGACGTCATCACTAAGCTGCCACTGGGCAATGCGAAACAGGTCGGCACTCTGCACGAGCTTCTAGGCATGTGTGATGTTGTCTCGCTTCACGTTCCAGAGACTGCTGCAACACAGAACATGATGGGGCCAATTCAGTTTGAAGCGATGAAACAGGGCTCAATCCTAATCAACGCAGCTCGCGGAACCGTGGTTGATATCGATGCACTCTGTGAAACGCTAGAGAGCGGCAAACTACTGGGCGCTGCGATCGACGTATTCCCAGTTGAGCCACGTTCAAATGATGATGAGTTCATCAGCCCACTGCGCCAGTTCGACAACGTCATCCTGACGCCACACGTCGGTGGTTCGACAATGGAAGCGCAGATGAACATCGGCTACGAAGTGGCAGAGAAGCTGGTTAAGTACTCTGACAACGGTTCGTCGATCACCTCGGTTAACTTCCCAGAGGTGGCTCTTCCTGGCCACAACAATGCACACCGCCTTCTTCACGTTCACAAAAACGTGCCGGGTGTCCTTTCTAAGATCAACAACATCTTCTCGGAAAATGACATCAACATCGTCGGTCAGTACCTGCAGACCAATGAAAAAGTGGGCTATGTTGTGATCGATGTCGACGCTGACAGCTCAAAAATTGCGGTTGAAAAACTGTCTGAAATTGATGGCACGATTCGCTGCCGCCGACTCTTCTAAGTCGACTTTAAAGAGTGACCAAAGCCCAGCGATGCTGGGCTTTTTCATTTCTAATTTCACACTACGAAAAAAAGACCCATTTTCCACAGTATGAAATAGAACATTTCACACTTGAGACTAAAGGTGGGTTACATATAAGCAGCAGTCGTTTAATGTTGCATAGCACAAATTGAAACCGCGACCCCATCGGCGAAAAGATGCCGGCCTACGCGAAACTCAGGAGTAATTATGATTCAACGTACCGAAGTTAATGGCCTACAGGTCGCTACAGAACTCTACACTTTCGTTAACGACGAAGTACTTCCAGGCACAGGCGTCAGCACCGATGCATTTTGGAGCTCATTCGCATCAATTATTCACGATCTAGCGCCTCGCAACCGCGAACTGCTGGCTAAACGTGATCAGATCCAAGAGCAGATGGATGAGTGGTACCGCGCGCATCAGGATGGTTACGACTTTGCTGAGTACAAAGCCTTCCTAAAAGAGATTGGCTACCTGGTTGAGGAAGGTCCTGACTTTAAGATCACGACCTCGAATGTCGATCCTGAGATGGCGACCATGGCTGGTCCACAGCTGGTAGTACCGGTAATGAATGCACGCTTTGCACTTAACGCGGCTAACGCTCGTTGGGGCAGCCTATATGATGCGCTGTACGGTACCGATGCGATCTCTACCGATGGCGGTGCCGAGATCACTAAAGAGTACAACCCAGCCCGTGGTGCTAAGGTAATCGCATTCGGCCGCGACTTCCTTAACGAATCCGCACCACTTGCCTCAGGTTCACACGCTGATGTAACAGCCTACACCATTGCAGAGGGTTCACTGGTAGCTACCATTGGTGGCCAAGCCGTTGCTCTGGCTAACCCTGAGCAGTTCGTTGGCTACAAAGGCGATGCTGCAGCTCCAGAATCGGTTCTATTGATCAACAACGGTCTGCACTTTGAAATCCAGATCGACGCATCAAGCCAGATCGGTTCTGAAGACAAAGCCGGCGTTAAAGACATTGTGATGGAGTCGGCGCTAACAACCATCATGGACTGTGAAGACTCTGTTGCTGCGGTTGATGCTGAAGATAAGACGCTGGTTTACCGCAACTGGTTGGGTCTGATCAAAGGCACACTCAGCGAGACCATCGAAAAAGGTGGCAAATCATTCACTCGTACCATCAACGGTGATCGTGAATACACCGGTAAAGATGGTCAGCCTATGGCACTGAAGGGCCGCTCTTTGATGTTCGTTCGTAACGTTGGCCACCTAATGACCAACAACGCGATCATCGACAAAGAGGGTAACGAAGTGCCTGAAGGCATCATGGATGGCATGATCACGTCAACGATCTCTATCCACGACGTGAAGCACAATGGCAAATTCAACAACACCGTCACAGGCTCTATCTACATCGTTAAGCCGAAGATGCACGGCCCTGAAGAGGTGGCCTTCACCAACGAGCTTATGGGTCGCGTTGAACAGGCACTAGGCCTAGCAGAGAACACCATTAAAGTTGGCATCATGGACGAAGAGCGTCGTACAACGATCAACTTGAAAGAGTGTATCCGTGCCGCAAGCTCGCGCGTTGTCTTCATCAACACTGGCTTCCTAGATCGCACCGGCGACGAGATCCACACCTCGATGGAAGCGGGTCCAATGATTCGCAAAGGTGATATGAAAGCAGCCTCTTGGATTGCTGCTTACGAAAACTGGAACGTAGATATCGGTCTTGCTTGTGGCCTAAGCGGTAAAGCGCAGATCGGTAAGGGTATGTGGGCGATGCCTGATCAGATGGCGAACATGCTCGATCAGAAGATTGGCCACCCAATGTCGGGTGCAAACACCGCATGGGTTCCATCACCCACTGGTGCAACCCTGCACGCTCTTCACTATCACAAGGTTGACGTCTTCGGTCGTCAGGAAGAGTTGGCTAAGCGCGAACGCGCTTCACTAGACGATATCCTAACCATCCCTGTCGAGCGAAACCCACAGTGGAGTGCAGAAGAGATCCAAGCGGAACTGGACAACAACGCACAGGGTATCCTTGGCTACGTTGTTCGTTGGGTTGATTCGGGTATCGGTTGTTCTAAAGTGCCAGACATCAATGATGTGGGCCTAATGGAAGACCGCGCAACACTGCGTATCTCTAGTCAGCACATCGCGAACTGGATTCGTCACGGCATCTGTTCAGAAGAGCAGGCAATGGAGACTCTAAAACGCATGGCGGCTGTTGTTGATCGCCAGAATGCGAACGACCCAACTTACACGCCACTGTGCGACGACATCGATAACAACATCGCGTTCAAAGCGGCGTGTGACTTGGTCATCGATGGCTGCAAACAGCCAAACGGCTACACAGAACCAGCACTACACGCACGTCGTCTAGAGCTAAAAGCGGCTCGTTAATAGATAACTCCGCACGATCAAAAACGGGCCTCTAGGGCCCGTTTTTTTATCTAGGTGGATCGACTCGATCTGGGGTTGTACCGTTGACGCGGTACCAGCCCGCAATGGAGTAGCGATCTCGTTGTGCGGGTAACACTTCGTGAGGAAACTCTTCACTCAAAAACAGAACAACCGTGCCCATTAATGGGGTGACTTTAAGTCCTTCGGTATCTGCATCATTTTGGTAAAGCACCAGCTCACCGCCATCATCCGGACCCCAATTAGGGTTGAGGTATACGACCATCGACAGCACCCGGTTACGCTGATCTCGGAACGCATCATAGTGACGCTTATAGAAGTCACCAGCACTGTAGTGAGCCAAATGGCTTTCAAATGAGAACAAGCCTAGGAATAGACGACGGTTCAAATAGCCTTGTAACCGATTTGCCCAAGCTAACCAGCGAGCGCCTGTCGGAGTCTCGCCTGTAAACCAACAGATACGATCCGTTCGCACAAATTCATTGTGCATGTGCTGATCTTGACGACCGATACCCGCGGCAGTGAACTCAGTTTCATCTAGCCCGTATAACTGTTCACAGATCTCCTGCCCCAGCTCAATCGGCAGTGACGCTGGGCAGATGGCATAGCCTTGGCTTTGCAGGTTATTGGCGATCTGTTCAAATAGAACCTCTTCATCTGCATAGGTTTGTAATTCAGTTAGGGGTTGAGCAGGTGACATAGGGATGAACTCAAAAAGATAAGATCTGCATTTCATGCCTAAATCAGAGAATAAGCAAGCATTTAGAAAGCAATTGATGACAAAATTTAACCCTCAGAGCCAACAGCTGGCCGACTTTATAGAGCGATACCCAAAACTGTTCATACTAACGGGAGCGGGCATCAGTACTGGCTCAGGCATTCCGGCTTATCGCGATGCGGAGGGTAACTGGCAATCGCCTCCACCGGTGCAGCATGGTCAATTCATCAGTCAGTTAGCGGTACGTCAACGCTACTGGGGAAGAAGCTTAGCCGGTTGGCATACGATGCGTGATGCTCAGCCGAGTAACGCACACAAAATATTGGCCGCACTTGAAAAGCAGAACCGCGTTGAACTGCTGGTGACCCAGAACGTCGATCGTCTGCATCAAAAAGCGGGTAGCCAGAAGGTGGTCGATCTGCATGGCCGTGCTGATATTGTGGCGTGCATTGAGTGTGATCATGAGATTACCCGAGACGAGATGCACCAGTGGTGTCGTCGTGAAAATCCAGAGTTTAACGTCCCGCTCTCGTCGCCAAGACCCGATGGGGATGCTGACCTTGAAGCCGATTTTAGTCACTTCAATGTGCCGAACTGCCCTGATTGTGGTGGCGTCATGAAGGCACGAGTGGTCTATTTTGGCGATAACGTTCCCAAGGAGACTGTCTTCAGTGCGATTGATGCTTTGGAGGGGTCAGATGCGCTGCTCTGTATTGGCACTTCACTACAGGTGTTCTCCGGATTTCGCTTTAACCGCCATGCACGGCAACAACAGATTCCACAAGCGGCGCTGACGCAAGGAGTGACTCGTGCCGATGAGATGCTAGACCTCAAAATCGATGCTGAGATTAATCACACCCTTGAAGAGGTCGCTAATCTGCTTGGAATAGATTGGCGCTAGTTGATATCAGCTCTGGTATACTTCGCGCACTATCAAGTTGAAGGCATACCCGTGAGCAAATCTAAATCGTTCAAATCCCTCCCCCTTTCTGAAGGCCAGTTAAACAATTTGGCTTCGATCGGCTACGAGTCGATGACCGAGATCCAAGCTGAAAGTCTTCCTTACAGCCTTGAGGGTACTGATCTGCTTGCACAAGCAGCCACGGGAAGTGGTAAAACATTGGCCTTTGGTCTGCCACTGGTGGAGCGCCTAGAGCCCAAACGTTTCTGCATTCAGGCGTTAGTGCTATGCCCAACACGCGAATTGGCCGGCCAGGTCGCCGATGAGCTTCGTAAACTCGCGCGCCACCCCGGTAATATCAAGATCTTATCACTCTGTGGTGGCCAACCTATCGGCCCGCAAATTGGTTCACTAGAGCACGGAGCACACATCATCGTCGGTACACCGGGGCGAATCGTTGATCACCTGCGCAAACGTACTCTCGATCTATCACAAGTCTCAACACTGGTGTTTGATGAAGCGGATCGTATGCTCGATATGGGTTTCCAAGATGACCTAGATCGTATCCTTGGCCAAATGCCGAAAGATCGCCAGACACTTCTGTTTTCGGCTACCTACCCTGAGAACATCCAAGCACTGAGTAAAGAGTATCAGCGCAACCCTAAAGAGGTGCGCATCGCTGCCAAAGATCCCGATATCAGCACGATTAAGCATCGTGCCTACCAGTGCGATCGAACTCAAATGGGGCAAGGCACTTTGGCGGTATTGACGTCCGTAATGCCGGAATCCGCCATCATCTTCTGTAATACCAAAGAGAGCTGTAACCAGTTAGGGCAAGAGCTACGCTCTTACGGTCTAAAAGCGGGCGTGTTACATGGTGACATGGAACAACGTGATCGTGATCAGGTACTGATTCGCTTCAGTAACGGCACGTTAAGATTTTTGATCGCCACGGATGTTGCCGCACGTGGTTTGGATATCGACTCGGTTGATCTGGTACTCAATGCCAGCCTGCCCGGTGATTCGGCTGTCTACACACACCGCTGTGGCCGAACGGGCCGTGCTGGTCGTAAGGGCCAAGCTATCTCTCTGGTCGGCGCTAAAGATGGGTTCCGTTTAGAGAAGATCAATACAGCAGTTGGTTTGTCACTGGAAGCGAAACCGATGCCCCGCCCACAGATTAACAATGTGATTAAGCTGCAATCGAACCTGCGCACCATTTCAATCTCAATGGGCCGCAAGAACAAGATTCGCCCCGGAGACATTGTCGGTGCACTCACCGCAACAAAAGAGATCAAAGGCGATCAGATCGGCAACATTAGTGTACAAGACTTTAACAGCTACGTAGCCGTGCCAAGAACACTGGCTGATCGCGCTGTTGAGATCCTGCGCCAGCGCCCTCTTAAAGGTAAGCCAGCAAGAGCTCGTAAAATCTAAAGCAGTTTCAGTACCGGTTCATCGAGTGCTGAAAGCTGTACTTTAAGATCGAGCAGATGCTCTCCCCAGTAGCGCTCTGTGTTAAACCATGGGAAGGCTTTGGGGAAAGCGGGGTCATCCCAACGTTTTGCGATCCAAGCAGCGTGGTTCATCATTCTGAGTGTTCTAAGTGGCTCTACAAGGTTGAGCTCGCGAGGATTGAACTCAAAGAACTCTTCATAGCCGGCAATCACTTCACTCAGTTGCATCTCCATCTGATGGCGCTCGCCCGTCAAAAGCATCCAGATATCCTGAATAGCGGAAGCCATACGCGCGTCATCGAAATCCACGAAGTGCGGTCGATCATCACGCCAAAGTACATTGCCACTGTGACAATCGCCGTGCACGCGTATGGCTTTTAGGTCTGAATAGTCTGAAAAACGCTGCTCTACCCTATCGAGCACCTCTTGTGAGATCGACTCATAGGCTGCACGAAGACTCTGTGGAATATGTTCAGACAGTAACAACTCTCGACTCTGCCAACCGTAGCTATCGACATCTAAAGAGGGTCTATCTACAAACGGCTTAGCTGCGCCAACAGCGTGTATTTGGCCGAGGGCCACACCCAGCTGATAAAGGTGTTCAGGATCATCCAGTTCGGGAGCCCGTCCTCCACGTCGCGGAAAGAGGGTGAAACGGAATTGATCAAAGTTGAGCAGACTATCCCCTTCGCTATTTTTCAAGGGTGCAACGACGGAGATATCGGCATCAGCCAACTCAAAACAGAAGTCATGCTCCTCTTGGATTTGCGCATCACTCCATCGGTTCGGGCGGTAGAACTTAGTAATTAAAGGCTCCGCTTGATCAATGCCAACTTGATAGACGCGGTTTTCGTAACTGTTTAGCTCAAGAATACGGAAATCACTCAGCCACCCCTGTGACTCGACCGCATCGATGACTCGGTCAGGCGTCATTGAGTAGAAGGGGGTTTTGCTCTCCATCTTATGGCTCCATCGCTCTGTTGTGACGCTATTCTATCATTGCACCAATCGATTCAGCGT
Organism: Marinobacterium sp. xm-d-564; assembly: GCF_013283345.1. NCBI lineage: Bacteria > Pseudomonadati > Pseudomonadota > Gammaproteobacteria > Oceanospirillales > Oceanospirillaceae > Marinobacterium > Marinobacterium sp. xm-d-564. The sequence continues at coordinate 63,569 of NZ_WBYO01000005.1, read as the reverse complement.
GATGAAACGTAAGTATATTTAATTAAGGATCAGATCATGCGCAGAACAACCGATTATCAGCTCAACATAACCGAAGGGACAGGCTGGCCAGAGACTCCTTTTGTCGTGCACTCTTCCACCATTAATGGCAACTCTGATCTACTGGAGTTACTGGGTGAGCATCTGCGCAGGATGGGACTGCAGCGAGAGTGGCAATCCCTTCAGATCGTCGATCACCATACCCACCAAAAGGGCCTACAGACGCTTCACAGTTTTGAAGTGAACTATGAGCAGCTAGAAGCGGGACAGATGGAGTATTTCAGTGCGGTCATCTGGTACGACATCACCGAGCCCTGGAGTAAGCTGCATACTGAATCCGTACACTAGAGACAAAAAAGGAGGCCTAAGCCTCCTTGATATTCATTGGACTTGGATTAATTCACTTTTGCGTCCAATTCACCTGAGATGTAACGCTCTGTCATATCTTCAAGGTTGATCGCTTTGATCTTGCTAGCATTACCCGCCGCACCAAAGGCATCGTAACGCGCGTAAGCGATATCAGACATCGCTGTGATCGTTTTCGCTAGGTACTTACGTGGGTCAAATTCAGCGGTATTTTCAGCCAAGAACTTACGCACAGCACCGGTCGACGCTAGACGAAGATCAGTGTCGATGTTGACCTTGCGCACGCCGTGCTTGATACCATCAACCAACTGCTCAACCGGAACACCGTAAGTTTCAGGAATCTCACCACCAAACTGGTTGATCACCTCTAGCCACTCTTGTGGCACGGAAGATGAACCGTGCATAACAAGGTGAGTACCAGGAATACGTTCGTGAATCGCACGAATACGATCAACGGCAAGAATGTCTCCCGTTGGTGGGCGAGTAAACTTGTAAGCACCGTGTGAAGTACCCACTGCAATGGCAAGCGCATCGACCTGAGTCGCTTTCACAAACTGCGCAGCCTCTTCAGGGTCAGTCAGCATCTGATCGTGGCTAAGCTTACCGACTGCACCGATACCGTCCTCTTCACCAGCCTCACCCGTTTCTAGTGAGCCCAGACAGCCAAGCTCGCCCTCGACAGAGACACCACATGCGTGAGCCATCTCAACGGTACGACGAGTCACCTCAACGTTGTAGTCGTAGTCGGTCGGTGTCTTACCGTCTTCACCCAGTGAACCGTCCATCATGACCGATGAGAAGCCTAGTTGAATGGAGCGCTGACAGACTGCTGGGCTTGTGCCGTGATCTTGGTGCATACAGACAGGAATGTGTGGAAACTCCTCAATCGCTGCCAAGATCATGTGGCGAAGGAAGTTAGAGCCCGCGTACTTGCGCGCACCGGCAGAGGCTTGCACGATGACAGGGGCATCGGCACGATCAGCTGCTTCCATAATGGCGCGCATCTGCTCCAGGTTATTCACGTTGAACGCTGGAATGCCGTAGCCATACTCTGCTGCATGATCGAGCAGCTGTCGCATTGAAATAAGAGCCATTTTTTACCTATTTGCTATTAATCGTTTGCTGTTAACCGTTAGCGCGTGCTTCAAGCACAGCGACTGCCGGCAGTACCTTACCTTCAACAAACTCTAGGAAAGCACCACCGCCTGTTGAGATGTAGGATACATCATCTGCAATAGAATATTTATCTACTGCCGCTAAAGTATCACCGCCACCTGCAATCGAGAAGCCGTTACTTTGAGCAATCGCTCTTGATAACGCTTCCGTACCGTTACCAAACTGATCAAATTCAAACACGCCTACTGGACCGTTCCAGATGATGGTACCGGCATTCTGCAATACTTGTGCCAACTGACCCGCAGTCTCTGGACCAATATCCAAGATCATTTCATTGTCGGCGACGTCGTCCGCTGACTTCGTAATCGCTTCCGCACTCTCTGCAAACTCAGTCGCTGTCACGACATCCGATGGAATTGGAATTTCACAGCGAGCCATTAACGCTTTCGCAGTATCAATAAGATCGGCTTCATGCAGTGACGTACCAACGGGCTTGCCCGCTGCAGCCAAGAAGGTGTTGGCGATACCGCCACCAACGATGAGCTGATCACACTTCTCAGAGAGTGAGTTAAGTACTTCAAGCTTAGTAGACACTTTTGAACCACCCACGATAGCCACCAATGGGCGCGCTGGGTTATCCAGTGCTTTACCCAAAGCTTCAAGCTCATTCGCTAGCAGTGGGCCTGCACAGGCGATTGGCGCAAAACGTGCCACGCCGTGAGTTGATGCTTGTGCGCGGTGCGCAGTACCAAAAGCATCCATGACATAGACATCACAGAGCGCGGCCATCTTCTTAGATAGCTCTTCGTTATCCTTCTTCTCGCCCGCGTTGAAACGAACGTTCTCTAGAAGAACGACCTGACCCGGCTCTACTGAAAAACCACCATCAACCCAATCCTTAATCAGTGGAACATCACGACCCAACAGACCCGCCAAGTGGGCCGCTACAGGGGCTAGTGAATACTGCTCTTCATATTCGCCTTCGGTTGGACGACCAAGGTGTGACATCAACATCACTGTCGCACCCTTTTCTAGCGCTAGCTGAATAGTCGGTAGTGACGCACGAATACGAGCATCGGAAGTGACTTTGCCATCTTTAACAGGAACGTTCAGATCTTCACGAATCAATACGCGTTTGCCTGCAAGATCCAAATCTTTCATCAGTTTTACGTTCATTGTTATTCTCCAATCATTTAATTAATTCTGTTTCAGTGCGAGCCAATGCTCAGCAATATCCAACATTCGGTTGGCAAAGCCCCACTCATTATCAAACCAGCAGACCAGCTTCAGTAAACGCTTGCCGGACAATCGAGTCTGGGTGCCATCAACAACGACTGAGCGACTGTCGTGGTTAAAGTCGGTCGATGCATGCGGCTCCTCTGTGTATCCCAACAACCCTTTTAACGGACCTTCAGAGAGCGATTTAAAGAGTTGGTTGATCTCCTCTTCAGTGGTGTCACGCTCTAAGCTGATCGACATATCCATCAGTGAGACATTAAGGGTTGGCACACGTAAATGGAGGCACTTAAATTTCCCTTCCAGCGACGGCAGTAGGCGATCGATCCCTTTTGCCAACCCTGTATCCACCGGAATAATCGACTGCAGAGCACTGCGGGTTAGTCGCAAATCGGTGTGATGGTAAGCATCGATCACTGGCTGATCATTCATCGCCGAGTGAATCGTCGTGGTCACACCCTGCTCAATGCCAAAATGCCTATCGAGCTGATCTAATATAGGTATCACACAATTGGTCGTACAGGAGGCGGCTGAGACCACTTTATGATTCACGTTTATTGAATCTTGGTTTAAGCCAAACACAACGGTAGCGTCTACCTCAGCCGTAGCGGGCTGTGAAAAGAGTAGGCGCTTGGCCCCCTGCTTCAGATGCAACTCAGCTGTTTGACGGTCACTGAACGAGCCAGAACACTCCATCAGCAGATCAATACCCATTTCACGCCAAGGGAGTTGGTCGGGCTTGGGAGTATTTAAGATTTGGATGGCGTGGTCACGAATAACTAGCTGATCATCTTTAAGAGACACCGGTGCCGGGAAGCGGCCATGCGTCGTGTCATAACGCGTCAAATAGGAGACCGTCTCAGGCTCAGCCAACTCATTAATCGCAATGGGTTGAAGCTTAGTCTCTAAGCCACGCTCAAACAGAGCCCTGAGCAGACACTGCCCAATTCGACCATAACCGTTAATCGCTATTCGGTAGCTCATCTCACCTCTCAGAGAGTAAAACGCCGGTTAAAAACCGGCGTGATCAACTTAAACGAGGGCTAGCGCCTTCTGTTTAACATTCTCTACCGTGAAGCCGAAGTGCTTGAAGAGCTCGCCAGCCGGTGCAGATTCACCAAAGGATTCCATACCAACAATCGCGCCACCAAAGCCAACGTACTTGTACCAGAAGTCTGCAATACCCGCCTCAATCGCTACACGAGCTGTAACCGCAGCCGGTAGAACAGACTCTTTGTACTCAGCAGTCTGAGCATCAAAACGATCAGTTGATGGCATAGAGACTACGCGAACCGCTTTGCCTTCTGCTGTCAGTGCTTCGGCTGATGCCATAGCCAACTCAACTTCAGAACCTGTCGCGATTAGGATTAGATCCGGTGTGCCGGCACAATCTTGCAAGATGTAGCCACCTTTAGAGATCGCTGCGATCTGATCACCACTGCGAGATTGGTGCGGCAAATTCTGACGCGAGAAGATCAATGAACTTGGACCATCGGCACGCTCAACCGCGTTACGCCAAGCCACAGCGGATTCAACCGCGTCACAAGGGCGCCATGTCTCCATGTTAGGCGTCATACGCAGGCTAGCTACCTGCTCAACCGGTTGGTGAGTAGGACCATCTTCACCCAGACCGATAGAGTCGTGAGTGTAAACAAAGATAGCGCGCTGCTTCATCAGAGCCGCCATACGAACCGCGTTACGAGCGTACTCCATAAAGATTAGGAAGGTCGCACCGTATGGGATGAAACCACCGTGCAGTGCGATGCCGTTCATGATCGCACTCATACCAAACTCACGCACACCGTAGTGTAGGTAGTTACCGCTCGCATCATCAGCGCTAATTGCTTTAGAGCCAGACCACAGTGTCAGGTTAGAGCCCGCTAGGTCGGCAGAACCACCCAAGAACTCTGGCAGAATAGGTCCCAGTGAATTTAGAGCGTTTTGAGAAGCCTTACGAGACGCGATGGTCTCACCCTTTTCTGCCACTTCTGCAATCCAAGCATCCGCTTTTTCAGAGAAATCGGCAGGCAATTCACCCGATAGGCGACGCATCAACTCAGCAGCAAGCTCTGGGAAGGCTTCAGAGTACTCTGCAAGGCGTTCGTTCCACTCGTTTTCAAGAACGCTTCCCGCTTCACGTGCATCCCAACCCTCTGCGATCTCTTCTGGGATCTCAAATGGGGCGTGTGGCCAGTTCAACTCTTGGCGAGCCAAAGCGATCTCGTCATCACCTAAAGGTGCGCCATGACAATCCTCTTTGCCCTGCTTGTTTGGCGAACCAAAGCCGATGATCGTTTTACAGCAGATCAACGTTGGCTGATCTTCGTTTGCTTGAGCTGCTTCAACAGCAGCAATGATCTGTTCCGCATCGTGACCATCAACCCCACGAATCACCTGCCAGCCGTAAGCTTCAAAACGTGCAGGGGTGTCATCGCTGAACCAACCTTCAACCTCACCGTCAATCGAGATGCCGTTGTCATCCCAAAATGCGATCAGTTTGCCAAGACCCAGAGTACCCGCGAGTGAACAAGCTTCGTGTGAGATACCTTCCATCAGGCAGCCATCACCCATGAACACGTAGGTGTGGTGATCGATGATCTCATGACCCGGGCGGTTGAATTGAGCCGCTAGTGTCTTCTCAGCGACAGCCATACCAACGGCGTTAGTGATACCTTGACCCAATGGACCGGTCGTCGTCTCTACGCCTGGGCAGTAACCATACTCTGGGTGACCCGCCGTCTTAGCATGCAGTTGGCGGAAGTTAGCCAGATCTTCTGCACTGACGTCGTAACCGGTTAGGTGCAACAAGGAATAGATCAGCATCGAACCGTGGCCGTTTGACAGTACGAAACGGTCGCGATCAAACCAGTGAGGGTTGCTTGGGTTATGCTTCATGAACTCATTCCAGAGTACTTCGGCAATATCCGCCATACCCATTGGGGCACCTGGGTGACCAGATTTGGCTTTTTGAACAGCATCCATGCTCAATGCGCGGATCGCATTGGCTAACTCACGGCGAGATGACATTAATCTACTCCTGCGGGGGGTATTAAAAATTGAGGGGTAAATTCTCTCGCAGACGGGGCTTAGATTCAAATGACATTAGCTAAAATGACTCAATTTCATGGGTAATGATCAAAGGTTTCATCGAAGTAGAGCTCTTTTTACTTAGAACTCGACTCTTAACCGGTTACAATGGCTGCCACATTTTGAGAGCTGTGCATGTGCGGCTCGACCTAACCCATAGGATTTACTCATGAGCGAATATTCGATTTTCACCTCTGAATCAGTTTCAGAAGGGCACCCAGATAAGATTGCCGATCAGATCTCTGATGCAGTTTTAGACGCGATTTTAAAAGAGGACAAGTACGCACGAGTGGCGTGTGAGACCATGGTGAAAACCGGGGTTGCGATTGTCTCTGGTGAGATCAGCACCACCTCTTGGATTGATCTTGAAGATCTTGTTCGTGACGTGATTAATGACATCGGCTACACCTCTTCAGATGTGGGTTACGATGGTGATACCTGTGGTGTGATCAACATCATCGGTAAACAGTCTGTGGATATCGCTCAGGGCGTCGATCGTGCAAAACCTGAAGATCAAGGCGCCGGTGACCAGGGTTTGATGTTCGGCTACGCGTCGAACGAAACCGATGTTCTAATGCCTGCTCCAATTACCTTTGCCCATCGTCTTGTAGAGCGCCAAGCAGAAGCCCGCAAATCAGGCTTGCTGCCTTGGTTGCGTCCAGACGCGAAATCTCAGGTGACTTGTCGTTACGAAAACGGTAAGCCGGTCGCGATTGATGCTGTTGTTCTTTCGACGCAACACAATCCAGATGTCACCCAGAAAGATCTTCAGGAAGCGGTTCAGGAGCTGATCATCAAGCATGTTCTGCCAGCTGATCTACTGCATGCTGGCACTAAGCTGCACATCAACCCAACCGGTAAATTTGTTATCGGTGGTCCCGTCGGTGACTGTGGTCTGACGGGTCGTAAGATCATTGTAGATACCTACGGCGGCATGGCACGTCACGGTGGTGGGGCGTTCTCTGGCAAGGATCCATCAAAAGTGGACCGTTCGGCGGCGTATGCAGGTCGCTATGTGGCTAAGAATATCGTCGCTGCAGGCCTTGCAGATCGTTGTGAGATTCAAGTCTCTTACGCGATTGGTGTTGCAGAACCGACCTCAGTTTCAATCAACACCTTCGGCACTGGCAAGATCTCGGATGAGAAGATCATCGAGTTGGTTCGCGAGACCTTTGATCTGCGCCCGTACGCAATCACAAACATGCTAGATCTACTGCACCCTATGTACCGCCAGACAGCGGCATACGGTCACTTTGGTCGTGATCCATTTGAGATGACCGTTGGTGATGACACCTTCACGGTCTTCCCATGGGAGAAGACCGATAAAGCAGACGCGTTAAAATCAGCTGCAGGCGTCTAATCGCCAACTAATAGTGGCTAAGGGTAGGCGAAAGCCTGCCCTTTTTTGTGTCTAAATCCAGCCTGACGCACCCTAATTGTCATGGCATAATCAGTGGCAGAGTAACCAGAGAATCAGTATGCGAATACCCCGTGTCTACCTAGACCTACCACTGAGCACCGGAACAGAAATTGAACTGCCAGAAGCCGCTCACAATCACCTAGTGAAAGTGTTGCGTATGAAGCAAGGGTTCAAACTCGTACTATTCAATGGTGATGGTTTTGACTATCAGGCCGAGCTATCGAGCGTGGCAAAGCGTGAATCCAGTGTGCGGATCATTGCGGCCGACCCGAATGATCGCGAATCCCCGATCGACATTCATATTGGGCAGGGACTTTCGCGCGGTGAACGCATGGACTATGCCGTGCAAAAAGCGACAGAGTTGGGAGTACAAAGCCTGACCCCCCTTTTCACGGATCGTTCCGAGGTCAAACTAACAGCCGATCGCCAAGAGAAGCGATCCGCTCACTGGCAGCAGATCGCGATCAGCGCCAGCGAACAGAGTTTTCGGGCTAAGCCGATGAGCGTTAGCGCTCCAATGTCACTGACAGAGTGGATCGAACAGTGTGATGCCGAATTAAAACTGATTCTTCACCCACACCTTGAGCTCACATCGCTGAACAGTGAGCCAAGACCCTCCAGCGTGGCACTGCTGATTGGACCGGAAGGTGGTTTAGAAGAGAGCGAAGTCGAGTTGGCACTGCAAAAAGGATTTAAGCCCTGGTTACTGGGCAGTCGAATATTACGCACAGAGACCGCCCCCGTCGCAGCGGCATCGGTACTAAATTACCTCTGGGGCGACTTCTCATAAAAGGAACGAGAGATGAGCATTAAACTGGGCATCGTCATGGACCCTATTGACGACATCAACTACAAAAAAGACAGCTCTTTGGCGATGCTTTGGGCAGCGCAGCAGAAAGGGTGGGAGCTGTTCTATATGGAGCAGTCCGATCTCTACTCAAGAGATGGGGATGTTCGTGCTCGTATGGCACCGATTAGCGTCGATATGAACCCGAACAAGTGGTTCGAACGTGAAGCCTACCAAGATCTATCGCTAACAGAGCTCGATGTCATATTGATGCGAAAAGACCCACCTTTCGACAACGAATTCATCTACACCACCCATCTTTTGGCGGTTGCTGAAGCTGCCGGTGTACTTATCGTAAACCGCACTCAGAGCCTGCGCGATTTCAACGAAAAGCTATTTGCTACGCACTTCCCGCAATGCTGCCCGCCGGTACTGGTCAGTCGTTCAGAGGAGCGATTAAAAGCCTTTCATGCTGAGCATAAGGACGTCATCTTTAAACCTTTAGATGGTATGGGTGGCAGCTCTATCTACCGCATCAAAGAGGATGGTTTGAACCTAGGGGTGGTGATAGAGACGCTGACAAAATTTGGCCAAGAGACCATTATGGCGCAGCGCTACATCCCTGAGATTGTCGAGGGTGATAAACGCATATTGATGATCAATGGCGAGCCTATCGACTATGCACTGGCACGCATTCCCAGTCAGGGAGAGACTCGCGGTAATCTAGCCGCAGGGGGGCGAGGCGAAGGCCGCCCACTGAGCGAACGTGATCGTTGGATTGCTGCACAGGTGGGGCCAAAACTGCGCGAAGCAGGGCTTCTATTTGTCGGCTTGGATGTGATTGGTGACTACCTAACAGAGATCAATGTCACCAGCCCGACCTGTATTCGTGAACTCAATGATCAGTTCGGTTTGGACATCGGCATGCAGTTAATGGATTGCATAGAGGAGCAACTCGCTCAGCAATGAACTTAGCTGCCTCGCCAAAACCGGTCAATCGATCAGCTGCATGGTGTGCAGATGCCGATGAGCGTCTGCGCTTTATGCTGGTATTGGCACTGGCTCTGCACGCACTGATCATACTTTTGGTCGGATTTGATGCACTGAAAACAGAGCAATCATCTAAAACACTTGAGATCACCTTTGCGATAAATCAGGATCCACAGGCCCCTATCGATCCAGCCTATTTAGCCCAGCATCATCAATTAGGTCAGGGCGATTCACAAACGAACCAAGAGGCGAGTGTTGTTGAGCCTGCGCTGTTCAGGTCTGACAAGATCAACCAACTCTCGGCACAGATCAGTGCACAATCCGGAACGGGCTTAGCTCCTTCGAATGATGAGGGCGTCAACGATAGTACTCTACAGGCGAAATCGGGGACGAATGAGCTGTTAGCAGCCAACACCCAAGCGCTGCTTAAAGCCAATCAACAGACTGATTCCATTCAGACCACCGCCTCGAATCCCTTAGCAGGCGACTCAACGGCTCTGTTTAAAGCGTCAGAGGAGATCGCCTCTTTGGAAGCGCGCTTAAAAGATGAGCAGCGAAAATTAGAGAGTCGCTCACGCACGGGGCGTGTCACTTCGCTTTCGACCTTGGCCAAAGCTGATGCACTCTATCTAGAGCGCTGGCGTCAGAAAATCGAAACGATAGGTAATCTCAACTACCCTATCGAAGCGCGACGCAAGGGCATTGAAGGCAGTCTGCAGATGCTAGTCACTTTAGCCGCTGATGGGAGCGTCAAGCAGTTAGAGATCCTCAAAAGTTCTGGCTACTCAATACTGGATGATGCCGCCGTTCGGACAGTTAGGAGCGCTTCACCCTTCGAGCCCTTCCCTAATGAGATGCGCCAGCGGCTGGACCGACTGGAGATCATTCGCACTTGGAAATTTGAGAAAAATACCCAAGTGTACTGATATCGAAACATTTTCAGCTTACACTGAGGGTGTAAAAAGATTCGACGTTGTTAAAGGAGAAAGAGATGAGTAATGCCAACCTACTCAAGCACCACTTCTTGATGTCTATGCCCAGTCTGGAGAGTGACTACTTTAGCAACAGCCTCATCTATCTTTGTGAGCACAATGAAGAGGGTGCCATGGGGATTGTGGTCAATAAGCCGCATGAGATTCCTATGGATGAGATCCTTGATCAGCTCGATCTCCCTGAAAACTCTCCCTTGAACTATCAGCCTGTTTACCAAGGCGGACCGGTCTCTGAAGAGCATGGGTTTATTCTGCACAGACAGGGCGAGCAAGCTTGGAAATCCTCACTACACCTACCCGAGCAACTGACGTTAACCACATCCCTTGATGTTCTAGAGGCCATTTCGCGTGGCGAGGGGCCTGAAGACTATCTGTTCGCTTTAGGTTATGCGGGCTGGGGACCGGGGCAGCTCGATGAAGAGATGTGTCAGAACCTATGGTTAAGCTCACCCGCAAATTTAGATATACTGTTCGATGTTGAACCCGAATTTAGACTCTCATCCGCAGCGTCTACTCTGGGTGTCGACCTAAACCTAATCTCCGCACAGGCGGGGCACGCATAATTAAGGTCCAATGACTGAGTTAACTGAGAGCGCACTGGGATTCGATTTTGGCTTACGCAGAATTGGTGTTGCCTTTGGTCAGTCATTAACAGCCACCGCCCAACCTCTAAATCCAATTGCTGCAAAAGATGGCATCCCCGATTGGAGTTTAGTCGATAAAATGATTGCTGAATGGCAGCCAAAGACGATCGTTGTGGGACTGCCATTGAACATGGATGGCACTATCAGTGATATGGCGCGACGAGCGAGAAAATTCGCCAACCGCCTGCATGAACGATCTAAAATACCCTGCTTTCTTTTTGATGAACGATTAACATCTCAAGAGGCTAAATCGATTCATCTTGAGAATGGCGGATCAGCCGATTTCGGTGCAGAATCTGTCGACGGTATCGCCGCTCAATTGATGTTAGAAGGTTGGTTTCTTCAAGAACAGCGCATACCAAGCCATGCAAGGCTTGAGGACTATTATGACCAGTAAAACTTTGGACGCTGAACAGCTCCTAACAAGAATGTGTGACAGCACACAGCAGTTAATCGAGACACGCGGCTTAGATAAACCGTACATCATTGGCATTCATAGTGGCGGTGTTTGGTTGGCTGAACGTCTTCACCAACACCTGGGGATTCAGGATGAGATGGGGGTGCTGGACATCTCCTTCTATCGTGACGATTTCACTCGCGTTGGATTGAACCCTAAAGTAGGGGTTTCAAAGCTGCCAAGCGCAACCGAAGATCGCAACATTATCTTGGTTGACGACGTGTTAATGAGTGGTCGCACAGCTAGAGCCGCGCTCAATGAACTGTTCGATTTTGGTCGTCCAGCCTCTGTGACACTGGTCACCCTGATTGACCTACAACGCCGCGAACTGCCGATTCAAGCTGATGTCATCGGTGGAACCCTGACGTTATCAAGCGATCAACAGGTAAAGCTAACAGGCCCATCTCCCCTTGAACTGACCATCAGTCAGCGTAGCAAATAATAGGAAGCGAACATGTTTAACTTTCCTGACCCAACTCAAGCGCAGCTAACCGAAGATGGCCAGCTAAAGCACTTTTTAGATATCGAGGGGCTGCCAGAGTCACTGCTATTAGAGCTGCTAGATACGGCTGACTCTTTTGTGGATATGAGTGAGCAGCAGGTTAAAAAGGTGCCGCTTCTTCGGGGTAAAACCGTGGCCAACCTCTTTTTTGAGAACAGTACACGTACATTGTCGACCTTTGAGCTAGCCGCTAAGCGCCTATCGGCTGACGTTCTGAATTTAAACATCAGCACCAGCTCCACAAAAAAAGGGGAGACGCTAAAAGACACCTTGATGACCTTGGAAGCGATGCATTCGGATATGTTTGTCGTTCGCCACTCGGATAGCGGTGCGGCTCACTTCATTGCCAGCCAGGTCACACCCAACGTCGCCATCATCAATGCCGGTGACGGTCGTCACGCACACCCGACCCAAGCGATGCTGGATATGATGACTATTCGTCGCCATAAAGGTGGCTTTAAGCATCTAAAAGTCGCGATCGTCGGCGATATACTTCATTCGCGTGTAGCTCGCTCACAGATTCATGCCTTAAGGATTCTCGGTGTACCCGAGATTCGTCTGATCGCACCTCGTACACTGCTACCGCGTAATGTCGAGATGCTTGGGGTCAAAGTTTTTACCGACATGGCACAGGGTCTTCGTGATGCCGATGTCGTCATCATGCTTCGTCTGCAAAAAGAGCGTATGACCTCCGCTCTGTTACCGAGCGAGTCTGAGTTCTTCAAACTCTATGGCCTATCAGAGGAGAAGCTCGCCTTTGCACACCCTGAGGCGATCGTTATGCACCCAGGGCCGATTAACCGAGGCGTTGAAATCGCGTCCTCCGTAGCTGACGGACCTAAATCGGTGATACTGAATCAGGTCACCAACGGCATTGCCGTTAGGATGGCCGTTATGTCGATGGCGATGAGTGGCCAGGTTGCGGAGAGAGCAAAAAAATTAGAGGCAGGAGAGTAAACAGTGCAGATTAAAATTGCCGGCGGGCGCATTATCGACCCTGCACAAAATATAGATCGAATTGATGACCTCTACATTGTCAAAGGACGCATCGCCGCCATAGGAGAGGCGCCAGAGGGCTTCTCTGCTGACGAAGAGTTTGATGCTGAAGGACAGATCGTCTGCCCCGGTCTCATCGATCTATGTACCCATCTGCGTGAACCAGGTTTAACGCAAAAAGGGACTATCGCATCCGAGACTGCCGCTGCCGCTGCTGGCGGCATTACCACACTGGTAGCCTCACCTAACACCAAACCGGTCGTAGACAGCACAGCGGTTGCTGAACTGGTACAAGATCGTGCAACCGATGCCGGTATGGCACGAGTGCTACCGCTAGGAGCGCTGACACAGTCAATGCAAGGCGAGCAGCTTGCGCCACTGCATGCACTGGCGAGCTCAGGCTGTATCGGTTTCACTAACGGTCGTCACCCGATCGATAGCTCGCGTGTAATGCTAAGAGCGCTTGAATACGCGGCCACACATGACCTGTTGGTAGTGTTTCAAGCGGAAGATCGAGCACTGGCTGCCGAGGGTTGTATGCACGAAGGCACCACCGCCACTCGTCTTGGCTTGAACGGCATTCCTTCCGCTGCTGAAACCATAGAGGTATCACGCTGCTTGATTCTGATTGAAGAGACCGGTGTAAGGGCTCACTTCGGCCAGCTTTCCTGTGCTCAGTCAGTTCTATTAATTCAGAGTGCCCGTGAACGAGGTCTCAATGTGACCGCTGATGTGGCGATTCACAACCTGCTTCTGACAGATGAGGAGGTTAATGGTTTTAACAGCCTATTCCATGTCATCCCACCGCTGCGTTCGCAGCTGGATCGTGCGGGACTGCGTCAAGGCTTAGTCACCGACACACTGGATGCCATCTGTTCCGATCATCAGCCTCAGGATGCTATTTCAAAAGAAGCACCTTTCGCGGCGACTGAACCAGGCATTAGTGGACTTGAAACACTATTACCGCTGAGCCTAATGTTGGTAGAGCAGCAGTTGATCGCCCTGCCTCAGCTGATTGAAAAATTGACAGCGGGTCCTGCGAAAGTGCTAGGCATCGAAGCCGGCTCTCTCGAAGTCGGGGCTGATGCAGATGTGTGTGTCTTTGATCCAGAAGCGACCTGGACGGTCAACAGTGAAACGCTCAAATCTCGTGGTAAGAATACCCCGTTCATCAACACTGAACTGAAAGGCCGTGTGACACTGACTCTACTCAATGGTCAGCCAGTACATCGCTTAAGTTAATAGTCTGAAAACGAAAAGACCCAGCCGATGCTGGGTCTTTTTTTGCCTATTTATGGACCAATCAGTGATTCAGAGTATCGTCTGAATCTTGAAGAGTAAATGACGGTAGATCCTCACCTTCTTGCTTACCCCCCTCATCACTGAGTTTGATCATCAAACGCAGATCATTTGACGAGTCAGCAAAGGACAGTGCCACTTCGTAAGTGATGACACCCTCTTTGTAGAGCGCAAACAGTGCCTGATCGAAGGTCTGCATGCCAAGATTGCTCGATTTCTTGATGACATCTTTAATCTCGTGCACCTCACCTTTGCGAATCAGATCCTGAATCAGCGGCGTGTTGATTAGCACTTCAATGGCCGCTCTTCGCCCCTTACCATCCGCAGTGGGCAGCAGTTGCTGCGCGACAATCGCTTTCAAGTTAAGTGATAGATCCATCCAGATCTGATTATGATGCTCAGGGCCAAAGAACGAGATGATACGGTCAAGGGCTTGGTTCGCATTGTTAGCATGAAGCGTTGCCAAACAGAGGTGGCCGGTCTCAGCGAATGCCAGAGCGTACGCCATGGTTTCAGCCGAGCGGATTTCACCCATCAAGATGACATCTGGTGCCTGACGTAAGGTGTTTTTCAGTGCTACTTCAAACGACTCAGTATCAAGCCCCACTTCACGTTGAGTCACGATCGACTTTTTATGATGGTGAATGTACTCAATGGGGTCTTCAACCGTAATGATATGCCCCGCAGCATGCTCATTACGGTAATCAATCATTGATGCCAGAGAGGTCGATTTACCGGTAGAGGTACCACCGACAAATAGGATCAAACCACGCTTAGTCATCGAGAGATCTTTAAGCACCTCAGGAAGTTTGAGCTCCTCCATAGTCGGTATGTGGTTAGCTATAGAACGCAGCACCATTCCCGGCGTGTTTCGTTGCACATAGGCGCTAACACGAAAACGACCGATACCGTTCACACTCAGTGCAAAGTTACACTCATTGGTTGCTTCAAATTCGGCCAGCTGCTTGTCACTCATCGTACTGTAAACCAGTGCACGTGATTGTGATGAGTTGAGCGACTCACGTGTCAGTGGCTTGATCGTGCCGTCCACCTTGATAGAAGGGGGTGCACCCGCAGTGATGAACAGATCTGAACCACCGCGTTCAGTCATTACTTTTAATAGCTGTGTAAAATCCACGGGTTACCTCACTTAAAATATCGAAGGGTCTTTAGCGCGAGCAGCCGCTTGCTCTGGCGTGATAAAGCCTTTTTGAACCAGCTCTAAAAGGGCCTGATCCAAGGTCTTCATACCCACCTGGGAACCCGTCTGAATGGCTGAATACATCTGAGCCACTTTATCTTCCCGAATCAGGTTACGTATGGCAGATGTCCCGATCATGATCTCGTGAGCTGCGACTCGACCGCCGCCTGTCTTCTTCAAAAGGGCTTGAGAGATAACGCCCTGCAGCGATTCAGAGAGCATTGAACGGACCATATCTTTCTCTGCGGCTGGAAAGACATCGATGATACGGTCAATGGTTTTCGCTGCCGAGGTGGTATGAAGAGTGCCGAAAACTAAGTGTCCAGTCTCTGCTGCAGTCAACGCAAGACGAATGGTCTCTAGGTCACGCATCTCACCCACTAGGATGACATCGGGGTCTTCACGCAGCGCCGAACGCAGTGCCGCATCAAATCCAAGGGTATCTCGATGCACCTCACGCTGGTTAATCAGACACTTTTTACTCTCGTGTACAAATTCGATGGGATCCTCAATCGTCAATATATGCTCAGATCGAGAGTCATTGATGTAATCGATCATCGCTGCCAGCGTGGTCGACTTACCGGAACCGGTTGGTCCTGTCACTAGAACCAGCCCTTTTGGCTGGTCGGAGAGCTGCTGGAAGACCTTACCCATACCAAGATCGTCCATAGTAAGCACTTTACTGGGGATGGTACGAAATACCGCTGCCGCTCCGCGGTTTTGAACAAAACCATTAACACGAAAACGCGCCAGCTGAGGTACTTCAAAGGAGAAATCGACTTCTAACTTCTCTTCGTACTCTTTACGCTGCTTGTCATTCATAATGTCATACAGCAACCCATGGACCTGTTTATGATCCATCGATGGCAGTTTGATGCGACGCACATCACCGTCGACACGGATCAACGGCGGCATACCCGCCGTAATGTGCAGATCGGATGCTCCTTGCTGTACAGCAAAGGCTAAAAGTTCGGTAATATCCATAATTGAGTTCACCCTAGCGGAAACGACCGCATCAACCTCATGAGTAGTGACACATATGACTAGCATAGCAGAGAGCCTGAAAAAGGTGAGATCCGAGATAGAAAAAGCCTGCGCTGAGTCAAACCGTTCTGAAAAAGAGGTATGCCTACTAGCCGTCAGTAAGACCCGCAGTGTGGATGAGGTCGTCGAACTGGCTCGCTTAGGGCAACGTGCTTTCGGTGAAAATTATCTGCAAGAGGCGCTGGATAAAATATCGTCTCTTGAGCCCCTTAATCTCGAATGGCACTTTATTGGCCCCATTCAATCCAACAAAACGAAGCCAATCGCAGAGCAATTTGCCTGGGTCCATAGTGTCGATAGACTGAAAATCGCACAACGTCTGTCAGCACAACGGCCTTACTATGCCGAGGACTTAAACATCTGCTTGCAGGTTAATATTAGCTGTGAAGAGAGCAAATCTGGCTGCTTTCCAGATGAAGCGCTCGAGCTCGCCAAACAGATTGCCGAACTCCCCAAAATAAACTTGCGTGGTTTAATGGCTATACCAGAAGCGACTGAGGATGTTGAACTACAAAAAGAGCGTTTTTGTCAGGTGAGAACTCTGTTTGAAGAGATCAAACAAACGATACCCAGTCTGGATACCCTATCAATGGGCATGTCGGGTGATCTGGATGCCGCCATTGAAGAGGGCGCAACCATCGTTCGTATTGGTACGGCTCTATTCGGCCCACGCAACTACAACAAATAATTTTTAGGAGAAGAGTGTGGCACAGCCATCTATCGCATTTATTGGTACAGGCAACATGGCCGGTGCAATCCTTGAGGGCTTAATTGCAACGGGATACCCCGTCGACAAGCTATGGGCCACACGTCGCCAGCTCGATAAGTTAGCAAGCTTTGCTGAGCGTGGCGTTCACACAACGACCGATAACCATCTCGCGATTAACGCTTCGGAAATTGTTGTAATCTCCGTTAAGCCGCAGATGATGCGCGATACACTGACTGAGTTAGCACCCACACTGAAACAGCGTAAACCGCTGTTAATCTCTGTGGCAGCAGGCATTAGCTGCGACTCTTTGGAGCGTTGGGCCGGCGGTGAACTGGCCGTGATTCGTTCAATGCCGAACACGCCATCTCTACTCAAATTAGGCGCCAGCGGCCTGTTTGCCAACCCTAGAGTGAGTGATGAGCAGAAAGCTCAAGCCTCTTCAATTGCAGAAGCGGTCGGCATTGCTACCTGGTGTGATACTGAAGAGGGCATCGATCAGGTAACTGCCGTTTCGGGGTCAGGCCCTGCTTACTTCTTCCTAATGATGGAGAAGATGATTGAAGCGGCACAAGCGCTCGGCATGAGTCCTGAAGCGGCGCGTCAACTAACCATTCAAACCGCCAAAGGGGCTGCAGAGATGGCCGCTCAAACTGGGATTGAACCGGCCCAGTTGCGAAAAAATGTCACCTCCCCAGGCGGTACCACTGAGCAAGCGATTAACAGCTTCGAACAGGATCAACTGGGCGAGGTTGTGTTACGAGCAATGACCGCCTGCAAGAACCGTGCAGCAGAGATGAGTGAGCAACTCGGTAAAGACTAATGGCTGCAAAACAGCTACTCTTAAACACTTGTCATCATTAAGCGAACTATAGGATTGAACATGGCTGGCGATACACTGACATTAATCATTCGAACGATTGGTGAAGTTTTTGCATTTATTCTGCTTCTGCGTTTTTTACTGCAGGCGAGTGGCGCTGACTATTACAATCCGATCTCTCAATCGGTGGTTCGCTTTACCCAAGTTCCTTTGGCTCCACTGCAGAAACTGGTTCCAAGAATTGGGCGTTTAGACATCTCCCCGTTGGTATTGGCCTTCGCAGTTAAAGTGGCTGTTGTTGTCGCGATTATCTTCTTTACACAGGGCAACATCCCCAACATGCTGGGTGCGGCACTGTTTGGCCTATTCGGGGTGCTTGACGGCATTCTCACCATCTATTTCTGGGCTGTTATTGGGTCAGTGATCCTCTCCTGGGTAGCCCCAAACAGCTACCACCCGGGTCCACAGCTCATTATGCAGATCACAGAGCCCGTGTTCTCTTTGGCGCGCAAAGTCATTCCACCTATCGGCGGTCTGGATCTATCACCGATTTTGATCTTTTTAGTGATTCAAATTCTACAATCTCAAATCACTCGTCTGGTCATGTAACTGAACCCGTGGTTTGCTAGAATTAAATACTGTTTCACGTACAGCATTGCACAGGAGATAGCCTAATGCCGGCTAGCTTGCCAACGGATTCCGTCGGTATCGTTACACCAGAATTGATTCACTTTGCCGAGCCTCTCTCTTTGGCTTCAGGCCGAGTGCTGCCTGAATACGATCTAATGGTTGAGACCTACGGGCAACTCAATGCAGATTGCTCAAATGCGGTTTTGATCTGCCATGCACTATCGGGTCACCACCATGCGGCGGGATATCATTCAGAGAGTGATAAATACCCTGGCTGGTGGGACAGTGCTATTGGTCCAGGTAAGCCGATCGACACGAATCGCTTTTTTGTTGTGTCGTTGAATAACCTTGGTGGCTGTCACGGCTCAACAGGGCCGACTTCCATCGATCCAAACACAGGAAAACCTTACGGACCAGACTTTCCTTTTGTAACCGTTCGAGACTGGGTCAACAGTCAGGTTCGACTTGCAGACCACTTCGGTATCCAACGTTGGGCAGCGATTGTGGGTGGCAGCTTGGGCGGTATGCAGGCGATGCAGTGGTCAATCGACTACCCTGAAAGACTGGGCCACGCATTAATCATCGCCTCTTCACCAAAGTTAACGGCACAGAATATCGCGTTCAATGAGGTGGCTAGACAGGCTATTTCGAAAGACCCTCAGTTCCACGAGGGACGCTATTACGATCACGAAACCCTTCCCAAAACAGGGCTCTCACTGGCTCGTATGATTGGCCACATCACCTATCTATCTGATGATGGCATGGCCGAGAAGTTTGGTCGTGAGATGCGCACGGGTGAGCTGAGTTTCGACTTAAATACTCAATTCCAAGTCGAAAGTTACCTTCGATACCAAGGTGAGAAGTTTTCGACGGCGTTCGATGCAAATACCTACCTGTTAATGACAAAAGCGCTGGATTACTTTGATCCCGCATCAGAGTATGGCGATGATCTTTCAAAGGCATTAAGCCAGGCTAGCTGTAAATTTCTCGTCGTCTCGTTTACAACAGACTGGCGCTTCTCTCCCGAGCGCTCGCGTGAGATTACCGATGCACTGGTCGCAGCCGATAAAGATGTCAGCTACGCAGAAATCGACTCTGATCACGGACACGACGCCTTCTTAATCGACAGCCCTCGATACATGGCTGTATTTAGAGCCTACATGAACCGTGTAGCCAATGAACTCAATCTAGGAGTCACCCATGAGAGCTGATTTAGAGATCATTGCAGACTGGATTCAACCCGAGGCGCGCGTCCTTGATATGGGTTGTGGTGACGGTGAACTGCTCGATTTTCTCTCCCAGCAAAAGCAGGTTGATGGCTTAGGTTTAGAGATCGATCATGACAATATCACTCACTGTATTGCGCGCGGTGTGAACGTCATTGAAAAAAACTTAGATGAAGGTCTTGCCAGCATAGACGACTCAAGCTTTGACAGCGTCGTTATGACGCAAGCGTTGCAGGTCATGCACCGTCCCGACTTGATCGTAGAGGAGATGTTGCGTATTGGTAATGAGGGGATCGTCACCTTCCCTAACTTTGCCCACTGGCGTGCGCGATTCTACTTGGCATTTCGCGGTAAGATGCCGGTCTCCAAGTTTCTCTCTTACAGCTGGTATGACACGCCAAACATTCACTTCTGTACCTTTAAAGATTTTGAAGCGCTCTGCATCGAGAGAAACATCCGAATCATTGAACGCACCGTAGTCGATAATGAGCACCGCCAGCGTTGGTGGCATAAGCTCTGGCCCAACATGATGGGTGAAATCGCG
The DNA here is from genome assembly GCF_013283345.1 of Marinobacterium sp. xm-d-564. Lineage (NCBI taxonomy): Bacteria > Pseudomonadati > Pseudomonadota > Gammaproteobacteria > Oceanospirillales > Oceanospirillaceae > Marinobacterium > Marinobacterium sp. xm-d-564. Next base: position 43,488 of record NZ_WBYO01000005.1, on the reverse strand, counting down.
ATCTACCGAATCACACGATAGAGGTTAATGATGCGTTCTTTAATGGTTCTATTACTCACTTCGCTATTTGCTCTGTCCGGTCATGCGGAACAGAAACAGATTGAGCGTGGTTATGAAGTGCACTATAACGCCTTCAACTCGAGTTTCGTTACCCCTGAAGTCGCCGCTGCAAATGGCATCCTGCGTAGTAAAGTGAGAGCTCTGGTCAATGTGGCTGTTTTCAAACTTGAGCAGAACGGTGACAAAACGGCTGTACGTGCCAATATAAAAGGCGAGGCGAGTAATTTGCTTCAACAGATTCAGACCATCGAATTCAAACCGATCATTGAAGGCGATGCAATCTACTACATTGGCGGGTTCCGCTTCAGCGAAGAGGAACGCATGACGATCGAGCTCGAGGTCACACCGGACCCTAACCAAGCTCCGATCAAGGTTAGCTTCAACCAAACCTTCTACACGGAGTAGGCATGAGCCAGCGGATTGTTTTAGCCAGCGGTAACCAGGGCAAACTCAAGGAGTTCTCAAAGATACTGGCCCCTTTGGATTTTGAGATCGTCTCCCAGGGAGACTTGGGTGTTGAAGATGCTGAAGAGACCGGTTTAAGTTTTGTCGAGAACGCGATCATCAAAGCCCGCAACGCCTGCGCTGCAACCGGCTTACCTGCCATTGCTGATGACTCAGGCCTTGAGGTGGATGCTCTCTCTGGAGCCCCTGGCATCTACTCTGCTCGTTTTGCAGGCCCAGGAGCCTCGGACCAACAGAATATAGATAAGCTTCTTCAAGAGCTTGGTGAGCTTGAAGCGGAGCAGCGCTCTGCACGATTTCGCTGTGTTCTGGTCTGTATGCGCCACCAGAATGATCCTACTCCACTGATCGCTGTGGGCAGCTGGGAAGGTAAGATTCTTGGTGCACCTGAAGGGGAGAATGGCTTTGGTTACGATCCTGTATTCTGGTCGCCTGAATATGACTGTGCTGCAGCACAACTGACCCCAGAGCAGAAAAAAGCCGTCAGCCATCGCGGCAAAGCCGTTGCACAGCTGACAGAACAGCTGGCTGCTTTCCTCGCCTAAATGGATGCCAAGCTACCACCGCTGTCACTCTATGTGCACGTGCCTTGGTGCATTCGAAAGTGTCCATATTGTGACTTCAATTCGCACCAAGTCAGAGATGAGATTCCTGAATCACTCTACTTGGACCGACTCATTTCAGAACTAAAAAACGAGCAACACCTAACGTCTGGTCGACCCATACATTCGATCTTCATCGGTGGCGGGACACCTAGCCTTCTAAAACCGGAAAGCTACGCCAGATTACTTGAGGCTGTTAAATCAAACTACAGCCTAGAACCAGACGCTGAAATTACTATGGAAGCAAACCCTGGGACTTTTGAACAAGAGAAGTTTGAAGGGTTTGCAGATGCGGGCATCAATCGGTTGTCGATCGGCGTGCAGAGCTTTGATGATGATCGACTGAGAGCTCTTGGCCGAATTCATACAGGCGGCGAAGCCATTAAAGCCATTCAATCAGCAACAAAACTGTTTCAACGGACCAATATCGATCTGATGCACGGACTACCCGGTCAAACCCCGGACGCTGCGTTGAATGATCTTGAGCAGGCTATCGCGTTTGAACCTGATCAAATCTCTTGGTATCAACTGACGATTGAGCCCAACACAGAGTTTGCAGCTAAACCGCCCTCTCTACCGATCGAGGAGTTCTTATGGGCTATTCAGGAGCAGGGCAGTGAACTGCTAAAACGTCATGGTTATGAGCAGTATGAGATTTCCGCCTTCGCACGACCAGGCGGTGAATCAAAACACAACCTCAACTACTGGCAGTTCGGTGACTACTTAGGTATTGGTGCCGGCGCACACGCTAAGATTTCCCGCTGGGAGCAAGGTCAGCTGCTGATTGAACGTATTCATAAACAGCGCCAACCCAAGGCTTACATAAATGCCATCGACCCAGTTGCAGGTAGAGAGATCATAGAATCCGAGGCTCTGCCCTTTGAGTTTATGCTCAACGCCTTGCGCCTGAAATCGGGCGTTGCCACAGAGCTTTTTGAGCAGAGCACTGGATGTTCGATTGAACGTATAGAACCTCTGCTATCAAAAGCTCGTCAACGTGGAATGCTAGTTGAAGACTTAACTAGAATTGCTCCAACCCAAGAGGGGCAGCTGTTTCTTAATGATCTTTTGGAGATGTTTATCGATTGAGATTGGCGACGATCTTAGGTATCTCACTAATCGTCTCAGCGTGCCAGTCAGCATCCACCTCAATGGCCCACTCCAGCCCTTCGGGGTTGACCCAGATGGTATGCATTCCCATCTCTTTTGCCGCCCGAATATCATTAATCGGGTGATCACCCACATGGACCACCTCATCCGCGTTGACCGAAGCAAACTCTAAAGCCTTCTCAAACATCAGAGGGTGGGGCTTCGCAGTACCCACCCCGTCGGCATTAAATTGAAAATCGAACCACTGCGCTAAGGGGGTTTTAGCCACCTCAGCATTACCGTTACTCAGTGCACCAATCAGCAACCCTTGATCTTTAAGTTGCTGCAACATATCGATCACCTGGTCGTAGGGCGTGACCGCGTGGCGATGATGTAAAAACAGATCAAAAGCTGCCGCCGCTTTTGATTCCGCCTCTTGTTGGGTAAGCCCCACTGAGACCATCCCCTCTTCAAGCAGACGTATACGCGTTTCTGTCATGCTGTGTGCAATTTCTGGATAACGCTCAAGTAGAGAGCGACGCAGTGCTGACCCTTCGGCAAGATCACTGAGTGAATATCGCTCTGTGTAAGCTGGAACCTCGCGTTCTAGCCACTCCCACAATAGATCGTTCGCTTTAATCACAACCGGGTGGACGGCCCATAAGGTATCGTCGAGATCGAAGGTGACACACTTAATTTTTTTCACGTCGTTTAGCCCTTGGGTGTGAGTTTTGATAGATCGATTTAAGTTGCTTGAAGTCTAGGTGCGTATAGATCTGAGTCGTACTGATATCAGCGTGACCTAATAGCTCTTGCACGGCACGAAGATCACCAGAACCAGCAAGCATCTCAGTCGCGAAGCTGTGACGCAGCCGGTGTGGATATAAATTTCCTGCGACACCCGACTGTTCACCAAGCTCTTTCAAACGTTTCTCGACGCTGCGGGATGAGAGACGCTTGCCTAGCTTCCCGACAAACAGGGCCTCTTCATTGTAATCAGCTAGCGCCAAGCGCTCCTTGAGCCAAAGCTGAATGGCCTGCAGAGCCGCACCGCCCACCGGAACTTGGCGCATTTTGCGCCCCTTACCCTCAACGATGACGGAGCCTGAACCTAAATCGATATCGCTTAGATTAATACCAACCAGTTCCGATACGCGCAGCCCACTGGAATAGAGCAGCTCCATCATGGCTAGATCACGAATCTTTAAGGGATCATCTTGGGGCGTGTCTAACACCTCATTCAAGGTCTCAGAACTCAGTGTTTGTGGAAGACGGCGAGGGGCTTTCGGCGCTTTAATGGCCAGAGCGGGATTATGTTCGCAGATCGATTGCTGATTCAGATATCGATAAAAGCTACGAAGCGCAGACAGCATTCGTTGCAACGATCGGCCCGACAGACCCTCAGAGTGCAGCTCGGCCACCGCGTAACGCAGAGGGCGCTCAGAGAGCTCGAGCCAACTGGTGAATTCAATCAGTTGTAGCGTCTCTCGAAAGCGTTGAAGATCGCGCTGATAGTTGAAGACTGTTTTATCGGATAGCTGACGCTCGACACGCATATGCTCGGTAAAGCGAAATTCTAAGTCGCTGTCCGAGCAACCCATGTTAGCCTCGAATATTCATCAAACGCGCAAGGATTCTGCTTAGAACTTCGCCGATATACGCCAAAAATAGCGTTCCTTGCGTAGACTGGAAGTAGTTGGCGTCGTATGAGCCAATCACCAGAAGACCTAAAGATTCGCCCTTCACTAGCGGTACCACAGCGCAAGATCCAACGGGCTTTTGAGGGTTTCGGAATAAGAATCGGGTCATCTGATCCGACAACTGTCCGCAGACCGGGCTTGATGAGTCGATCAACGGCTGAACAATTGACGTTTGACTGCGCGGCAACACTCTTAGTGAGTTAACGTCGAGCTCCGTATCCGAGAAGAGGATTAGCTCCACCTCATCGCCACTGAAGTCGCCACACAAGCTCTCTTCAAGTGCAATACTGACTTCATCAAAGCTGTCTGCCTCTAGCAGTGACAGAACCATCCGCTTGGTCTTACCGAATTGCCCGTCGTTATGACGCGCTGCTTCGATCATATCCGACAGGTGGATTTCGAGTGTATTGGCTTTTTCTCGCAGCATGCTGGTTTGACGTTCAACCAAGGAGACCGCCGAACCTCTCTGATGAGGTACCGTCAGCTTTTCAAGTAACCAGGTATGGTTCTCAAAAAAACTGGGATTCTGTGCAAGCCACTCTGCGACTTGGTTTTCATCTAGCGGTTGGCTCATAAGTAGATCTGCCCTTCGTAAACCGAACATACGGGACCAGTCATATTGACGGAGTGCCCTTCACCTAACCACTCAATCTCAAGATCACCACCAGGTAAGTGAACGGTAACTTTGCTATCGAGAAGGCCACGCAAACGACCTGACACGACGGCAGCACAAGCCCCAGTACCACACGCTTGAGTTTCACCTGCACCGCGCTCATAGACACGAAGATTCACCTCATTCTTAGAGATGACTTCCATAAATCCGATATTGGCACGGTTAGGGAAGACAGCATGAGATTCCAGCTCTGGCCCCCAGCTCTCAACCGGCGCGCTTTCAATGGAATCAACGACCAAGACAGCATGAGGGTTACCCATGGAGACAGCACCAAACTCAACAGTTTGACCTGAAGCCAGTTGGGTAGAGTAAGTCGTGCTCTTCTCTGTGAAGGTGGTAGGCACTTCGACCGGATCCAACTCTGGAGCACCCATATCAACTTCAACCAGATCGCGACCCACAATGTTCAACACCGCACGACCACGTGCTGTTTGCACCTTAATGGTATCTCGCAACACCAACCCTTTATCGCGAACAAATCGCGCAAAGCAGCGAGCGCCGTTGCCACAGTGCTCGACTTCACTGCCATCAGCATTAAAGATACGGTAACGAAAATCCATATCCGGATCGGATGGCGGTTCGACCAACAACATCTGATCAAAACCGACACCAAAATTACGATCCGAAAGTTGACGCACAAGGTCCGCGTTGACACGGACGCGTTGTGAGATGGCGTCAATGACCATAAAGTCATTGCCCAAGCCATGCATCTTAGTGAATCGCAGTAGCATCAGCCTTCCTCTGACAGCAATGATTCACCGCGCACAAGATCAGCAAACTGCTCACGCTCACGAACCACTTGGAAGCGCGCATCATCCACCATCACCTCAGCGGCACGGCCACGGGTGTTGTAGTTAGAAGCCATGACAAAGCCGTATGCGCCTGCCGAGCAGACTGCTAATAGATCACCTGGAGTCAGTGCCAACTTACGATCTTTGCCAAGGAAGTCGCCGGTTTCACAAATCGGGCCGACAAGATCCCAAACGGCCTCTTCCGCGGATGACTCTAGCTGAGCTGGAATAATCTCTTGGTAAGCGCTGTATAGCGACGGGCGAATCAGATCGTTCATTGCCGCATCGATAATGGCAAAGTTCTTCTCTTCATTACGCTTAAGGAACTCAACCTTGGTGAGTAGAATTCCCGCGTTCGCAGAGATCGAACGGCCCGGCTCAAACACTAACTTAAGCTGACGATCACCCAAACGATCAATGATGGCATCGATGTAATCTTTGGGCTCTGGTGGTGTCTCGTCGGTGTAACAAACCCCTAAGCCACCGCCAAGGTCGAGGTGTTCGATCAGGATACCCGCTTCCGCCAATCGATCGATCAATGCTAATAGGCGATCGAGCGCATCGAGGAAGGGATCGATTTCAGTCAACTGCGAACCGATGTGGCAATCAACGCCAACCACTTTAACGTTTGAAAGCTGAGCCGCTCGCTGATAAACCTCAAGCGCAGAATCAATGGCGATACCAAACTTGTTCTCTTTTAGGCCCGTTGAGATGTAAGGGTGCGTGCCCGCATCGACATCAGGATTCACACGGAATGAGACATCGGCCACCTTGCCTAACTCAGCAGCGACGGCATTAACACGTTCCAGCTCTGATTCAGACTCGATATTGAAACAGTGGATGCCAACTTCTAGCGCACGAGCGATCTCTGCAGCCTGCTTGCCAACACCAGAAAAGACCACTTTGGAAGGATCCGCACCCGCCAAAAGCACGCGCTCTAATTCACCCTGAGAGACAATATCAAAGCCTGCTCCCAACTTAGCCAATACGTTTAATACAGCTAGGTTGGAGTTAGATTTAACCGCAAAGCAGACCAATGCATCGCGCCCTGCTAACGCATCGGCATAAGCCAAATAGCCTCGTTCTAGGGCATCACGCGAGTAAACATAAGCGGGGGTGCCAACCGTATTAGCGATCTCTTCAACAGATACATCTTCCGCAAACAGTTGACCGTCGCGGTATTCAAAACTTTCCATTTTTTCTCTCTTAAGAGTTTGATTGCTGCGAAGTTTCAGCACCAGGCATAGACAATGGGCCCTTCTGACCGCATCCAACGAGTGCACAACAGAACACCAGTGCAAAGAACATTCGCATAATCCACTCCAATTACGACCAACCCTTTTTGTGTCGGGTTTTGATCAATAAAATTAAAGCCAGAGTATACCCTGATAATAGGCCTGTAGGCGACCACGAAAGGCCTATTTAGCACGGACAAAGCTGCGGAAATCAGTATAATGAAACCAATGTTTACAGGAGGTTAGACAATGAGTGATGCGATCTATTTAGAGCGTGTTGAAGAGACCCTCAACGCACTCGAAGAGTTATTAGACGATGCGGAATCCGATTTGGACTATGACAATAACGGCGCGATGATGACGATTAAGTGCACTGACCGAAGCCAAATTATCCTAACGCGCCAGCCTCCAGTGAAGCAGCTTTGGCTAGCAACCCGCACACAAGGTCTGCATTTTGATTACGATGAAGCTCAACAAGCTTGGGTTTTAGACTCGGATGGCTCGCTGCTACGAACTCATCTAATGGCTGCATTCGCCGATCAAACCGATGAACAACTCGACCTATCTGATATCTAAATTAATTTTTTCACTTGCTCATAGAGGCGCTCCAGAGCGCCTCTATTTTTTTCTACCACATTGATGCCCGCTTGAGACATTGCGTGGTTATCATTGCCAAGCAAAACCCTAATCTGCTCAGCCAATTCCTGTTCACATTGAACTTGCACCAATGCACCTTCACTTTTCAGCGTCGAGATAATCGAGCGGAAGTTATAATCACTTGGCCCCATGACAATTGGCAAACCAAGAGCGGCCGGCTCAAGCGGATTATGCCCACCCGTACCAGAGAAGCTTCCACCGACGAAGGCTAGATCCGCAGCTGAGTAGTAAGCAAACATCTCACCCAGCGAATCACCAATCCATATATCGATATTTCTATCGGCCGTAGATAGTGATCGCTTACTTACAAAATCAGAATAGCCTTTAGCCAACTGATAAACAGAGTCAAAACGCTCTGGATGGCGGGGTACGAGAATGAGTACCGGACGCTGATCTTGTGGAATGACACTCCAAGCATCCAACAAAATCTTATCCTCACCCTTATGGGTACTGGCAGCCACTAGCACTTTGCGGTCAAAAGCAGCTTTCCACGCTTTACCTATTTGAATCTGATCTTCAGGAAGATCGATATCGAATTTGATACTACCAGAAACCAGCAGTCGATCCTCTGGCATACCCAAGCTCTTAAACCTTTCTGCATCCGACTCATGTTGGGCTAGCAAAAGCGAAATTGAATTTAACGTATCCTTGGTCAACCCTGAAAAGCGCTTATACCCCTTGAATGACTTCTCAGATAGACGAGCATTTGCCAGAACGATGGGAATCTTCCGACTTGATGTAGCTGTCAAGAGATTCGGCCAAATCTCTGTCTCAACAATGAGCAGTAATTTTGGAGAGTGAGCTCCGAAAAACAGTGTAAAGAAGATCGGTAGATCCCATGGCAGGTAACGGTGCTCGACTCGCCCGCCAAAACGCTGTTTTACCTGTGCCGCTCCCGTTGGTGTGGTCGTTGTGAAAAGGACCGACTCACCCTGATCTAAAAGCCTCTCAACAAGCGGGCTAATCGCAATGGTTTCACCAACAGAAACCGCGTGAATCCAGATCGGTCTGCCTAGTGTTTTCTGCTGAATACCAAAACGTTCAATCAGACGCTGTCGATAGGCAGAGGCTTTTAAGCTACGAACTAACAGGCGAAAAACGAAGAGAGGCAGTAACAGTGTATAAAGCGCGGAATAGAGCAGCCTAGCCATCTAGCTGCTCACTAAACTGCATACGATGAAGCTGAGCATAATCCCCATCCAAAGCCAACAGCTCTGCATGAGTACCGCGCTCCACTATTTGCCCCTGATCCATTACAACGATCAGATCCGCTTTTTCAATGGTGGAGAGGCGATGGGCAATGATAAGCGTTGTCCGCCCCTTTACGACCTCATCGAGTGCTTCCTGGATGTGTCGTTCCGACTCTGTATCCAGTGCCGAGGTTGCCTCATCAAGAATCAAGATAGGTGCATTTTTCAAAATAGCGCGAGCGATCGCAATACGCTGACGCTGACCACCTGAGAGAAGCACGCCACCCTCGCCAATCTCAGTTTCAAGACCTTTGGGCAGTCGCTCAACAAACTCCATGACATGCGCAGCCTCTGCGGCCACTTTAATCTGTTCTGGAGTCGATGATGCAAGCGCACCATATGCAATATTGTCAGCGATCGTGCCGTTAAAAAGCACAACTTGCTGGTTAACTAACGCAATTTGTTCACGTAGCGACTCTAGCGTACAGGACTCAAGCGCTTGGCCATCCAGTAACAACTCACCACGCCAACCATCATTAAAACGCGGTAACAGACTGACCAGCGTCGATTTACCCGAGCCAGACTTACCAACCAACGCAACGGTCGTTCCTGCAGGAATATCCAAATTAATCTGCTTCAGCGCATCATCTTGAGTTCCGGGATAAGCAAAGCTTAAATCCGAGAATTTAAGATCACCAACCGCTCGACCAAGCTCAATCGATCCGGTGTCGACCTCAACCGGTTCATCCATTACCGCAAAAACACCTTCTGAGGCGGCAATACCGCGTTGAATCTTGGTATTCACATCGGTGAGCAATCGAAGGGGTTTAGTAATTAAGCCTGCAGCGGTAAGAAAGGCTACAAAACCACCTGTACTCATTCCTGACATGACATCTGGGTGCATCGCAATGAACATCAGTGCCGCTAAAGCTATCGCAACAAGCACTTGAACGATCGGGGTATTAATAGACTGGGTAACCACCAATTTCATGAACTGGCGTCGATTCAAATCACTCGCCTGAAAAAACCTCTGCTTTTCAAACTCTGAACCGCCAAACACCCTAACAACTTGGTAACCTTTAACGGCTTCAGATGCGGCATCAGTAATGTCCGCCACCGACTCCTGAATTTTGCGTGACTGTCTTCTCATACGCTTTGAAGCAATCATAACGACCACCCCGATTAGAGGTGCAGCAGCGACAAAAATCAGAGTGAGCTTCCAGTTTAGGTAAAGCATGTAGCCAAACAAGCCAATAACGGTCATCCCTTCTCGAAGTCCGACCTTAACAGCGTCAGTCACAGCTTCGGTCACCTGCTCAACGTTATAGGTCATCTTGGCCAAGATCTGGCCACTGGAGCTCGCAGAGTAGAATGCTGTGGGGAGTTTTTGTAAGGTATTGAAAAGATCGACTCTCAAACCATGAATCGTCTGTCTGGCGATATAGGCAATACAGTAAGAGCCGACAAAGGTCCCCAGACCTCTTCCTGCAAAAATAGCAACGACCATAGCTGCAAGTAGGTAGCGCTGATCAAATCTGCCAGACTCAACTGAATTAACGACCATCTCTAACCACTTTGCAGAAGCAGCCTGAGAGGCCCCATAAATCGCATAGCCAATGAAACTAAAGAGAAAGCCATGCCAATAAGGTTTTACATACCCTAGTAAGCGATGATAAAGATGCCAACTTGACTGAGTTTGACTCACAAAAATCCTTTAATGCTCTAATCGAACCTATTTTGAGCTAAGTATACCTCAGCAAACAGCATCCTGTGTTGATTGAGTATCAGTGCAGCATTAAACTCGTAATACAGCAACGACTAACAGTTTATGCCTAATAAAACAGTCCACTCAATTTACTCTCCAGCTTACTGGCCAACATGGTTAGGTTTAGGGCTATTACGTCTCGTTAATACCTTACCCTTTCAGACTCAGCTTGTTGTAGGAAAATGGCTCGGCCTAGCTCTTTTTTATTTAGCACCGAAGAGAAGGCATATCGTCTACATCAACCTCAAACTTTGCTTTCAAGAACTCGATGAGATCCAGCTCAAGAAGATGGTAAAACAGGTTTTCATTGAAAATGGCATCGGCATTATTGAGACAGCAATGGCCTGGTGGAGCCCTCGTGAAGGCTTTCGGCGTCGAGTAACTATTGAAGGCAAAGAGCACTTAGAAGAGGCTCTCTCAAAAGGCAAAGGCGTCATCCTATTGGGTGCTCACTTTTCCACCTTGGATTTAGGCGGGCTGCTTTTCTCACTGTTTTTTCCTCTACATACTATGTACCGTCCACACAACAACTTACTCATGGACAAGGTCATTACAAAGGGGCGTTTAAGGTCGATTGACTCCATGATTGATCGATCTGACTTTAGATCCGTATTGAAAGCACTTAAAAGAAATGAGATTGTTTGGTACGCACCTGATCAGGACTTCGGCCCGACCAACTCTGTCTTTGCACCCTTTTTTGGAGTGCCTGCAGCCACAGTCCCAGCAACCGCTCGATTGGCAAAAATGAGCAAATCTCCTGTGATCATGCTTTCACACCACCGCTCAATTGATGGGCAATACATCTTAAGAGTGCATCCACCGGTAGAACCCTTCCCCTTGGATGATGACGTTGCCTCTGCAACTCGTATAAACCAAGAGATCGAAAAAGGCATTCGCTATGAACCTACTCAATATATGTGGGTGCATAGACGATTTAAGACCCATCCACGTGGTAAAAACTTTATTTATCAGGCTGATTCGCAGTGAAAGTACTTCTAGTTCTAGCAAGCCAGGGTATGGGAGGCCTAGAAAAGCACACCCTAGAGTTGAGTGAAGGCCTGTACACAAATGGCGTTGAGGTGCACCTTATTGCTCCCCAAAACCTATGCCAATCGGTTCAAAATCCAAAAATCAAAGTGCATCACTTTGAATTTGCGAACAGCCGATATAATCCAATACAACTGTTTAAAATTTATAAATTAGTCAGAAAGATCGATCCAGATATAGTTCACTATCAGGCTAATAAAGCGGCACAGATTGGCGGATTGTTAAGTAAATTTTTACACATACCTGCTGTCTGCACTATCCATAACCTTAAGAAGAACCTGAGCTTTCTGAAATCGTTCAAAAGTACTATCGCTGTTAGTCGCAATGTTGCTCAAAATTTTCCAGACACGACCACTCCAGTAATCATTTATAACGGCATTCAAAAAGAGAGTTTGCAACCAAAGACCCATTATCGAAATAGTGATGAAGGCTCTATCCGCTGGATCTCTGTAGGCCGTCTCGTAGATGCTAAGGGTTTTGACATACTATTAAATGCATTCGCACAAGTGCCAGGCACACTCAAAATTGTTGGCGACGGGCCTCGAATGCAGGAGCTAACCAGTCTATGCACACTCAACAAACTTGATGATCGCGTCGAATTTCTTGGCCAAAGAGACGATGTGATTAAGCTACTACAAGAGTCCGATATCTGCGTTGTCTCATCCAGAAATGAAGGGTTCTCATATGTTATTGCTGAAGCATTGGTGCATCAGACACCTGTCATTTCGACTGACGTTCCCGTAGCTAATGAATTTTTTGGCGACGAGAAAATATGCGCAGTTGGTGATGTTAACGCCCTCTCTGAGTTAATGCAGCGTGCTGCAAACAACAATCTAAACTATTCTCGAGAATTCACATTTGCCTCCGAGAACTTCACAATTGAGGCGATGGTGAATAAGACTATCGACCACTACAAAACGCTTATTGAGTTAAAATGATTAACGACCTTAGCCTAGCAATCATCACTTGGCGAAACTTTGAAAAGCTTGAATTAACTCTGAAATCTTACCAAGAGGGCGGACTCTTTGATGCTGTATCAGATTGCATTCTGGTATCACAAGAAACATCAGATGCAGAGAGAAACATTGCTTCACAATACGGACTGCGACTTGTAGAAAATCCTAAAAATCTTGGCATTGAGGGGGCATGGAGGTGTGCACTAAATAATATCAAGAATAACTACTGTTTAGTGCTAGAAAATGACTGCCCTCTTGTTGAAAGCAAAGCGACAACCTTACAAGAGCTAATTTTTGCCAAGGATCTGCTCGAAAACGGCACTGCTGACGTTGTGAGACTGAGATCTCGAAAAGCGCCAGGCGCTAAATTCTACAATATAGAAAAATATTCCCGTTACTTTGAGATCGAACCCACGTCCTCTGACCGGAAAACGATTCTAGTCAAACAGCTCCGCAAGTATTTGCGTCCATTTAAAGCCAAACGCTTATCAGGTTCATCAGTTTACGCCCTGTCTCACCCAGAGAAACGTCACAAACGGATTAAAAGAGTTCAAAACAATACTTATCTAGTCCCATCTTCAATCCTCAACTGGACAAACCAATCCGTAATGATTCACAAAGATTTTATGGTGGATACACTTCTAGAGAGAGTTAAAACACACCCTTCATCAAGAGCACTGAATGGATTTCAGGACATTGAAAGGTCGCTTAATTCTAGATGGTGGCGCAGAAGTAACTTTACGATTGCAGTTACCCCTGGCCTATTTACCCATCTGGATTAAATCAAACCCAGTATTTTTCAATCCATGTGGCGGGTTTGAAGTACTTACGAAGCTTCTTACCATAATCGCCAATCATCGCTTGGTCAGGGTTGGGGTAACCATGGAATACTACTATTTTGCATCCACTTGGAATTGAGGGTTCAACGAACAGCCTTTTTATACCACGTGGAATAGCATGGAACTTAAAGCTTTTACACCAGGTATCGGGCCAATACTCTTTATCCTTTATATTAAGAGAAAGATAGATCTGCTCATTAGAGTAGTTTGCAAATACTTCGTCTTGATTAGACTCGTAATACTCCAAAATATCTGCATGCTGGCCAATATTGAAACAGTATACAGATGAATTACCTATTCCTCGGCCCTTTTGAGTCCAGTTTTCGATAATTGAAAAGTTCTCACTGAAATCGAAAAAATCATCTAGGGTATCAACAATAATTACGTCCAAATCTAGGAACAGCGTTTTACCAGAGAGATCGGCTAACTCTTTTGAGAACAGAGAAAGTTTTCTCCATGGTGAAACGGTATGTTGTTCAGGGATAGTAATCGGAGGAAGTGGAAAGCTCTCAATACCCGCTTCGAGACCCGTGTCATCATCTGTGAAGCAGACAAATCTGAATGGACGGTTTAAGTTATTTTTGACTCCATGGAAGAGGCGGTTTACATAATGCGCTCCATACCTAGTACCCCACTTCATACAAATAACATTTACGCTTTCCAATGACTTTCTCCGTTTAATAATTCGAACCTGTATCTTGCCAGATCAGGGTAACACGCTTGAACACTAAATTCTTTCGCTCTTTCAATAGCTTTGCGCTTTAGATCAGTGATACACGATTTATCCGCCATCAACTTTTCTATTGTGGAAGTGATAGCCTCGGCGGAAACAGTCTCAAGCACTATAACAGCCTCTCCTCCCACTTCCGGCAGAGCACCTGCATCACTAATAATACAGGCATTATTTTGGGACATGGCTTCGAGCAGGACTCTACCGAAGGCTTCTTTTACCTTAGACGGAACAATGACTAAATCGCTTTTTTGTAAATGCTGACGTATAAAGTCATTACTTCTTGCGCCAAGATATTCAACACTTGAACTCGATGCTTCAACTAACCGTTTTACCTCTCGCTCAAAGTTAGTTTCTGAGGCACTTTTCAAAAAGCCTGAGCTCCCTATGAATGAGAAATTAAATTTTTTTGACGATAGAGACAGTTGCTTAACAGCTTGAGCAACCTCAAGAACTCCTTTTTCAGGAACAATCCTACCAATGTAGGTCACATTGATGGGTAAATCATCTATATCGATAGTCGATTCAGGCCGATCAAACCAGCTGTCATCGAGAGCGTTATACACCACCTTTGTTTTACTCTTTGCCTCGGGACACATATTACTTAAAGAGTCCGCAACAAATTGGCTAACAGCGACAAAACGATCTAATTCACGTGCACAACGTTGCAAAAACTTAGAAGATCTTAACTCCTTCATGGTGGCGGGATCATTATGAAGAAAAAGAGAGACCTTTAATTCGGGACAGCGCTGTTTAATGGCTAGCGCAATAGCGGGTCGGTTGTGCACCTCAACTAGACTATAACCACCTTGTAACACTAATTCACTGACCTTGTTTGCATAAACAATGCTTTTAGAGGTCAGTCGTACCCTTGGAATTTTAACCGAGCGATATTTTAGATCTTTGTAAGGCGTACCAACCCAGCCTCCAAATACCGTACTGTCGACACTGTCTTTTTCAACTCTCATGAAGTGCGACACGAAAAGTGCAATGGCGCCAGCTTCCTCAGAATTGAATCCCTCTCTGGGAGGTAAAACTGTCGCGACGCTAAGCATTTCTTAACTGATATGTTTTAGCCAAGGACCAACTCAATGAGAGCCAAATAACAGCACCCACATAATTATTGAAGAAGCTCATGCTCCCCATGATCGGCCAAAAGGTAGTCAAAAAAGCACAGAATGCAAAGATTGAGACAAGTCGTGTACTTGTATTCGAGTGCTCAAAAAATGCCTTTATACAAGCACCTACCAACAACACGAAAATTATTAACCCTATAACACCTGCCTCAACCGCCCATTGAAGATAGAGTGCATGCGGGTGGGCACAATTGCGCGCTACACCAAACTCTTTATCAAGATAGTCATAATCGCTTCTTAAACAGAGCTCACGGTAGTTTTTTACTCCCACACCAAATAGGACACTATTATCCTGCCAAATCTCGATCGTAGGCAAAATAACGTGGCTGCCTGATGGACTGTCTTTCCAATTAACTATGTAATCAATCGTACTATTAATCGTCCTATCGACCATCTTGGGCTGACTCAACCCAAACACAATGGCTGATGCAAGTAGCACGCCCCCCATACCTAGTAGATAAAATCGTTCTGTATTTAGCTTGAAGAATAGATAAACGACCAATATAAAACTCGCCAAACCAGTCACTAAGAATGCGCCTCGCTCGCCAGTCACAAACATAAACACCTGAGCTAAGGCTAAATAAGTAAGCAGGGCTGTAAGCTTTAATCTGTATGACCCTTTCAGGGCGAAAAATATGAAGCACGCGCCAATGAACAATACTCTGGCTGAAAATGTACCTGGAACTAATTTAGTGAAAGGGCCAGTTAATCTATGTCCATATGAGGAGATTTGATGCCCAAAAAGGTCAGTACCCGTAAAGTACTGAATAAAAGTGTCAACAAAAATGAAAGCCAACACAGCTAAAACACCTGTCTCGAAAACCCTCAACTTCTCGTTTGAGTTCAAGATCCAAAACACCATCGCTGCCGCAAACAGAGGCCACCTGTAAAAGGCCATACCATTCAAAAGAGCCGGAACAAAATCGGTTGAGAAAAAAGGTACAACGAACGAGATATAGAGCGTCAGCAGTGCAGCTAAACGAACCCACAACACCTGAGTCCATTGCCACTCTTTCGAGGTATAGCTTTTAAACAAAAAAACCAGCCCGACAATGAACATAGCAATATCTGCAGCAGCTCTTGAGAACAGAAACACTGTCGGCATTAAAAAAATGGCTGCGCTTGATAGTTTACTTTTTAGTATCGAGTTCATAATTTTTTACTTAATAGGTTCTTATAAAGAGTTAAGGTGGATTGCTTCTGACAATCCAGTGTGAATGCGTTTGGTATTGAGATAGATGACAATAAAGAATGTTCAAAAAGGTCTAAAACCTTGTGACCCAGTTTTTTAACGTCATTAACTTCTACTTTACCCTCTGGAAAGCAGGCTTCGAGTGTCTCTTTAACAGCGCCATGTTCATAGGCAATCACTGGTGTATCTAGCACTAAACTTTCCACAACCGTCCTACCAAATGACTCTGCGGTGGTTGAGGTCAGTGATAAAGTGACGTCAGAAATGGAGTATAGCTCCCGCATATCAGAGCGAGTGCCTAAAAAAACAAAAAAATGCTCAAGACCTTTTGCTTGTATAGAAGACTGTACTTCAGCGAAAAACTTACCTTTCGAATCACTGCCTACGACCAATACTTTAAAGTCATCTCTTTGATGAGCGAGCTCTTCAACAACTTTGACTAGCTCAAGATGACCTTTCCATCGAGTGATTCGGCCTGGAAAACAGATCAATTTTTTATTGGTACATTCTGGGTGTTCCCCAAAGAACTTTTCACGCCACTCATCAGATGGCTTAAAGCCTCGGTAAAAATAATCCTCATCTATGCCGCGGTGAATCACAGTCACTTTATCTGGGTCATCAACTTTATAGTTATCGAATAGATATTGTTTGCAGGTATCGGAAACACAAATAACACGCTCCCCTTTGGCCATTATTGCGCTGTACCAATTGACCGAGTGCATACCATGCAGTGTAGTAATAAATTTAGGGCGATCATTTTTTGGCATACCGCGCCAAGCTAGCCAGACAACCCAAGCTGGCATACGGGAACGAACATGGACGATATCTGGCTTCTCTTTGCGAAGCCATTTGCGAAATGACCAAAGCTTTAAAAATGTGAGCAGAGATTTTTTGCCAAGATCCCATGCGATATGTCGCGAGCCCTCAGACTCCAATTGACCAACTAATCGCCCCCCAGCTGAAATAACAATAGATTCGTGCCCTGCTTCAACTAATGCTTTTGCGATATCGATGGTACCGCGTTCGACTCCGCCAACCTCTAATGCCGGAAGTACCTGAACTACTTTCACAGGGGAAATCTCTCCAAAATAATCTCAGCGCAGCGGGCTGCTTCTCGAAAATTCGACACTGGATTGGCCGGTTTTTGGTCGGCTGTAGCACCCACTAAACCTTGCTCAACCAATGAGTCGATGCCCTGTTGCGTTCTTGAATTAGTCGTAGATTCTAAACGTATCAGCGAAACAGTGCACCCGGCGGTTAATGCTTCATAGACCATTGAGACACTGTCTGAGCTGACAATCACCTGTTCGGTGGTTGCTAAAGTGCTGGGTAACCAATCACTATCGACTGAATCAGGTTCAATTAATCTGATGCTCGTTTTCGATCTAAGTTGTTGTAATAGGTCGTTGGGAGTTCTTCGAGAGGTCGCTACATTCAATAAACCAATGGATGGTTCAGTTAACTGGTCGATCTGCTCAATAATGCGGGCATCATCCCAGATCACGTGCTTGCTTGGCCCACCTAAAAGCACCAGTCGACTTTCCGGCTGTTTTTTAGACGGCTTCATTCGATTAATTGCTCCCTTGGTAGTAACTACACGATCAAAAGCGGGGGGCGCATCATGCTCTGGGACCAGAGCTAAATTAAAGAAGCTGTAAGGGAGCGATGGGCGCATCAGTACGACATTTTTGGCCCCAAAGCGAACAGTGAGCGCCCAATTCCAAAAGTGAGTGGCTCTGCCTGCACTGATAATCAATTTGGGGCGATCTGTAGCAAACAGTGAACTACTGACACCCTTCAGTGGAAGGGTTTTGAATGTCAGATTCGGTTTAAACTCAAGCAACGCTTCTACCAATCCAAGGGACTGATTAATGTGCCCGGGCTTTCCATCACTGATGATCCAGATATCTGCCACAACAAACCTTTTCGCATATAGATCCCTAAGGATAAACAGTTCCCGCCCTAAACACACTTCAATTTAATAAATATCGATTCCAATTTTCCCTCTATGGCTTACAATTGATCGATTAAATTTTGGCGCACTGTATCGACTCAACAGAACAGTTGTAATTTTAGGAAGATTTTCATGGCAGCATTTGGTTCTCTCTTTATGCCAGAGATGGCGATAACTTGGTTTGATGGCGACAGCTGGAGCCCAACTGAAGTGGTCGCTAGTGACTCCATCTCATTTCACCCTGGCGCACATGTGCTGCACTACTCAAGCACCTGCTTTGAGGGGTTAAAAGCATTTCGCCATGCTGATGGTTCAGTCAAAATTTTCCGTATGGACAAGAACATTGAACGCTTTGCGCAGAGCAGCCGCCTTCTTGGTTTACCTGAGATTGATAAGGGGCAGACGCAGCAAATGATCGAGTCAATCGTTCGTCAGTACGCTGCAGATGTACCAGAACCACCGGGTTCGATGTACATTCGCCCGACACACATTGGTACTGAGCCTGCAATTGGTAAAGCGGCGGTGCCATCGGTTACCTCATGTCAATACATCCTTCTATCACCTGTAGGTGATTATTTCGCAGGTGGCGATAAAGCACTTCGCCTACTGGTCGACGATGAAGCGATGCGCTGCCCTCCACACATGGGCATGATCAAAAGCGGTGGTAACTACGCTGCAGCCATGGGGCCTATCTTAAATGCCAAGGCACAATACCAAGCGGATCAGGTACTCTTCTGTCCAGGTGGTGACGTTCAAGAGACCGGCGCTGCGAACTTCCTGCTTATTGATGGCAACCAGATCATCACTAAAGCATTGGATGAGAGCTTCCTGCACGGTGTCACTCGTGACTCGATTCTGACATTAGCTCGTGATCTAGGCATGGATGTTCAAGAGCGCCAGCTTTCAGTAGATGAGCTTCTGGAACGTGCTGCAAAACCGGGTTGTGAAGCGGCTTTGTCGGGTACGGCAGCTGTTCTAGCCCCTGTAGATACTCTGATCTACAAAGATAAAGAGTACAAAGTCGGCAACGGTGGAATCGGCGAGACTACCGTTAAGCTTCGTCGTGCACTGAATGACATTCAGTGGGGTAAGGCCGAAGACCCGCACGGCTGGTTAACCCACCTATAAATTTTCAACTAAAAAGGGGCATCAGCCCCTTTTTATTTAGCGTATTTCTAACAGTACTTTCCAGATATTAGAAACGGCCTCTCGCATCTCAGACAGGGCATCTTTTGTTACCACTCCCTTCGCGTTTTGTAGAGTCTGGCGATGGCCTAATGCGCGGTAAGTTTTATAACTCTCGCTTAACACTTCAGCCTGGGTTTGATCCAAATAACCCGCATCCGCCAGAGCCTCAATAATGCGCACGTTATCAGTGAACTTATAAAGCGCAGCTGACTCTTTGGCGTATCTGAGCACAAGGTACTGCACCGCAAACTCGATATCGACAATACCGCCAGCATCCTGTTTGATATTGAACGCCTCTGAACCCTCTGCACTGCCAAGATGATCACGCATCTTCTGACGCATTGCGATCACCTCTTCACGTAACGATTCAGTGTCCCTCTCTTTACAAAGGACTTTAGCACGCACCGTTTCAAATTCGGCTTTAAGTCGACTCGACCCTGCCACTACACGGGCACGAACCAGAGCCTGATGCTCCCAGGTCCAGGCTTCGTTCAGTTGATAGGCCTCAAAGGCATTCAAGGAGCTGACCAAGAGTCCAGAATTGCCCGAGGGTCGCAGACGCATATCGACCTCATAAAGCTGACCCGAGGTAGTAAAGGTATTCAATATATGAATGATGCGCTGACCTAAACGCGTGAAAAAAACGTCATTGGCTATCTCTTTATTGCCCCCAGCAGTCATCAAATTACTGGGCGCATCATGCACAAAAACCAGATCCAGATCCGATCCATAAGAGAGCTCAATCCCACCCAATTTACCAAAGCCGATAATGACAAAGTCTTGATCGCATGGAACGCCTGCCGATCGCTGCGGCGTGCCATATTTGGTTGTCATATCTCGCCATGCGATCTCCAAAACCGCCTGGAGAATCGCTTCTGCTAGCCAGGTTAAGTAATCACTCACTTTCATCAGAGGCAAAGCACCAGTTATATCCGCAGCAGCCACTCGCAGAATATGTGCATTTCTAAAGTAACGCAGCGCTTCCATTAACTGCTCAATGTCATCCTCTGGGATACGCATCAACTGCTGTCGTAACTCATTGGATAAAGCTTGTGCGTCCGGTGGATTGAACAGTGATGATGCATCAATCAGCTCATCAAGAAGGACCGGTTGATGAGCTAACTTCTCTGCAAACCATGGACTGGCTGAACAGAGCTTTACCAACTGCGCTCGAGCACTGGGGTTTTCGGCTAGCAGAAGAAGATAGGCTGAACGACGCACTACAGCTTGAATCAGCTGCAAAACCCGCTCCAAAGTCTCTTCTGCGTTTTCCACGCCCGACAGATCCCGGAGCAAACGAGGCAGCAGATCCAACAAACGCTCCTGCCCGACATTTTGCAACGCCTGTACCGTTCTTAACTGGCGCAGCGATACCAGTGCCTTCAACGCTCGATCGGTTTCGCTGTAACCCAGCTCTGTCAGATAGTGAGCCAGCGCCTCCTGATCTGCAAACTCCTCATGCCAGAGGCCCGTAAGATGCGCATCGCTCTCAGTTTGCTCGGCATTGCCTTCCTGATCCACTGGTGCAATAACATCTGCAAAGTGCTGTGAGACTCGACTTCGATGCTCATTTAGCTCTGTTAAAAGCGCCTCTGGACTCGTAAAGCCCATGGAGTAGGCAAGGCGCTGCATACCGAGATCATCAGCTGGTAGCTCTTGGGTCTGCTTATCTGCTTGCGCCTGAATCGCATGTTCCACATTACGCAGGAAGACGTAGGCATGGGTTAGCTCTGTCACAACCACGTCTGGAATGCCGACTACCTCTGGGAGAAGTGGCAATATGTTGCACAACTCTCGTTGCTGCAAACGTGTATCACGCCCGCCGCGGATTAGCTGAAAGGCTTGAGCGATGAACTCAACCTCGCGAATACCTCCGGCTCCCAACTTAACGTTATTCTCACGACCCTTTAAACGGTTCTCACGCTCAATC
This sequence comes from Marinobacterium sp. xm-d-564, assembly GCF_013283345.1. Taxonomy (NCBI): domain Bacteria; kingdom Pseudomonadati; phylum Pseudomonadota; class Gammaproteobacteria; order Oceanospirillales; family Oceanospirillaceae; genus Marinobacterium; species Marinobacterium sp. xm-d-564. The sequence continues at coordinate 22,289 of NZ_WBYO01000005.1, read as the reverse complement.
ATCCCTTTCATTTCACGCAAAGATTCAAAGGCGCTGTAGTCAATGTACTTACGATAGACAAAGGGGCGCAGATCCTGCATCAACTGGGCGCCAGCTTCCTTATCACCCGCGATGATACGCGCTTTGATCAACGCATAACGCTCCCACTCACGCCCCTGTGTCTGGTAGTACTGCTCCATGGCATCAAAACTGGCAACCAATGGACCAGAAGATCCAAACGGACGCAGACGCATATCGACACGGAATACAAAGCCCTCGGCTGTGGGGGCATCTAAAACACGAATCAATCTTTTACCCAGTCGTGTAAAGAACTCTTGGTTGGATAGTGAACGGCGGCCACCTTGGGTTTCGCCATTGGCGGGGAAGGTAAACATCAGGTCGATATCCGAGGAGAGATTGAGCTCATGTGCCCCCAATTTGCCCATTCCAATGACGGCCATGCGTTGCAAATTTCCATCAGAGTCCATTGGCTCACCCAGATCTTTGACTAGATCTTGGTGCAGCCAATTCAATGCTGCATCAGTAGTGGCATCGGCCAGTTCGGAGAGCATCCGGGTGGTTTCTGTTAGATCGGCCAATCGGTTCAAGTCGCGCCAAATAATTCTAACCATGGCCAATCGACGCAGGCGACGCAGCGCAACACTCAGTGCCTCTTCACTCCCCACAGCTTCAACAGCCGCCAACACTTGCGCTGTTAAAGCACCTGTTGGAAGCTCACCAACATCAAGGTTTAACTGCTCAATCAATTCGGGATGACGCTGCAGCTGATCCGCAACATAGTCAGATCCCAATAGCACTCGATCTAACTCCGCCAACCGATTGTGATCTGATTCAAGCAGATCTCTTGCTGCTGAAACCTTTTGCTGCTGTTTTTCTAGGTAGTCATTCAATATCGCTGTCACTCAAACCACTCCGAAATCTTGCCAATAGGACTAATATACTGCGTTCAGTTATAAGAGGAACAGGACTTAAATCAAATTGCACCAATACTGTGCAAAATCTCAATTTAAGCCCTACTTTAGTATTGACCTTTGAGTCAGAATGACACAATCTTAAACGAGTAAGCAGAGTGCTGGCGTTGGGTATTAAAGATTATTTGATCAAAACACCCCGTTATACCGTAACTTTCAGACAATTTTTAACGATGAATGTCGATGAAAATGACTCACTGAAAATTGTTGGCACACTAGTTGCTGTGGAAAAAGAACAACAACCTACTCAAAAGAGGATCTACATAATGGCTAAGAAAGCTTTACTAACCGCTTCTATCCTTGCTGCAACAATGACTGCTGGTGCAGTTCAAGCAGCTACTCTTGACGATGTTAAGAGCCGTGGCACCCTAACTTGTGGTGTATCTACTGGTCTTGCAGGCTTCTCTCAAAAAGATGAGAACGGCAAATGGAGCGGTCTCGACGTTGATATGTGTCGTGCGGTTGCAGCTGCAGTACTTGGCGATTCAGAAGCTGTTCAATACAAACCGCTAACCGCTAAAGAGCGTTTCACTGCGCTAGCGTCTGGCGAAATCGACATGCTATCTCGTAACACGACTTGGACTCACACTCGTGATACATCACTAGGTATCAACTTTGCTGGTACTAACTACTACGACGGTGCGTCATTCATGGTCATGAAAGACCTAGGCGTATCAAGCGCAACTGAGCTAGACGGTGCAAACGCATGTATCCAAGCGGGTACCTCTACTGAGCTTGCAATCGCTGACTACTTCCGTGAGAACGGCATGTCATACAAAGCGGTTACTTTCGATACCTCTGACCAAACTCGTCAAGGTTTCGAATCAGGTCGTTGTGACTTCCTAACATCAGACGGTTCTCAGCTAGCGGCACTTCGTATCGGTCTAGCTAACCCAGGCAATGCAGTGATTCTTCCCGAAGTTATCTCTAAAGAGCCTCTAGGCCCAGTAGTTCGTCAAGGCGATGACCAGTGGTTCAACATTGTTAAGTGGTCTCTAAACGCAATGATCGAAGCAGAAGAGCAGAAGGTCACTTCTGCAAACGCAGCTGACATGAAAGCGAACGGCAACCCAGCTAACAAGCGTCTACTAGGTGCTGAAGGTGAACTAGGTGCTAACCTAGGTCTAAGTGCTGACTGGGCTTACAACATCATCACTCAAGTAGGTAACTACTCAGAGTCGTTTGAGCGTAACGTGGGTATGGATTCACCACTTAAGCTAGCACGTGGTATCAACGCGTCTTGGCGTGATGGCGGTATCCTATACGCACCAGCTATGCGCTAAAACCGAAGCGATCTAAAAAGGGGCACAACAGTGCCCCTTTCTGCGTGAAAGCACTCTATTTTTAGGTTAATTCAATGTTCAAACAAAAAACCATTGAAGAGGTTAAGTCAGCGAGCCGTAAATCGAGCTCCGGAACCACCTCCAACGCCTTTTATAACAACCCACGCATCCGCGGTTTCTTCTATCAGATCGCACTGGTCGCTGGGTTGCTCTATTTCTTTGGCACCATCATTGGCAACACGCTGGCCAACATGGAAGCGACGGGGATCAAAACCGGTTTCGACTTCTTAGGCGCAGCTGCAGGCTATGATGTCTTGATGTCGTTGATCTCCTTTGAGTCGACCGACACCTACGGACGAATATTTGTTGTCGGTTTCTTAAACACCCTTTTGGTCTCGGCCATCGGTATCTTCTTCGCGACGCTACTTGGATTTATCTTTGGTGTGGCGCACTTCTCGCATAACTGGTTGATTCGTAAGATTGCTCTGGTCTATGTAGAAATCTTCCGAAACGTACCGCTTCTGCTACAGGTGTTCTTCTGGTACTTCGCCGTTCTATCCAGTCTGCCTGGCGCTCGCCAAAGCTTGAGTTTAGGCGAAGCTGTGTTCCTCAACGTTCGCGGCCTCTACCTACCTAAACTGATTGGCGGCGATCTATCATCTTTGGTCTGGATCGCTTTAGGCGCTGCCGTTGCAGGAATTTTTGTACTGCGTCGCTGGGCCAAAAAACGTCAAGAGCTGACCGGCCAACAGTTCCCTGTGCTGAAGACCAGCATCGCCATGGTGATTCTATTTCCATTAATTGTTGCAGCGTTAACGGGCTTTCCATTCACCGTTGAATACCCAGCTCTAAAGGGCTTTAACTACTTCGGTGGTATTACCGTCATCCCAGAGCTGATGTCGCTTGCCATTGCGCTGTCGGTCTACACTGGTGCATTCATTGCCGAAGCCGTGCGTGCAGGTGTGCAATCGATTCCACACGGTCAAACAGAAGCGGCTCGCAGCATTGGTTTGCGTGAGAATAAGATCATGTCATTGATCATCGTGCCTCAGGCAATGCGTGTCATTGTGCCGCTACTTAACTCCGAGTATCAGTCACTGGTGAAGAACTCTACGCTAGCGGCGGCGGTCGGTTATCCCGATCTATTCAACGTATTTGTCGGCACCGCTCTTAACCAGACTGGACAAGCGATTGAGACCATCTTTATGACCATTATCGTCTACTTTGTGGTCAATATGGTGATCTCGTTCCTCATGAACCGATTTAACAGCGCGGTTGCGTTGGTGAGCCGATAGGAGAGCATAATGAAAGAATTTCAGCCTATTGCAGCCCGCCCGGCACCGATTAAAACCGTCGGTTTTACAGCCTGGCTGCGTGACAACCTTTTCTCTTCGATCCCGAACTCGGTCGTAACCCTTTCAGTCATTGCACTGTTGGCTTACTACCTACCACTTATCTTTGACTGGGCTTTTTGGTCGGCAAATTTCACCGGCACCACAGAAGATGCCTGTGTCAAAGAGGGGGCTTGTTGGGTCTTTATTAACGCTTGGTCTTACCAATTCTTCTATGGGACTTACCCTGTTGAAGAGGTATGGCGTATCAACCTAACCCTAGTCTTACTAGTGATGGTGATTGCGGCGTCATTCACGCTACCAAAATCGATTCGCCTGAAAGCTTCCATCACATCTTGGTTACTACTACCGATTGTGGGTATCGCTATCCTAGATGGTCGTTGGTTAGGTCTAGAGGTTGTCAGTACTGACCTTTGGGGTGGATTTACGCTCAACGTCTTTATGGCAGCCGCCAGCATTATCGTCGCCTTCCCATTCAGCTTCCTGTGGGCTTTGGGCCGTCGCTCAGAGATGCCATTTATCCGATCCGTTTCAGTTATCTTTATCGAGTTCTTCCGTGGTGTTCCGGTACTGTCGCTCTTCTTCATGGGCTCAGTCATGCTGCCACTCTTCTTTGCAGAAGGAACGAACGTCGATAAGTTGATTCGTGTCTGGTTGGTATTGATCTTCTTCATGTCAGGTTACATGGCAGAAGTGTTCCGTGGTGGTTTCCAAGCTGTCCCGTCGGGTCAATACGAAGCGGCAGATTCGATCGGCCTTAGCTACTGGCAGAAGATCCTGTTGATCATCTTGCCGCAGGTTATCAAAGTGTCGATGCCGAACATTCTGGCTACCTTTGTCATGCTGTTTAAGAACACAACCTTCTTGTTGATCATCGGCATCCCAGAAGTCGTTCAAACACTACAGACAGCTCTGTCTAACTCCTACTGGCTAGGTGGCCATGCGCTTGAAGGTTACCTATTCGTCTTCCTCGTGTTCTGGGGAAGCTGTTTCAGCATGTCGGTGCTTGCTCGCCGCATCGAACGTCAAATGAATACTGATAAGAGAGACTAATCATGACCGCAACTAACTCAGCAGCAGACTCTCAAGATGTCATCGTTATTGAGAACCTAAACAAGTGGTACGGTAATTTCCATGTACTACGTGATATCAATCTGCGTGTTAAAAAAGGTGAGCGTATCGTTATCTGTGGCCCGTCGGGCTCAGGCAAATCGACCACCATTCGCTGTATCAACCGCCTAGAGGAGTTCCAAGAGGGATCTCTAGTGGTTGACGGTGTCGAGATGATTGAAGATGTTAAGAATATCGAGAAGATCCGCCGCGACGTGGGTATGGTGTTCCAGCACTTCAACCTATTCCCGCACCTAACCATTTTGGAAAACCTTACACTAGGCCCGATCTGGGTTCAGAAGAAGCCAAAAGCGGAAGCTGAAGAGATCGCAATGAAGTACCTAGAGCGCGTTAAGATTCCTGATCAGGCTGATAAGTACCCAGGCCAGCTATCGGGTGGTCAGCAGCAGCGTGTCGCGATTGCGCGCTCCCTCTGTATGAACCCGAACATCATGCTGTTTGATGAGCCGACGTCAGCTCTCGATCCTGAGATGATCAAAGAGGTACTCGACGTCATGGTTGAGCTCGCTGAAGAGGGTATGACCATGTTGTGTGTGACACACGAGATGGGCTTCGCTAAGAAAGTTGCTGACCGTGTCATCTTCATGGATGCAGGACAAATTGTGGAAGAGAATGAACCCAACGAGTTCTTTAACAATCCACAGAACGAGCGTACTAAACTCTTCCTAAGTCAGATTCTGGGGCACTAATACAGAGCCTTCACCCCTCAATGAAGGCTAAAGCTCTTCTCAGGGCTGAAGCTCTCCACAAAGCGGTTGTTGCCATTGGGCCTCAACCGCTTTTTTGTCTAAGCCTTTTGCAAACAGATAGTGCAGCTTGGCAAAGGCCGCTTCAGGTGTCATATCAAAGCCCGGCAATGCGCCCAACTCTGCTAACAAAGCTCCGGTCTCATAAGCCCCTGGAATGACTCGACCTTTCAGACACTGGGTCATGTTGACCAACAGCACACCTTTCTCATGAGCACGCCTTAGTGCATCGCCAAAGTCACTGCTGGTCGTTGGAATATTGCCACTGCCAAAGCTCAACAACACAACAGCTCGCAGGCGATCATCCGTCAGAAGCCCATCCATGATAGCGGCAGACATTCCGGGGTAGATCAAAAGGGTCGCGACTGCGCCCTCTTGGTAGCCCAGCACTTCTGGAACCGCAGCTTCATGGATAGATGAGATCTCACCGTTTGGCATCTCAAAAGCGACATAGTCCTGAGCATCCACTTTTCGAACGCGGTTTGCCTGAAGATTAAGTCCGCCAAAACAGACACGAACGCCTTCAACATCAGGCTGGGCCAGATAGCTAAGCGAATCCAACAGGTTAGTTGGCGCATCACTGCCCTCAACACCTAAGGGGTACTGAGATCCCGTCGCCACAACAGGCTGACTCAAACCCAGCAGCGCAAAGCTTAACGCCGATGCGGTGTACGCTAAGGTATCCGTGCCATGAATCACAATAAAGCCGGCATAGTGATGCTGTTCAGATAGGATCGTTTCGCAGATGCGCGTCCAATCATTTAAACGAAGATCGGAACTGTCGATGAGGGGAAGCAGGTCGACGAGATCAAATGAATAGTGCGCCAACTCTGGTACCTGTTCTCGCAGCCGTAATTCAAGATCGGCAGCGGGCGCCAGCCCGGCTTCACCTAGCACCATACCAAAGGTGCCACCGGTATTAATGATCAGAACCTTATTCATCACCCGCTCCTTGAGTCGTTTCACGAATGAAGTGAGCCGTTCTGAGCGCTAACTGACCGATTGAAGGATCATTCAAAAGATCAGCAGAGATCGATCGTGATCTCTCTTCAATGGTCTTATAAAAGGTTGGAGAGGAGCCGCTGAAATAGGCCAAATCATAAAGAGGCATGACTCGAGTAAGCAGTGCTTCGTACTCCTTCAGCAGCCCTGCAGAGGCTTCTAAATCACTTAACTGTCGCAACAGTGCAATCTGTTGTTCCAGGGCAGAACAGAGGGTGGTAATGACCGTTGGTGCGAGAGTGATTGGAATCAATTCATAACAGCGCTGCCAACAGATGGTCATGGCCGAGAGGCGCTCAACACGCTCAGCCAAATCGCCACGCTCCATGATAAGCGATGGCAACTCTGGGGCAGGAGGGTGCTCGAATCGTAGCTCCCAGCCACGCTGCGCCTTGCTACGCTGACCAATCCACAGTGGGCTCAATCGAGTCAATTGTTCAGCAAGATCAAACAGAGCACTGGCATCGCCCTGTTTTAGCTCTAACTCCACTTCAGAGATCGGCTCAATACGATTACCGGTTCGTACTTCACCCTGATCACAAGCGATCTCGATCTGCGTCTGTTCGCGTTGATAGAGCCAAGTTGTGCGCTTAAAGTTGGTTGAAAAGACAGGGTAGAGGCTGTCACTGTCGAGATCGGCGGGCAGCAACTCCTTTAGAAGATCCAACTTGAGATTGGGCCCATCGATCACCCACTCATATTCACCACGAGTGGAGAGCCCCGATGCATCGGTTATCCCAGTCGTTTTCAAAGTCTGCAGCCACTGATCGCCAGATTTACGAATGCGCAGCGCCATTTTCATCCGTTTCAAAGACTCATCCGGCGTATCGTAGTAGAGATTGAGAAGGAGCTTTGATTCACTGGGTAAGTCACTTAAAAACGGCAGTGCGCAGACCTGTGCTGCCACAGTCGGAAGGCAACCTAACTTTAACTCAAGCTCTTTGGACATGATTCCATTCTCAATAACGCGGATGTTTAAGCCATTGTACAAGAGTTTTGAGCTCTGAATCAGTGACCAACGCACTGGAACAGGATAAAGTCAGATGAAATATTTATGGAGAGCCGACCATGCCCATGCCACCCAAGCCGATAGAGATGATCAGTTCACTGATAGCTGTGCCCTCTATCAGCTCAACCACACCGAAATGGGATCACTCAAACCTCGGCGTCATTGAGTTACTGCACAGCTGGTGTGAATCGCTAGGGTTTCAATGTGAGGTGATGCCGGTTCCCAACAACCCAGGCAAAGCCAATCTAATAGCAACCTTGGGCACAGGACCTGGCGGTCTCGTTCTCTCTGGCCATACCGATACTGTGCCCTGTGATCCAGAGCTGTGGAAATCAGACCCTTTTAAAGTCGAAGAGCGTGATCAAAAACTGTATGGGCTGGGCACCTGTGACATGAAAGGCTTTTTAGCACTGGCGATTGAAGCCGCCAAGCAATACAAAGATACACCCTTACAAGCACCGCTGATCATTCTCGCAACAGCCGATGAGGAGTCCTCGATGTCTGGGGCAAGAGCCTTGGTCGATGCGGGCAAACCCAAAGCACGTGCTGCGTTGATCGGCGAGCCGACCAGCCTGAAACCGATCAGAATGCATAAAGGCATGATGATGGAAGCGGTTCGCATTGAGGGGCAAGCGGGTCACTCATCCGATCCATCGCTTGGGGCCAATGCGCTAGAGGCGATGAGTGGTGTGATGAATGAGCTGCTCACAATACGCAGCGAGCTTCAGTCTAAGTATCAGAACTCAAACTTTAGAATCGACGTCCCGACCATGAATTTGGGCTGTATCCACGGTGGTGATAATCCCAATCGGATCTGTGGGCAGTGTGAGTTGGAGTTTGACCTTCGCCCGCTACCTGGCATGTCGATGGATGGACTGCGAAACCTAATCAGCGATCGGCTCAAGCCGATAGAGCAGAAGCACAGAGTGGATCTGAGTGTTCGCTCACTATTCCCCGGCATCCCTCCGTTTGAACAGAGCGAAAGCGAATTTGTGGCATGTGTCGAACGACTCACTGGACACAAAGCGGAAGCGGTCGCATTTGGCACAGAGGCGCCCTTCCTGCAGCAGATGGGGATGCAGACACTGGTACTCGGACCTGGGTCGATTGATCAGGCTCACCAGCCAGATGAGTTCTTAGCGCTGGATCAATTCGCTCCAACCCTCGATCTGTTGCATAATCTAATCAATCAATACTGTGTGAAAGGCTGTTAACGATGGATAGCTCATCGAACTATGTGAAGTGGTTTAGGCACTCATCACCCTACATCCACCATCATCGTGATAAAACGATGGTGATGATGCTGACGGGTGAAGCCGTTGCCAGCGACAACTTTGCTAACATTATTCATGACATTGCGCTGCTGAATGGCTTAGGTGTTAAGCTCGTTCTGGTGCACGGTGCGCGCCCACAAATTGATCAACGCCTTCAAGCTGCCGGCAAAGAGGTTAGACTGCACCACGATCAGCGTATTACCTCACCCGACCTAATGGGTGATGTCATTGATGCCGTGGCCAATGTCAGAACCGAATTTGAAGCACGCCTCTCTATGAGCCTTGCCAACACACCGATGCACGGCGCCAAAATACGTGTTGTTAGTGGCAACTTTGTTATGGCTAAACCGCTGGGTGTTCTTGATGGCGTGGACATGGGATTAACCGGCGAGCTGCGTCGCGTCGACAGTGAAGCGATTCAGCAGCAGTTAGCCCTAGAGAACATAGTGCTGGTGACCAACCTGGGTTACTCACCGACTGGAGAGATCTTCAACCTATCGGTTGAGGAGGTCGCAGTGAATGTAGCGACAGCATTGAACGCCGACAAACTTGTGCTGTTTGGCGCACAGCAGGGTATACGTGATAGCCAAGGCGAGTTACGCAGTGAACTGCTCGCGTCGACGGCTAAACGTCTGGTTTCGCACTATTTAGCGAATATTGATGACCCGACTCAACCACACTCCGAGATCGCTTGTCTGCTTGGTGCCGCGGCCGATGCTTGTGAGCGTGGTGTGCCACGTTGTCACCTAGTGAGCTACCAAGAGGATGGTGCACTGCTAACGGAACTGTTCACCCGAGACGGTTACGGCACAATGGTCAGCCGCCACTCCTATGAGCAGGTCAGGGAAGCGAGCATCGATGATGTCGGCGGTCTGATTGATCTTATCGCCCCTCTAGAGCAGGCCGGTGTGTTGGTGCGCCGCTCTAGAGAGCTGCTCGAATCTGAAATTGAGCGCTTCTCTGTCATTGAACGAGATAATGCGATCATTGGCTGTGCCGCCCTCTACCCCTTCCATGAAGAGGGCGTTGGTGAGCTTGCCGGAATAGCCGTCAGTGATGAGTATCGTGGTGGTGAACGTGGTGATAGTCTGCTTGAGCACATTACTGAGCGAGCTAAAGCCATTGGCCTTAAAGAGTTGTTTGTACTGACAACAAGAACCGCACACTGGTTCTTGGAGAGAGGCTTTGTAGAGCGCGATTTAAGCGCACTACCCACTGAACGTCAGGCGCTCTATAACTTTCAAAGAAACTCAAAAGTCTTCTTTAAAATCTTGGAGTAATCACTCCTCACCAGCCGGAAGGCGGAGTCTAATCTGGGCTCCGCCAAGCTCCGACTGCGCTATTTCGATACCCCCGTTGTAACTGCTGACAATATCCGTCACAACGGCTAAACCTATGCCCTGACCAGGTCGAGAGGTGTCGAGACGAGCACCTCGTTCAATGACAACCTGATGTTCCTCTGTCGAGATAGCTTGGCCATCATTCTCTATAACAATCTCTAACCACTGCTGCTCTTGCGTCGCAGAGAGACGAACCTGATGATCACAATACTTAAAGGCGTTCTCAATCAGATTACCCAGCATCTCCATCAGATCTCGTTCATCACCCGCGAAGAAATGATTTAACCCTTCACGCTCGACATCGATCTCTTTTGCGGCATAGACCCGGCCAAGTGCATTAACAATACGATCGACCGACAACAGCAGGCTGGTGGCGCCTGTCATAGCCTGCTCTTTAGACTTCACCGCACGGCTCAATTGATACTGCACAATCTGAGTCATGCGATCACTCTGCTCTTCAACCAAGCGTTTATAGCTCGATTGCGAGTGTTGCTCTTCTCCGGCACCACGAATCACTGCCAGTGGTGTTTTAAGACTGTGTGCAAGGTCGCCTAGGGTGTTGCGGTAGCGCTCTCGTTGCGAGCGCTCGGATTCGATCAGGCGGTTCAAGTTCTTGGTAATACGCTCCACCTCATAGGGATAGACACCTTCAAGCTTCTCCGCATCACCCTGCTCAATCATAGAGAGGTCGTCCGCAAGATCATCCAAGGGTTTCAGACCCCAACGAAGAATAAAGAACTGCAGCAAAAGAGCCAGCAAGTAGACCGCTAATAACCAACCCCACAACTGGCGTTGGAAGGCTAGCAGCTCTTCCATCGCGGCCGCATCTGAACTCACTATCGCGATGGTGTAACGAAACTCCTTCTCTTCAATCTCCCAAACCAGTGGGTAGACGTAGAGGTAGAATCCTTGATCTTTTAAGTGCTGAAATCGACTACTGCCCGGCTCCGGCTGGATGGTTGAAACCTGAATGAGAAACTGCTCTTCGAGCAGTGCACTCGACTCAGACTGCCAACGCAATAGACCTTGAGCATCGAACACCAGCCCTGATAATCCAGATTGGACCTGACTGAAACGCGGCTCTTGAAGGCGGCGTGGTAGGACGAGCTCCCCCTCCACCAGATCAGCGGACCCCAAAATACCATAGGTTTGCAGTTGCGCTTGGGAGCGCTCCGATGCAAACAGACTGCTCTCGTAGGCGTTCTGCAGTGCTGCACCGGCGAAAATAATCAGAATAGGGAGCAGCACAATCGACGCCCAAAGGAGTCGAGTCTGCAGAGATCCGGGCACCCATTTGATGCCCGAAAAGAACTTATTCAGAGGCTTCCAGAGCAAAACGATAGCCTAGACCTCGGACGGTCATGATCGGATGCAAGGTCTGATCAGGATCCAGTTTTTGACGAAGACGACGAACAAACACTTCCAACACATTGGAGTCGCGATCGTAATCTTGATGGTAGAGATGCTCAGTCAACTCAGCTTTAGAGATTGTCTTACCGGCGTGCACCATTAGGTACTCCAATGTGCGGTATTCATAGCTGGTCAGTTTAATTTCTGAGCCATTAACAAATACGGCACGTGCGACCGTATCCAAAGTAATGAGGCCAAAGGTCATCTGCGGGGAGGCGTGACCAGCTGCACGACGAAGCAGTGCATTCACGCGCGCATTCAGCTCTTCCATGTGAAAAGGTTTAACAAGGTAATCGTCAGCGCCCGCTTCTAACCCCTCTACCTTATCCTGCCAATCACCGCGTGCCGTAAGAATCAAAATAGGAAACTGTCTCTGCGCTTTACGCCAGCCTCGAATAACATCAAGGCCTGACATGCCGGGTAGGCCAATATCGACAATCGCAAGATCGTATTCAAACTCACTGCCCTGGTAGAGCGCTTCGTTACCATCACCGCAATCTTCTACAGTATAAGCACGACCCGATAGACCGCTGACTAGCTGACGACGTAGATCCGGATCGTCCTCAACGACGAGTATTTTCACTGTGCAGCCTCCTCACTTAAAGGAGCTTTCTCGCTTACAGGAACATCCTCGGTTACCGTATCCGATTCAGCTTCTGCAGCAAGCGGCTCTTCAAGAGGCTTAATAATGTCACCATTAGCTGCATCAATAACGACGTCTTTAACACGCCCTTCGTTAACAATACGGATAGTGAAAAGAAGCAGTCCAGCTTCGTCCGGTGTCTCTTCCGCTTTCACCACTTCACCACCGAATGTGTCGATGGCCAGATCAGCTGCAGCCTTAAGATCAAAGGGCAATTGCACATCAGCCACACTCACTTCAGCGGCACTGGTCGACTCAGGGGTGACAACAGGATCAATGACACCTTCAGGAATTGCAACGGCTTCAGGCGAAGTAACATCTGCTTCAACAACAGCAGTAACCGCATCGGCCACGGCCTCTTTATCAGCGGCACTAGCAACAGAAAACCCCAAAAACACGGGGCTCAACATCAACAAAAATAAGTGTTTCAAACACTCCTCCAAACACGAGGATAGAACAATGATTATTAGAATAACTCAGCACATATTAATTGAGTCTGAATCGGTAAAAAACCCTACTCAGAATAAGGAACCTGCGAACAAGTCTTTAAGCTGATCATTTCGTTCAATCTGATATACTGAGTGGATAATTTTTTGGCGTAATCAAAAGAGAGAAGACGATGCCACAGTACCGTTCAAAAACATCCACCGCTGGCCGCAATATGGCTGGTGCCCGCGCGCTTTGGCGTGCAACTGGCATGAAAGATGATGACTTTCACAAACCGATCATTGCCGTAGCCAACTCATTTACTCAGTTCGTTCCCGGCCACGTTCACCTAAAAGACATGGGGCAGCTAGTCGCACGTGAGATCGAACGTGCGGGCGGTGTTGCAAAAGAGTTCAACACCATTGCCGTCGATGACGGCATCGCGATGGGCCACGACGGTATGCTCTACTCTCTACCTAGCCGTGACATCATCGCCGATTCAGTGGAGTACATGGTGAACGCACACTGTGCCGATGCCATTGTCTGCATCTCTAACTGTGACAAGATCACACCGGGAATGTTGATGGCCTCTATGCGCCTGAACATCCCTGTTATCTTCGTCACCGGCGGCCCAATGGAAGCCGGCAAGACAAAACTAGCAGAGCACAAACTCGATCTAGTCGATGCAATGGTACTGGCAGCCGATCCAACGGCTTCCGATGAGACAGTAGACGCCGTTGAGCGCTCAGCCTGTCCAACCTGTGGTTCTTGTTCTGGTATGTTTACGGCCAACTCGATGAACTGTTTGGCAGAAGCTTTAGGTCTTGCTCTACCAGGTAACGGTACGGTCGTGGCAACCCACGCTGACCGTGAAAACCTCTTCCTAGAGGCAGGCCGCCGCATCGTTGAGATGGCAAAGGACTACTACGAGAATGACAACGAACGCGTTCTACCTCGTAGCGTTGGATTCAAAGCCTTTGAAAACGCGATCACGCTGGATATCGCAATGGGCGGTTCTACCAATACCATTCTTCACCTTCTAGCGATTGCTCAAGAGGCAGAGATCGACTTCACATTGGCTGACATCGATCGTCTTTCACGCGTCGTCCCACAGCTCTGTAAAGTGGCGCCAAATACACCTAAATACCACATTGAAGATGTACACCGTGCGGGTGGCATCATGGCCATTTTGGGTGAGCTCGATCGTGGCGGCAAATTACACACCGACGTTCCAAGCGTAGCTGGTAAAGATATGGCTGAAGTGCTCGACAAATGGGACATCATGCGTAATCCAACACCGGAAGTCGTTGAGTTCTACAAAGCGGGTCCTGCCGGCATTCCAACTCAACAAGCCTTCTCTCAATCGACGCGCTGGCCATCTCTTGATGGGGATCGCGCCGAGGGTTGTATCCGTTCAGTAGAGCACGCTTTCTCTCAAGAGGGTGGCCTAGCGGTACTGTTCGGCAACCTAGCTCAAGATGGTTGTGTTGTGAAAACAGCCGGTGTTGATGACTCGATCCTTGTGTTTGAAGGACCCGCACACATCACCGAATCTCAAGACGAAGCGGTTGATCACATCCTAAACGACCAGGTCAAAGCGGGTGACGTTGTCATTGTTCGTTACGAAGGCCCTAAGGGTGGCCCAGGCATGCAAGAGATGCTCTACCCAACGTCATACATCAAGTCTAAGGGTCTAGGTAAAGCCTGTGCTCTACTTACTGATGGTCGTTTCTCGGGTGGTACTTCAGGCCTATCGATCGGTCACGTCTCACCAGAAGCTGCTGGTGGCGGTAACATCGGTCTTGTTCGAGATGGCGATATGATTCGTATCGACATTCCGAATCGCACCATCGATGTGCTTGTCAGCGATGAAGAGCTAGCGACTCGTCGCGCAGCTCAAGATGCTGCGGGATGGAAGCCTGCTAAAGAGCGTCCTCGTAAAGTCTCTGCAGCGCTAAAAGCCTACGCGAAACTCGTTACGGCAGCAGATAAGGGTGCCGTTCGCGATCTTAGTCAGCTGGACTGATCTCAAGCGACATAAAAAAGCCGGCAGATGTGCCGGCTTTTTTGTAGCTGTCGGTTTTAGAGCATCGGTTTCAGGAAACGCCCTGTCTCGGACCCTTGAGTATCAGCCACCTGCTCAGGGGTTCCTTCAGCGACAATACGGCCACCGCCACTGCCACCTTCAGGCCCCAAGTCGACTATCCAATCCGCCGTTTTAATCACATCGAGGTTGTGCTCGATGACAACGATGGTATTGCCGTGATCGCGCAGACGATTGAGAACAGTCAACAACTGTTCAATATCATAGAAGTGCAGACCAGTCGTCGGCTCATCGAGAATGTAGAGTGTTTTTCCCGTATCACGCTTAGAGAGCTCTTTGGCCAACTTAACGCGCTGCGCCTCACCACCAGACAGGGTCGTTGCCGCTTGGCCTAATCGGATGTAACTCAAGCCGACATCGATCAGAGTCTGTAGTCGGCGAGCCAAGGCTGGGATAGCATCGAAGAACTCTCGTGCGTCCTCAACCGTTTGGTCCAACACTTCGTGGATGTTTTTACCCTTGTACTGAACTTCCAGAGTTTCGCGGTTGTAACGCTTCCCTTTACAAACATCACAGGGCACGTACACATCCGGTAGGAAGTGCATCTCTACCTTAATAACACCATCACCTTGACAGGCTTCACAGCGTCCGCCTTTAACGTTGAAGCTGAATCGGCCAGGTTTGTAGCCACGTGAACGAGCCTCTTGGGTACCGGCAAACAGCTCACGTACTTGAGTAAAGATACCGGTGTAAGTTGCAGGGTTTGAACGAGGGGTACGACCGATTGGACTCTGATCGATATCGATCACCTTATCGAAGTGGTCCATACCGACCACCTTCTTATACGGAGCTGGCGTTAAGGTCGTCGCGTTATTCAGTTCCGTTGCCGCAATCGGGTAGAGCGTATTATTAATTAGTGTCGACTTACCAGAGCCCGATACACCGGTGATACAGGTAAACAGGCCAACCGGAATCTCTAGGTCGACGTTTTGCAGATTGTTACCAGAGGCCCCAAACAGTTTGAGCGACTTCTTAGGATCACGCTCATGGCGCTGCTTGGGCACCTCAATGGCACGCTTGCCGGAGAGGTATTGACCAGTAAGTGAGCGCTCACTGTTAACGATATCCTCATAGCTTCCAGAACCAACAACCTCGCCACCGTGTACACCGGCACCAGGACCAATATCAATAATATGATCAGCTTGGCGGATCGCATCCTCGTCGTGCTCAACGACAATCACGGTATTACCCAGGTCGCGTAGATGCTCAAGCGTCTTCAAAAGACGCTCATTATCGCGTTGGTGCAGACCGATAGAGGGCTCATCTAGGATGTACATCACACCGACTAGACCGGCACCAATCTGACTGGCCAGACGAATACGCTGAGCTTCGCCGCCTGATAGAGTCTCTGCACTGCGCTCTAGAGAGAGGTAATCAAGTCCGACATTGACAAGGAAGCTGAGTCGTTCACGGATCTCTTTCAGCACTTTCTCTGCGATCTCGCCCTGTTTTCCCTCTAGCTTCAAGCCATTGAAGTAGTCCAATGCTGAACCAATGGGGTAACGTACAAGCTCTGGCAGTGTCTTGTCATCGATGAATACGTGACGCGCTTCACGACGCAGACGACTGCCAGAACAACTCGGACAAGGCTGCATGTTGATGTACTTCGCTAAGTCATCACGCACCATGTCTGACTCAGTCTCTTTATAACGACGCTCAAGGTTATTAATAACCCCTTCAAAAGCGTGTGATTTAGAGACGATATCGCCACGATCATTCAGGTAGCGGAATGGTACTGTCTCAGTACCGCTGCCATAGAGGATCACCTCTTGATGCTTTTTAGACAGATCCTTAAACGGCGTATCGATATCAAAGCCGTAGTGTTCGGCAACTGCTTTAAGCTGTTGGAAATAGTAAAGCGTGCGTCGATCCCAACCACGAATTGCCCCTTCAGAGAGCGTCAGAGTGTTATCTTGAACAACCTTGTTGGGATCAAAATACTGCTTAACCCCCAAACCATCGCAGCTTGGGCAAGCGCCGTGTGGGTTGTTGAAAGAGAAGAGGCGCGGCTCTAGCTCTTGAATGGAGTGCCCACACTTAGGACAAGCAAAACGCGCAGAGAAGATCATCTCTTCGCCCGCACCCTCATCCATCCAATCAACCGTTGCCAGACCGTCGGTAAGATTGATGGCGGTTTCAAACGACTCAGCAAGACGTTGCTGTAGGTCAGATCGCACTTTAAAACGATCTACGACCACATCAATACGGTGCTTCTTGTTCTTATCGAGCGCCGGGACATCATCTAAATCAACAACCGTGCCATCAATACGAGCTCGAACAAAGCCTTGGGCTCTTAACTCATTCAAAGTGTGCAGATGCTCGCCTTTACGATCCTGCACAACAGGTGCCAGTAGCATCAGTTTAGACCCCTCTGGCAGTGCCAACACTTGGTCGACCATCTGACTGATAGTTTGCGCCTTTAGAGGTAGATCATGATCAGGACAACGCGGTTCACCCGCACGAGCGTAAAGAAGGCGCAGGTAGTCATAGATCTCAGTAATGGTACCGACCGTTGAACGCGGGTTGTGGGAGGTCGACTTCTGCTCAATAGAGATGGCCGGCGAGAGACCTTCAATGTGGTCCACCTCGGGTTTTTCCATCATCGA
Source organism: Marinobacterium sp. xm-d-564 (assembly GCF_013283345.1). Taxonomy (NCBI): domain Bacteria; kingdom Pseudomonadati; phylum Pseudomonadota; class Gammaproteobacteria; order Oceanospirillales; family Oceanospirillaceae; genus Marinobacterium; species Marinobacterium sp. xm-d-564. Next base: position 4,992 of record NZ_WBYO01000005.1, on the reverse strand, counting down.
TAGGAACTGACGCGCGTAGGTAGAGAGTGACTCGACATAACGTCGCTGTCCCTCAGCATAGAGCGTATCGAAGGCAAGTGAGGACTTACCAGATCCCGATAGACCGGTGACTACGACTAACTTATCGCGGGGTATCTCTAGATCGATCCCTTTAAGGTTATGGGTGCGCGCACCGCGTACCAGAATTGTGTCCATTACTGCTCCGGCCGTGAAAAAACGAGTACTATATCATGCAGTTCAATACGACAGATAAGTAGATTGCAATTACGGCTGAATCGCCGCTTTTGATCTGTTAAAGTAACCTAAATTGATTAAAGTTTTTGTGCGGAGATAAGAATGGCACGCGGTATTAATAAAGTAATTCTAGTGGGTAACATTGGTGGTGACCCAGAGACTCGTTACATGCCAAACGGTGGTGCGGTGACCAACATCACACTGGCAACCAGTGACTCTTGGAAAGACAAGAACACGGGGCAAATGAACGAACGTACCGAGTGGCACCGCATTGTATTCTTTAACCGCCTTGCTGAGATCGCTGGTGAGTACCTTCGCAAAGGTTCAAAAGTCTACGTTGAAGGCGCACTGCGTACCCGTAAATGGCAGGGTCAAGATGGCCAAGATCGCTACACTACTGAAATCGTAGCGAGCGAAATGCAGATGCTAGATGGCCGAAATGGCGGTGGCGACAACATGGGCGGCGGTTACCAACAGCAGGGCGGCGATATGGGTTACAACCAACAACCTCAGCAAAGTGCACCGCGTCAACAAGCGCCTCAGCAGGCGCCGCAACAACAAGCCCCGCAACAGCAGCCTCCTGCGTTTGATGACTTTGATGATGACATCCCGTTCTAAGCGATCGCTTAGATAGGATAGCCATCAAGAAGCCACGAACTCCGTGGCTTCTTTTGGTTTGGACCGACTATGACATTGCTACCGACTGCTTACATTACAGGTGCCATTACCGGAGCGAGCTTAATCGCTGCGATTGGTGCTCAAAATGCCTTTGTATTAACCCAAGGAGTTAAGCAGCACTACTTTTGGCAGATTGCCCTCACCTGCGCATTGATCGATACCCTGTTAATTTTTGCGGGTGCCGCCGGCATGGGTGCTTTAATCAATCGCTCCGAGCTATTTTTAACCTTGGTTACCTGGGGCGGTGCTGCCTTTTTGATACTCTATGGATGCAAAGCAGGGTTGTCGGCACTCAAAAGCAACACTCTACAAGCTAATAAAAGCGCAGGTTTTAGCAGCCTCTCTACAGCATTGATGGCAACCGCAGCCTTAAGCCTGCTTAACCCCCATGTCTACCTAGATACTGTGGTACTACTGGGCAGCATTGCAGGGCGTTATGACAGCCTAGACACTTATTGGTTTGCAGCCGGTGCATCCAGTTTCTCTCTGCTCTGGTTTTTAACCATTAGCTACGGTGCGAGAGCGCTTACACCTCTGTTTGCCAATCCACTGGCTTGGCGCGTATTAGATTGCCTCGTAGCCCTTACTATGTGGACAATAGCTTACCTGCTGTTAACCGACTCTTTAGGGAAATAGGGAGAGATATGAACGAAGCTCAATGGTGGATATTCCTTCCAGCCTGTATCGGGATGAACTTTTTCCCTGGTCCCAATAACCTGATAGCACTGATACATGGGACACGCACTTCACTCTTTGCTGCATCAGTTGCCGGTCTTGCGCGTCTACCCGTCATGGTGGTGATGCTGGTTCTGCTTGCTTATGGCCTAGAAGCGCTGCTTGCACTGAGCGAACACGCTTTCTTTGTTATGAAGCTAATCGGTGCCGCTTACTTGCTCTACATGGCCTGGCAATCACTCCGTGCACAGGTCAACCTGAACAGTGTCGATGCACAAGAGACAAAAATCTGGGAGATGGCTCGATCAGAAGCGATCGTCGCCTCAACCAACCCTAAGTTGATCCTGATCTTCACCGCCTTCTTTCCACAATTTATGGATCCAACAGCCAATATCGCCGAGCAGGTTACTGTCATGGGCGGGACGTTTATTGTGATAGAGATCGGTGCGTTAATTGCTTATGCATCGGGTGGCCGCTGGTTACAGAAAAAACTCGCTGATGAGTCAAACACTAAGTGGTTGGCGCGTTTCACCGCAACAGCATTAACGGCCGCGGCTGGTTTGGTGTTAATGCCATAAAAACGATTCGATCCCCTGCCACAGTAATCGCAGCGCAAGCAGAGTAATGACCAGTCGAAACAGCTGATTAAAGAGATCAGAAGAGATCTTGTGCAGAATGTTGAGTCCGACCCAAGTGCCTATTGCGCCCGATAGGATCATCAATGAGATGAGGGGCAGCCACTCAAGAAATGAGAATCCAACAAACGCGAACACAACACCCTTTAATAGATGTTGCCCCGTCAATGCAGCGGCCATTGTCGCTACTTTCGATAGCTTATCCGCTCCAGTGCGGTAGACAAGCCCTCCGACTAAAGGGCCGGTTGCTCCAACAAACATCGAGATAATCGTGGTTAACCCACCTGCTACAACTGCCCCTTTTGGAGAGAGACCACCCCCTTTCGGTTTAGGCCCCCAAACGATCCATAATATAAATAGGCCAACCGCAATTTGAATCCACGTCAGGGGCAACTGAACGACGATGAACGACGCAATCACCGCTCCTATGACGGCACCCGCCATAAATTGAGCGATCAATGGACGATCAATATGGCGCCAAGTCAGCAGTGCACGATTAAAATTAGAGCCAAATTGGACCAATCCATGCACCGGAATCAGTGCAGCAAGCGGCATTATCTGCGCCAAGACCGCTAGCAACAGCGCGCCGCCACCAATGCCAAGCGTTGCCGTTAGCAGCGAGGTAAAGCCTGAAAGCACAATTAGAAACCAAGATTCTGATACGGTCAGCAAATCGGGTAGCAGGGCGTTAATGGATGCGAGCATAGTAAATAAACTGTTAATGGAATTTTGACGCGGTCTTAATGGACCAGGGCCGGCTGAGTCACTGAGGGGGACTGCTGAAGCCAACTAGGCCATTTATCATAGTGCCACTCAGCGACCTCAAATAGCCGGTGCATAATATTTAGCCACTGACGAGCATTAACACGAGGCATGGCAAGAGTGGCACACTCCTCATCACAGAATAGCTTTAACGTCAGTTGCTCATGCGAGACATTCAGATCAACACGATTGATTAACCACTCAGAACTGCCCTCTATCGCCTTAACAGGTGCCTCTTCGACCTGAGCTTGTTGAGCACGGTGTTGAGTAAATGATTGAAGAGTATCCGACTCAGGACGCCCCACTGTCTCTGATTCAATCGCTTTAACCATCGCCTCAATGAGGCGCACCAAAAGACGACGCGTTAGCCAAATGACAATCGTTTGCTGCTGACTCTCTTCGACCACCATTCGAATTCGGTCCTCAGACGGTGAGAACTCGGTGGTGAAGCGATTAATAGTGAAATCTGATGGCATATTAGAATTAGATAAACGGAACGAATGGCACGCAGCCCGACACAAGCAGGGCCGTTAATAAAAATATCATTAGGCGCATTTCAAAATCCTAAGCTATAAATAAGAGACTCATTATAGAGTTTGCTCCAGTAGTAAGAAACCGACGCATAGGCAAAAGAGTATCTGTAAATCATCAGCACAGGAGTGCAACCATGGATATGCAACAAAAAGAACAAACCCCGCTGACCATTCCTCAGGTCGCGTTTGATTGGTACGACGAATATGCACACGGTGATATTGACCGACGCACCTTCCTAGCGCGCTTAGGCACTTTAGGCATTGCAGGATTAACCCTTGGCGCAATGACGACAGCACTGACACCAAACTACGCCCTGGCGGAACAGGTCTCATTCAATGATCCCGAAATCAAAGGGAGATATGTAGAGTTCGAGTCGCCTGAAGGCCATGGAAAAGGGCGCGGATACCTAGTTGTTCCAGCAGGGGTCGATGAGATGAATGATGCGCCGACCGTACTGGTTGCCCACGAGAACCGTGGTTTGAATCCATACATCGAGGACGTCGCTAGACGTCTGGCCAAAGCAGGCTATATCGCCTTTGCACCCGATGCTCTCTATCCATTGGGTGGTTACCCAGGCAACGATGACGAAGGCCGCGCAATGCAGCGTACGTTAGAGCGAAGCAAAATCGTTGCAGACTTCATTGCAGCCGCTCAGTTTATTAAGAATCACGAGTTCAGCAGTGGCAAACTGGGTATGGTTGGATTCTGCTTTGGTGGCTACCTAGTCAATCAACTAGCGATCGATCTAGGATCAGATTTGAACGCCGGTGTTCCCTTCTATGGAACGCCTGCTGAAGACGGATTTGAGAAGATCACTGCTCCATTACAGTTCCACTTTGCAGAACTGGATAAGCGCGTGAATGGAACCTGGGTCGACTACCAGCCTATATTGGATAAGCTTGGTAAAACCTATACCGCTCATACCTACCCAGGTGTAAACCACGGCTTCCACAACGACTCGACAGCACGCTATAGCGAAGCTGAAGCAGAGCTGGCATGGGAGAGAACCCTAGAATTCTTTGCCAAGCATTTGAGGGGGTAGTTGGAGCGGTCTTGCGAAGGCCGGGAAGGTTGGGCGCGTAATTGGACAGCAGATGACAGGCTAAAGCCAGTCACTGGTGTGCTTAACTCACTACGAAGCTACGGTGACTGGCCTTCAGCCTGTCATCCGCTGTTGACGTTGGCAGAGATCTTTTTTAAAACCGTTGGAGCGGTCTTGCAAAGGCCGCGATGGATTTGGCAGAGATCCTGTACGAAGTTCGAAATGACCTACAATAGGTTACGAACGGTGTTCGTAATCGCTTCGCGACGCCGTTGGCGCCTCCCCAGCGCACCTTCGGTGCATCTGTGGTCACATGGGCATTCGCTCAGAAGTCTCCTTGCTACCAAAAAACAAAAAACCCCAGGACCTTTCGGTACTGGGGTTCTTTGTTTATTAGGTGCCTGGCAATGACCTACTCTCACATGGGGAAAC